>NZ_JBNGGE010000002.1:0-463464 GCF_049975785.1 Streptomyces sp. WG7
GTCCACAAGGGCAAGGTCAAGCCGCGCCAGGTGACCACCCTCGCCCTCAGCTTCGACCACCGCCTCGTCGACGGCGAACTCGGCTCCAAGGTCCTCGCCGACGTCGCCGCGATCCTGGAACAGCCGAAGCGGTTGATCACCTGGGCGTAGACACGGCAGCGGATACGGCGGACACAGCCGGGCGACATACCTCGCCCCCGCGGCGGGCCGGGTCACCGACCCGGGTTCCTTCCGCGAGGGCGAGGAGACACCTACCTGCTGGAGACCGGGCTCACGGGCTCAGCCAGAACCTCAGAACTGCAGGGCCCAGGCGTCGATCCGTCCCGAGTCCCATGTGGCGTTGTCGCTGACCCGCAGCCTCCACGTGCCGTTCGCGGTCTCCGAGGAGGCGTTCACGGTGTACGTGGTGTCGATGTCGTTCGCGCTGCCGCCGGTGCCGTACGACTTCAGCGTGTACGCCGTGCCGTCCGGGGCGACCAGCTGGACCTGGAGGTCCCCGATGTAGCTGTGGACGATGCCCACCTCGACGGCCAGGGAGGACGGCGCGTTGCCCGGCACGCCGGAGACGGTCACCGGGGACTCGACGGTCGCGTTGTCCCGGATGGTGTAGTCGCCGGTGTTCTCGAAGCGGTCGCCCGGCGGGGGCGTGGTGCCGCCGTCGCCGACGTTCAGCAGCCGGTTCGGCGAACCGCTGCCCGGGTTCGAGACGACGCCGCTCGTGGCGGCGGACGTCAGCGCGGACGCGACCTGGGCGGGGGTGGCCGAGGGGTTGTCGGCCAGGTAGAGCGCGGCGGCGCCGGCGACGTGCGGGCTCGCCATGGACGTACCGGAGATGGTGTTGGTGGCCGAGTCGCCGGTGCTCCAGGCCGAGGTGATGGACGAGCCGGGCGCGAACAGGTCCAGTACCGAACCGTAGTTGGAGTAGCTCGCGCGGGCGTCGCTCGACGTGGTGGCGCCGACCGTGATCGCCTCCGTCACCCGGGCCGGGGACTTGGTGGAGGCGTTGGTGGACTCGTTGCCGGCCGCGACGGCGAAGGTGACGCCGGAGGCGATGGCGTTGCGGACGGCCGCGTCCAGGGCGCTGTCGGCGCCGCCGCCCAGCGACATGTTGGCGACGGCCGGCTTGACGGCGTTGCGGGCGACCCAGTCGATACCGGCGACGACCTGCGCGGTGGTGCCGGAACCGGAGTTGTCGAGGACCCGGACGCCGACGACCTTGGCCTGCTTGGCGACGCCGTACGCGCTGCCCGCGACGGTGCCGGCGACATGGGTGCCGTGGCCGTGGCCGTCCTGGGCGGTGTTGTCGTCGTCGATGGCGTCGTAGCCGTAGGAGGCGCGGCCGCCGAAGTCGTTGTGGGTGATGCGGACGCCGGTGTCGATGACGTACGTCGTCACGCCCTGCCCGGCGCTGTCCGGGTACGTGTACGAGTTGTCCAGCGGGCGGCTCTGCTGGTCGATGCGGTCCAGGCCCCAGGAGGGCGGGTTGGGCTGGGTGCCCGTGACGTGGAAGGTGCGGTCCTGGACGACGGAGGCGACGGCCGGGTCGGCGGCGAGTCGTTTCGCCTCGGTCTCGGAGGCCTCGACCGCGTAGCCGTTGAGGGCCTTGGTGTACGTGCGCTCGATGTCGGCGCCGTGGCGCTCGGCGACCGCGCGGCCCTCGGAGGAACCGGCCTTCGCCTCGTCCGCCTTCAGGGTCACGATGTAGCTGCCGGCGACCGCGTTCGCCGCGTCCAGGTACTGGACGTGGCCCTCCGCGGCGGCCGGGGCGGCGCCCGCGGGGAGCGCGGACACGAGGCCCGCGGCGAGGGCCGCGGTGGCCGCGGCGCTGACGGCGGCCAGTCTTCGCCGGGTGGTGCGGTGAGTGTGCTGACGCAGCACTGCCATGTGAGGGGTCCTCCTCAGTCGGTGGTGCGTGGTGGGGTTCGTGCACGCCGAGCAGGCCGCCCTCGGCCACGCCAATGGGTCATGAGCATGTCAATCCAGGGCGACTTTTGTGCGTCAGTCGAAAGATTGAGGCTTCCAGAGGATTTGCACAAGGGCCCTGCACGGATGTGCGGGCCCCTGTGCCGACTGAGCGACCCGCCCGCGGGCCTCGCTCCAGACCCACCGGCCAACCGTCGGTCAGCCGTCGGTCAGCCGCCGGTCGGTCGCCGGTCAGCAGCACCGGGCAGCCCCGGCGTGCCGCCGCTCAGTCGTCGGTGTGCCGCCGCTCAGTCCCCGAAGGCAGTGGCCCGGGTGCGCTTCTCCCACGCCTCGACGTCCTCGCGGACTTGGTCAAGGTGGCCGAGTACCGCGCTGACACCGTCATCGCCGAGCGGCAGGCGCAGCGGGGTGCGCTCGGCCGCCAGTGCGGCGAGAACGAGCGCCGCCGCCTTGGCGGGGTCGCCGGGCTGGTTGCCGTCGCCGCCGGAGACCAGCCCGCGGGTCTCGCTCACCTTCGCGTACACGCCGCTGTCCGCGCTCATCCCGGCGTTGCCCGCCCCGAACAGGCCGGTGCGGAAGGCCCCCGGCTCGACGATGAGCACCTTGATGCCGAACTCCCGCACCTCGTCCGCGAGCCCCTCGGACATGCCCTCCAGCGCGAACTTCGTGCCGCTGTAGGCCGAGAAACCCGCGAAGGACAGCTGCCCGCCCATGCTGCTCATCTGCACGATCGCACCCGAGCGACGTTCCCGCATGTGCGGCAGCACCGCCCGCGTCAGCGCGGCCGGCCCGAAGACGTGCACGTCGAACAGGGCGCGCAGCTCGTCCTCGCCCGTCTCCTCGAAGGCGCCGACGTGCGTACGGCCCGCGTTGTTGACGAGTACGTCGACCCTGCCGTGTCGCGCCACCACGTCCCGCACGGCGGCCTCCGCGGCGGCCGTGTCGGCGACGTCGAGGCGCAGCGCCTCCATCCGGCCGGGGTGGGCGTCCACGAGACCGGCGAGCGCCTCGGGGCGCCGTGCCGCACCGACGACCACGTCGCCGTCGGCCAGGGCCGCCTCGGCGATCGCCCGCCCGAATCCACTGCTCGCACCGGTGATCAGCCACACCTTGTCCATGCCGACTCCCTCACGACTCGTAGCTCCGCAATCGCCAACCACCCTGCCCTACAAGCCGGTTGCCCGTCCTAGATTCTCAGTGGCAGCCAATGGCCATGACGGCGGACGCGACCGTCCGAAGCCCTCGCGGGTCTGCGGGTCCGGCACGCGCGGGTCTGGTCAACGGCGCGGTAAAGCAGATGCGAAGCGTGTCCGACACTGTCAGGCTGCGCGCCATGGACCGCGATCTGATCTCTCGGCTGACACGCGCCGATCACTCCGTCAACAGCCCTCTTGACGACGAGTCGGTGCGCCGGCTGCTCCGTCGAACCGTGGACCGGGGCGGTGAACGCGTACTCGACCTCGGCTGCGGTGAGGCGGCCTGGCTCCTGCGGACTCTGACCACGCACCCGGACGTGACCGCCGAGGGCGTCGACACCTCGGCTCCGGCCCTGGCCCGGGCCAGGAAGGAGGCGACCGGCCTGGGAGTCGGCGAACGGCTCGTACTGCACCACCAGGACGCCGCCGAGTTCGCGTCCCCCCAGCCCTTCGACGCGGTGCTCAGCGTCGGTGCCGCCCATGCCTTCGGCGGTCTCCTGCCCACCCTCGACGCCGCCCGCCGGCACCTCGCCCCCGGCGGCCGCGTCCTGGTCGGCGACGCCTACTGGGAGCGCGAGCCCAGCACCGCGGCCCGCGAGATACTGGGCGAGTACGAGGACCTGGCGACCACCGTGGACCGTGTCGTCGCCCACGGCTGGACCCCTGTCTTCGGGCACCTCAGCACACGTCAGGAACTCGACGACTTCGAGTGGCGCTGGACCGGATCCGTGGCGACGTGGGCGCTGGACCACCCCGAGCACCCCGACAGCGCCGAGGCCCTCGAAGTCGCCACCACCCACCGCTCGCAATGGCTGCACGGCTACCGCGACAGCTTCGGCTTCATCACCCTCGTACTCCGCCGGACCTCCGAGTGACCACCGCGGCAGGTCACCGCCCCTCATACCCGAGGACGGTGACCTGCCGTACGAGCCGCTGTTCCCGAGGGCAGTTTTTCGGCCGTGTGCCAAAGCAGCACGCGGCGCTCGAAGATCGCTGGACAACTGCTCGAACGCGAGTCATCCCGCTCTCCTGCGAGAGGATTGGTTTCTGGTCATGCTGATCATGCGTTCTTGATCTACCTGCTCGGGCATGTCTAGCGTCACCCACATGGGGACCAACGCTTACGACGACCTTCTCGCGGACATCTACGACCAGATGTACCCGGACGCGCTCTCCGGCACGGCCGAGACCGTGGAGTTCGTCTCGACGCTCTGCCCGCCCGGGGGGTCCGTGCTGGAGCTGGGTGTGGGCAACGGACGGCTCGCCGTGCCGCTGGCCGGTCGCGGGGTGGACGTGTACGGCATCGACTCCTCGGCCCGTATGCTCGCCGACCTCGCCGTGCGGGACTCCGCCAGTGCCGTGAAGGCCATCGAGGGTGACTTCCTCACGGCCACCACGGGCCGGCGGCACGATGTCGTCCTGATGGCGCTCAACACGTTCTTCTCGCTGCCCGAGCAGGACAAGCAGATCGACTGCCTGCGCGCGATGCGGGAGCATCTCGCCCCCGGCGGGCGGGTGGTCCTGGAGGCCTTCGAGCCCACCCCGTACCACCGGCAGGAGGGCGAGAAGACCACGACCCGCTTCCTCGGTCCGGGCACGGTGATGCTGGAGAGCAGCCACGTGGTCCAGTCGCAGCAGCTCATCGTCCTGATCTTCGCCCTGCTCGCCGACGGCCCGACCCGCACCGCCCACACCGCGCTGCGCTACGCCTGGCCCGCCGAGATCGACGCCATGGCCCGGTGCGCGGGTCTGCGGCTCGTCGAGCGGTACGCGGGCTGGTCGAAGGAGCCCTACGGTCCCGGCAGCCAGCGCCATGTGTCGGTCTACGAGGCGGCGGACGCGGCGTAATGAGCGCCCTGCTGGAACTGGCGGACGTACGGCACGGGTACAGCGGCCGGGCCGTCCTCAACGGGGTGAGCCTGGCCGTCGGCGCGGGTGAGTGCGTCGTCCTGCTCGGTGAGAACGGCTCGGGGAAGTCCACTCTGCTGCGGCTCGCCGCCGGGCAGGAGCTCCCGGAGTCGGGCAGCGTCACCCTGCGCGGCACGGCCGTCTCCGAGGACGACTGGGCCGTACGGGCCACCGTCGCCGCCGTCCTGGACAGCGGGGTGGGCTATCCGGACCTGAGCGTCCGTGAGCATCTGATGCTCGTCGCCCTGGCCCACGGCCTGCGCGACGGGGCGGAGGACGCGGTGGACGAGGTGCTGGCCGAGCACCATCTGACCGAGCGCGCCGACGCGCTGCCACACCAGCTGTCCTCCGGGCAGAACCAGTTGATGGCGCTGGCGCACGCCTTCGTCCGGCCCGCCGAGCTGCTCCTGCTCGACGAGCCCGAGCAGCGACTCGACTCGGACGCCCGGGCCCGGCTGGCCGGACGGCTGCGGTCCGCGAAGGAGCGGGGGACAGCGGTGCTCCTGGCCACCCACAACCGGGAGCTGGCGGACGCCGTGGCCGACGCCGAGTACACCGTGTCCGGCGAGGGCCTGCTGGTCGCGGGTGTGTCCGGTGGCTGAGCTGATGACGCGTCCGGTGCGCACCGTGGACGAGGCCGACGCCGCCCAGCACACCGGCGCGGTCCTGGCCCGGATCCGGCTGGTCCGGGCGGGGCGGCGTGAGGAGCGGCGCAAGAGCATCGCCTACACGCTGTACTGCACGGCGCTGCTCGTCGGCATCTGGGGCGTCCCCCTGCTGGTCGCCGCAGCGCAGGCCGGCGCGGACGGCCGGCTGCGGGGGCCGGTGGCCGAGCGCGTGCTGTCGGCGCTGCCGACGGCCCTGCCCGCCGTGCTGGCCACCGTGGTGCTGATGCTGGCCGGGCGGGCCATGTGGCAGGGGCCGGTGCTGCTGGAGCGGGCAGCGCTGTCGTGGCTGCTGCCGCAGCCGGTGCTGCGCCGCGCCCTGCTGCTGCCCCGTTTCGTCGTGGCGTCGGTGACGACCACGGCGATCGCGACCGCGGTCGGCGCGGTGGCCGGGTTCCTGCTGCACGCCCTCGGGGCGGGCGCCTGGTGGGCCGCGACCGCCGGGGGAGCGATGACGGGCGCGACGGCCGGCTTCGCCGGGACCGCCCTGGCCACCCTGGTCCAGTTGCACAGCGACACCGGGCTGCGGCGCAGGACCTGGATCCGGCGGACGGCGTGGGCGGTGGTGGCGGTCCTCTGGCTGCTCGCCGCCGTCTCACTGGCGGGCGGCTCATGGGCCGGGGAACGGGTCGTGCCCTGGTCGGGGCCGTGGGGCTGGGCCGCGCTGCCGCTGGTGGCGGTGGCGGGCGGGGCCCCCGCGGCAGCCGGGTGGGCCGGGGTCGCCGTGTCGGCCCTGCTGCTGGGTGCAGCGGGCCGGGCGGGAGCCGACGCGGCAGCACGCATCCCGGCCCGGGTGCTGCGCACCCAGGCGGGCACCGCGCTGCGGGTGCAGGCGTCCCTGTACTCCCTGGACCTGCGGCAGGCACGAGCGGCCGTACGAGCCACTCGCTCGCGCACCGTGCGCTCCGCCGTGCGTCTGCCGTTCCCGCGACGGGGGTGGCTGCTCGTCCCGTGGCGGGATGCGACCGCGCTGCTGCGCGCACCGGGGCGGCCGGTGTGGGCAGCGATCTGGGCCGCTGCGGCCGTGGCGCTGCTGTGCCTGGACGACACACCGGCCGCGGTGCCGCTGATGGCGCTGCCGGCCGGGTATCTGGCCGCGGCGCAACTGGCGGAACCGGCCCGTCTGGAGACGGACGACGTCCGGCGCTCGGCGCATCTGCCCTGGCCCGCCCGGGTGCTGGCGCTGTGGCACGGGGTGGTGCCCGCGGCGGGGCTGCTGGTGCTGTTCGCCCTGGGCGCGGCGGCGGCCGCCGGGGCCGGCCTGTGGTCGGACCGGCTGCTGGTGCTGCCCGCGCTGGTGCCCGCGCTGGTCGGTGCCGCGCTGGTGAGCGCCTACCGGGGCGTCGTACCGGTGCATCTGATGATCGGTTCGATGACGCCGCTGGGCGACACGGGGCCACTGGCGGCGCTGCTGTGGCAGGCGCGGGGACCGCTGGTGGCGCTGGGCTGCCTGGCGATCGTGGACGGTCCGGTGCGCGGAGCGGAGCCGGGTGCCGCGGGGCTGCTGTGGCCCCTGGTCGTCGGGGCGGGGATGGCCTGGTGGGTGGGGGTGACGGCGCGCAGGACCATGCGGGGCCGGTGAGCCCACCGGGCACGTCGCTCTGCGACCGCCTCGCTTTACGGCCTTCCTGATCCACGGCCTTCTTGCTCCACGGCCTTCTTGCTCAACGAGTTCGTCCGACCGAATGACTTCGAGGGGGGAACGCCGTTATGACGGTGAACAGCGTGGCGTGGGCTTCGGCGCCGGCCACCGGGCTCGGCTCGTCGGCGACCGTGCACGTGCTGCTGGACCGGCTCGGACTGGGCGGTCTGGCAGGCTCGGACACGACGGCGCCGCTGGGCAGCAACCAGAGCGTGACGGGGACGACGGACACCGGTGTGGACGTCTTCGTCAAGCAGGTGGACGCGCTGAAGCCGGACGCGCGGCAACGGTTCGCCCGTATGCGCGACTTCGAGGAGTTCACAGCCGCCCACCCGGTTCCGGAGCTGCGTACACCGCGGCTGCTGGGCTTCGACGAACCCGAGCTGCTGATCGCCTTCGCCTGGCTGCGCGGCTCCCGGACGGGCAACGCACTGGCCGAGGACGACGCGTTCCCGGAGGAGATGGCGTACCGGACGGGCCGTGCGATCGGCGCGCTGCACGCGGTGGGCGGGCAGGCGGTGGCCCGGGCGCCGCGCCCGCTGGACACCTCACCGCCGATGCTGCCGCCGCTGGCGTTCCTGGAGGCCATCCCGCTGTCCACGTACGTGCTGTCGAGCGGGGCCATGCTCGACGCCTGGCGGCTCCTGCAGAACGACGGCGAGCTGCGGTCCGCGCTGACGGGGCTGCGCGCGCGGGAGCGTGCCGCGGCGCAGGCGCCCGCGCACTGCGACCTGCGGCTCGACCAGCTGCTCTGGCACGAGGGAGACCTGTACGTGTGCGACTGGGAGGAGTTCCGGCTCGCCGACCCGGCCCGGGACGTGGGCAGTTTCGCCGGGGAGTGGCTGTACCGGGCGGTGCTCGGCATCCCCGAGGGCTCGGCGGAGCGTGCGCAGCTCTCGCACCAGGACATCGTCGAGCGGGGTGTGAGCGAACTGACGCGGCTGCGGAGCCGTAACACCGCCTTCTGGGCCGGATACCGGGAGGCGGCCGGCCTGTCCGGCGGCGACGCGGCCGAGGTGGCGGCCCGCGCCACCGGCTTCGCCGGCTGGCATCTGATCGACCGGATGATCGCCTCCGCCGAGCAGCAGCCCAGCCTGGACACGATGAGCCGGGCCGCCTCGGGTATCGGCCGGACGGCGCTGCTCCAGCCGGAGAAGTTCGCCAGGACCATAGGTCTGGAGGGTTGAGATGACCGTCGCGGAGAACACCCGGCAGGGCGCGCTCGATCCCGCCGTCTCGCACGTGCTGGCCGCGGTCTCCCTGTCGCCGGACGGTACGGGTGTGCGTCTGGGCGACCGCGATGTGACGGCGGACCGTCCGCGCCGCCTGTGCCAGCGTCTGGGCACCGCGCTGTACGAGGTCTTCCACGCCGGGCACGCCTTCGGCGACAAGCCCGGGATCCTGCGCCGCGACCCGGCGCTGGAGGTGCCCCTGGCCCAAGCCGTGCCGCATGCGACCACACCGGTGGCCGCACGCCTGCTCGACGGCCCCGCCGAACGGGGCCCAGGTCCCGGCAGCCCAGGTCTCGGCGGCCCAGGTCCCGGCGGCCCGGTGGCCACGGTCGGAGGCGTACGGGTGCGGCTGCCGGACGCGGCACCGCCGGAGCTTGTGGGCGGCGTGTCCGGGGACGGGTACCACGTCCTGCGGTTACCGACCGCGCGGCCCCGGCTGTCCCCGGGCTTCTTCCTGGTGGACGGCTCCCGGGGCAGCTGCGGTCCCGGTCCGCTGGTGCGGCTGTACATCCATCTGACCGACCCCGGCGCGGCCGTGCGGGTCTGGAGCGCGGTGCTCGGCGTGCTGGAGGGGCTCGAGGTCCCCTACCGGTCCAAGATCACCTCCAGCCGGACGCTGCTGCCCCGCCTCGACGGGATGGTGGTCTATCTGGGCGCGGCGGCCTGGCACGCCGTACCCGCCGTCGCAGGGGCCGTGTCCGCGGCGGACGTCGGCCCGGAGACCTCGGCCTTCGCCCGCGCCCTCGCGCCCGGTCTGTCCCTGGCGTGGGAGCCGGACGACGCCCGGCCGGGCCGGTCGGGCGGCAGCTTCGGCCAGCACCGCAGCCTCGCGATCGCCGAGGGAGTCGTGGACGCGATGGCGGACGGCGACCTCTCACGTGCGCACACGTATGTGCTCACTCGGCTGGCCGAATCAGGAATCGACCCCTCCGCATTGCATCGGAATATTGATTCCCCAGATCTTCCTTTTCCCCATTGAACGCCTCCATGGAATATGTAAGCATTACATCGCGTGCGGGGCAGAAAGCTGACCTCCGTGCGATATTCATCCATATTTCCTCAGAGAAAGGTGAATTCCATGGACGCCGTTGAGCTCTTCGAGGGTTACTCCGCCTACGCCAGCACCGAGGAGGTCGCCGCCGCCGACGCTTCGGAGGCGCCGGCCATCACGAGCACCGTCACCTCCTCGCAGGGCTGCGCGATCACCGTCAGCGCCATCTTCGGCTGCTGATCCAGGCGACCGACCAGCGCCTCCGGGCCGGGGACAGTCGGATCCCGGCCCGGAGTGCCCGCGCGGAAGGCAGTAGATGACCGACCTGTCTCCCTCCCGGTCCGTGCTGCCCAACGGCCTTCGCACCGTCCACGGCCGGTACGGCCCGAAAGGCCTCGCGAGCGTCAGCGTGCACTACGGAGTGGGCTTCCGCTCCGAGCCGGAAGGCCGCAGCGGATTCGCGCACCTCTTCGAGCACCTCATGTTCCAGGGCAGCGCCAGCATCGCCCCTTCCCAACATTTCTCGGTTGTTCAGGGATCCGGCGGGACGGCCAATGCGTCAACCCGGCAGGATTACACCGAGTATTACCAGAGCGCACCAGAATCAGCATTGGAAAGAATGCTGTTCCTGGAATCGGACCGCATGGCCGCGCCGAAATTCACGGAGCGGAATCTGAGCACCCAGCTCGCGGTCGTCAAGGAAGAGGTCCGGCGCAATGTCCTGGACCGGCCCTTCGGCGGCTTCCCGTGGACCGAGCTGCCCGGGGCGATGTACCGGAAGTTCTCCAACGCGCACAACGGATACGGCGTCTTCGAGGACCTGGAGCGGGCGACGGTCGAGGACTGCGCCGCCTTCTTCGACGCGTACTACACCCCCTCCAACGCCGTACTCACCGTCGTCGCGGACCTCCCCGAGGAGCACGTCACCCGCTTGGTGACGCGGCACTTCGGCGCCCTGCCCGCGCGGCCCGCCGCGGTGGCGCCCGCACTGCCCGAGCCGCCGCCCGGCTCCACCCGCCTGCGCCGCGTCACGGACGCCCGGACCACGGCTCACGCCACCGCCCTCGGCTTCCGGCTGCCGTCCTTCCGTACCGACCCCCTCGGCTACGCCGCCCATGTGGTGCTCGCCGGAATGCTCACCGGCGACTCCCCCGGCGGCCTCGCCGCAGCCGCCGGAGCCCACCGGCTGCCCGTGACCTCGGTGAAGGCGCAGTGCGGCTTCTTCGCCCCCTTCGACGCGCTCGACCCGGACTCCCTCGTCGTGACGCTCCACCACGACGGCCAGGACCCCCGGCATCTGGCCGCCTTCGTCCAGCGGGAGCTGACCTCCCTGGCGGCGGACGGCCCGCGCCCCGACCGGCTCGCCCGGGCCGTCCGCCTGCTGCGCCTGGGCTGGGCCCGCCGTCACGCCGAACCTCTCCGGCAGGCCCGCGCCCTGGGCGCGTTCACCCTGCTGCACGACCGGCCCGACCTCGTCGCCGAGGTCCCGGCCCTGCTGGCACAGGTGGACCCCGCAGAGGCCGCCGCCGCGGCCGGCCGGCTGGTCTGCCAGGACCCCGCCGCCCTCACCGTCGGCCCTCCACCCCAAGGCGACCCCGCATGAGCAGCCTCCGCACACCGCTGCCCGGCCACGCCCGCTACCGCGGCGCCGCCGAGCTGGCGTCCGCCGCCGCACCGCGGCCGCTGCCCCCGCTCGGCTCCGACGACCGGATCAGCCTGCCCGCCGCCGCCTGGCGTGCGCTGGACTGCGGCCTGCGTGCCGTCGCCGTCCAGGACCCCCACGCGGCGACCGCGGAAGTCCAGCTGCAGCAGCCGTACACCCCGGGCACACCACGGGAGTCGGCGCTCGCGGAACTGCTGGCCGACGCGGTGCTGCGCGGCACCGACCACGAACTGCGCTCCGCCCGGACGGCGGAGTGGTTCATCACCACCGCCCACGTCGACCCGGCCGGCCTCGCGGACCTCCTGCGGGAGTTCACCCTCCCCTTCACTCCGCGGGCCGTCCCCGCCGATCGGGTGGCACTGGCCCGCACCCGGCTGGCGCGGCGCGCCCCCATGCAGGCGTCCAACCCCGCCACCGCCGCCCGTGAGGCGCTGTGGACCAGCCGGTTCGGGCCCCTCGGCTGCTTCGCCGGACTGCCCGGGCCGGACGACATCACCGCCCTCACCGCCGCCGACGTCGAAACGGCGAGGCGGTACATGCTGCGCCTGTCCGGCGCCCATCTCGTCGTGGTCGCGGACCTGCCCCCGGAGCACGCACTGGACCTGGCCGAAGCCGCGTTCGCCGGCATCGACGCCCGGCCCCCCGCAGCGCCTTCCCCCGCCGCCGGGCCGCTGCCCGCCCCGCGCGACCACCAGGTCGTCGTCCACCGCCCCCGCGCGCTCCAGTCGCACTTCCTGATGTCCTTCCCCAGCGTGCCCTGGGAGGACGACCGCTACCCGGCCCTGGCCCTGGCCAACGCCGTCTTCGCCGGATACTTCTCCTCCCGCCTGATGGGACGGATCCGTGAGCGCCTCGGCCTGTCGTGCCATGTGGTGTCGTACTTCGACCAGATGCTCGGCACGCACAGCGTCCTCCTCGAAGGCGCCTGCGCGACCGCCGCCACCGACACGGTGCTGTCCGAGCTGCGCGCCGAGTGGACCGGGATGGCGAACCGCCCACCGGAGCCGTCCGAGGTCGAGGACGCGCGCCGCTACTCGCTCGGCATGATCGCCGCCCTGCGCGCCTCGCCCGCCGCCCTCACCCAGTTCTTCTCGACGCTGTGCTGCTGGGGCATCCCCCTCGACTGGGCGGAGGACTACGCCCGGCGGCTGCGCACCGTCACCCCGGCCGAGGTGACGGCCGCCGCGCGCGCCTTCCTCGGCCCCGGCCCCACGTCCCGCGTCGTGGTCGGCGACGCCACCGTCCTCACCTCCGGAGAGACCCCACAGTGACCAGCTCCCCGTCATCCGGCACGCCCCAGGCCGCGAACCCCTTCGCCGCCCCCGCCCCGGCCCTGACCTTCGAACGCCTGCTCCTGGTGGGCACCGGCGCACTGCACGCCTGGCAACTGCCCACCTGGGTCAGCTGGCTGCGCATGACGTACCCCCGGCTCGACCTGCGCACCGTCGTCACCCGCAGCGCCGAGCGCTTCGTCGCGCGCCAGGCGCTCACCGCACTCGGCGGCCGCGAGACCCTCGTCGACGAGTGGCCGCCGGACACGGACACCGGGGCCGGGGCGCTCCACGTCGAGCTCGCGCAGTGGGCCGACGCCGTCCTGGTCTACCCCGCCACCGTGAACTTCATCAGCCGGTACGCCACCGGCATGGCCGACACCCCCGTCCTCCTCGCCCTGCAGTGCCTTCAAGCCCCGGTCGCGGTCGCCCCCTGCCTCCCCCCGGGCGCCGACCGGAGCGAGACGGTCCGCACGCACCTCGCCACCCTTTCCGCACAGAAGAACGTCGTGGTCGTCCCCCCGGTCCCCGGCCGCAGCATCACCACGGGCCGCGACGACGCCCGCGTGCCGCCCCCCATGCCGGCGGTCGTCGAACAGCTCCAGGCCAGGCACACGGCGCTGCGGACGGAAGCGGCATCGGCATGAACCACTCCGCGCTCGGTCCCCCCGTCCGCGACATGCGCACGGGCCGCCTCCACACCCGCGTCTACCGGTCCGGCGACAGCCACCTCTGGCGCCGCGAGGTCCTCCAGGACGGCATCCCCGCCCGCGCACTCCCCGCGCTCCCGGCCGGCACCGGACTGGCGGCCGCCGAGCTCGCGGAAGACGGCGCGTACGAGTACCGGGTCGCCGGCGGCTCGTCCCTCGGCCACCTGATCTGGCCCCCGACAGCCGACCCCGCGGACCCCGCCCACCGCGACACCCTCACCCCGGCCATGGCGAGTACGGGCCGTGCCCTGCGCTCCCTCCACGCCCAGGGCCCCGTCCTCATCGACCCGGCCCCCGTCCCCCCACCCGTCACCCGCCTGGCACGCTGGCTGCACTCGGCCGACGACCACGCCCACCACCGCCTGACCGCCGTCCTCGGTCCGGCCCGCCTGCGCGAACTCTCGGACTGGTGCGACGTCCTCGCCACCCCCACCCCGGCCCGCCCGTGGACACTCCTGCACGGCGAGCCCTCGGTCGGCCTGATCATCCCGTCCCCCGCACCGGCCCACGCCGTCCTCCTCACCGGCGAGACCCTCTCCCACGGCCCGGCGGCCTTCGACACCGGCTGGC
Organism: Streptomyces sp. WG7; assembly: GCF_049975785.1. Taxonomy (NCBI): domain Bacteria; kingdom Bacillati; phylum Actinomycetota; class Actinomycetes; order Kitasatosporales; family Streptomycetaceae; genus Streptomyces; species Streptomyces sp. WG7. The sequence continues at coordinate 13,772 of NZ_JBNGGE010000002.1, forward strand.
TCATAGGAGAGCTGGCCGAAATGGCCCGCCTCTGCGGCCCCACCCATGCCCCGCCCTTCGCCGCCCTGGCCACCGCACTCCTCACCGGCTACGGCCCCCTCGCCCCCGACGACCTCACCCCCCTCGCCCTCGCAGCGGGCCTGCGCAGCGTCGTCCACGTCGCGGACTACGCGGCGTACGTCGGCTGGACCGACGGCCTGGAACACTGCATCGCCCTGCTCCCCGACCTGGTGGACACGTCGGGCCGAGCCGCTCTGGACGCCGTCGCCGCGCCGCTGTCAACCGCCGCTCCCGAGGCGTGACCGGTGCATCGAGGAGGCTCAGGACCGCCGACGCCGCCCACCAGCGCCTGTGAGCGACCGAGGCCCTCACCGACTCCCGTCCCTCAGCTGACATCCGCCCCTCACCGCGGCCAGGCGGTCAGCAGATCACCGGGGCCGTGGGTGGCGTCGCCGCGGGCAGCCGGTCGTCGGGCAGCCGCTTCAGGTTCTGCGGACTACTGCGGACTACTGCGGACAGCACAACGCGTTCCGGCTCAGTCGGCGGTCCCCGGCTCCACGACCCACTCGGCGTGCAGACCGCTCACCGAAGCAATCATGTCGAAGTCGCCGTCGTAGTGCAGGACCGTGGCTCGATGCCGCTCAGCGGTTGCCGCGATACGGATGTCCTGCGGACTGGCCGCGGACCGGAGGACACCCTTACTCGGATGACATGGGCCTCTCGTCCGTCATACCCAGACGAGCCTGTTCCTCCTCGACGATCCGACGTGCCAGCTCGGTGTCCGACACGTCGACCGCGTCCGGGGTGGCTTCGGCCACGGCGCTGCGGCGGGCATAGGCATCGAACAGGCGCGTCTTGGTCTCCAGCATCTTCACCATGCGTTCGTCGACACCTCCGGTGGCGAGGAGACGGTGCAGGCGAACCGGCCTGACCTGGCCCATACGGTGGGCCCGGGCCACCGCCTGATGTTCGATGGTCGGCTTGATCTGGGGTTCGCAGATGACGACGACGGAGGCGGCCTGCATGTTAAGGCCGACGCCCGCTGCCTGGATCTGCCCCAGGAGCACCGCCGGGCCCTGGACACCGGCGAAGTCGTCGACGATCTCCTGGCGGCGCTGGGCCGGGACGCCGCCGGTCAGCGGACCGAACACCGGAGTGGCCCTGGCGGTTCCGGCCGCAAGGGCCTCCTTCACCACGCCCAGTACGTCCCTGAAGTTGGAGAAGACCACGGTCTTCTGCCCGTTCTCGCCGGCCTCCTGAACGATCTCCCGGAGCCGGTCCAGCTTGGCCGACTTCTCGGGACGCATGTAAGCGGCCCTGCGCATGGCCATGAAGTTGCCCGCGCGCACGGCTTCGCGGTAGGCCTCCTCGTCCGAAGCGCTCAGCTCCTCCCACTCGTCGGTCTGCTGAAGGCTCGGGAGTTCCGTCAGCACGTCCTCCTGGTTGCGCCGCAGGTAGACCGGGGCCACAGCCTTGCGGAAGGCAACCGATCCGGCCAACGCATCCCGTTCGCCCAGGGAGTCCGCGACGTCGCCGTCGAGCATCTGGACCAAGTTGCGGAACTCCACGACCCTGTTCTCCATCGGGGTTCCGGTCATGAGAAGGGCGCGCTCGCAACGCTCCGCCCACAGGCCGACCGCTTGGGACCGCTTGGCCTTCGGGTTCTTCACGGAGTGCGCTTCGTCGACCACCAGCAGCCCGACCTCCCCGCCGCCCGGTGTGGGAAAGCCGCGCAGCGCGTCGAACGTGGTCACCCCGACGCCGCCCCGCCCCTTCCAGTCGGCGAACGCGTAGTGCCGGTCGGGACCGTGGAGCACCATGACGCGCAGGGCGCTGCGGGCCTCGATCTCCCGTGTCCAGTTCACGAGGACGCTCGCCGGGCAGACCACCATGAAGTGACTCTGCCCCTCGGCGGCCAGGTGGGCGAGAACGGCGATCGCCTGGATGGTCTTCCCGAGGCCCATCTCGTCGCCGAGTATCACCTTGCGCTGCGCCAGCGCGAACCGTGCGCCGAACGCCTGGTAGCCGCGCAGGGAGACCCGCCGGTGCGTGTCGTCGAGGTGCTGGGTCCGTACCCGCTCCGCAATCTCGTCCGGCAGGAAGCCCTCTGCGGCAGCCGCGTCCGGCAGCCGCCCGGAGATCTCGGCGAGCAGGCTGTAGTACTCGGCGGAGCGGAGTTCGAAGTCCACCCAGGCCGCGACGTCGGACGAGAGCCCCCGGAGCAGGTCCACCGACGCCTGGGCGAGCAGCTCCGGCAGACCGGCCTGCTCCGCCTCGTCCACCAGCGACCGGGTCTCGGCGACCGCCGCCCACGCGCGAGCCTTCTTCTCCCGGCCGGCCAGGAGCATCCGGACCCTACCGGTGGCGGGCCTCGCGTCGGCCAGCAACGGACCGAGCCGTTCCGCCAGGACGGTCGCCTTGTCGACCGCACGCCGGGCGTCCGGGCCGGCCTCCACCAGGACGTGCAGGGCCATGACGAGCGCGGTGGTGCGCGGTTCCGGCCGGTCCACGTCGATGTGGACGGCCACGGTCTCGTGCACAGCCTCGGAGAGCCTGCGGGCGGCGGCGAGCATCTGGTCGACGGTGCGCTGCCCGACACCGGGAATCTGCCGCAACCGGTAGGGACCCGCTTCGAGAACACTGCCCAGGGTGCGCAGTCCGCTCTTCTCGACGCTCCCCAACCGCAGCCGCCCTTCGGTGACGTCCTGCAGCCGGGCGACGGGAATGGCGTCGAGCTCCCGCTTCACCGCCGCGTCATGGATCGGCTTCAGTGCCGCCCGTACCGCCTCCACCGCCCTTCCGTGGTCACCGACCACTGCCTGCGCCGCCTCATACAGTCGCGCTCCCCTCACGACCGTGTCCCGCTCGCCCCGCCCCACGCTCCCCGCCCTTCTCCGCCCCTCCTCGGCATCTTCCCACCGCCCGCACCGGGCCTCGACCGGCGGTCGCCGCTCCGTACGGATCTACCGAGCCCCGGGGCAGTCATTCATACCTCCAGGCTTACGACCGCCGGTGGCTCGCGTTCGCGGACGCACACCTCCAAAACCTCACCGAATCGGCCTCAGCGCCGAAACTGCCCACGCCGCCGAAACCCAGCGGCGACGACCTCAAGCCCTTCCTCGGTCACTGGAGCCCCTACGGACCCCGCTCCTACTGAGCCGGACCAAGGGAAATCACACCGCCACGAGCCGGACTCGCTCGCCGCACAGCTTGGCCATGTCGTCACTATCGGAAGTCAGCATGACCACGGGGCGGCGCTGTCGCAGCGCGGCCTCGGCGACGGCCGCATCGATCGCGTACTTGTGCCCGTGCAACCCGGCATTCATCAGCAGCTTCGAGGCAGCCCTCGCCTCCTCGTCACCGACCGGGACGACCCGCAGCCCGGAAAGCACCCAGTTCAGGCGTGGCTTGTTCGTACGGGCGTGGACGGCCTCGATGATGGTGAGCGCACTGATCACGACCTCCATGCCGCGCGAGCGCGCCTCAGCGATCAGAGCCACCACCTGTTCTTCGTCAGCGAGCAGCTTCGAGAGTCCCTCGCTGTCGAGGACGAGCGTCCCCTCGTGACTCAGCCTGCGGCGGGCCACTCGGCCTCCTCGGCGAACACCTCGTCGAAGACCTGCCGCGCCCGCTGACGAGCCTGCTCGGAGACCGGCCCCTTGCGGCTCTCGTAGTCCGCCAGGTACTCGTCCAGGACCTGCCCGCGCAGCTCACGCTCGACCGCCTCGGCGATGAACGCGGAGAACTCCCTCTTCCCCACCCGCGCCCGGATCGCCTCCGCGGTCCCCTCCGGCAGCGACAGGCTCACCCGCGTCGCCGGGCCTTCCCCGATGCTGTACGTCGTCTCAGCCATGCCCCTGATTGTGTCAAACGAGTAGGAAAAGCGCAGGCCCGCACTACCTTCACACTCGGCCAGCGCCCCGCTCGCACAATCCCAGCACGGGCACCCCGATCCCATCTCAGCACCATCCCAGCACGGTACGGATGACCAGGATGACGACAGGTGACGAGGGGTCAGCTATCCCAGCACCATCCCAGCACGGGAAAAACCAAGGGCCCGACTCCGAAGAGTCGGGCCCTCTCTGACCTGCATGTTTGCCAGATCGGCGACGTCGCGGTACGTCAGCCGCTACACGTGAAGCGGAATGCCTGCGGGCTGATCCTGACCTGCGGTGGAGCCCCGTCCAGGGCCCTGACCTGGGATTTCCCGGTTGGCATGCGTTGGCTCCCGACGGCCATTTACGGGTGTCCCGCGGACTGGCTGCGGACTGGCTGAGGGTCACTGGCCTGGAAATACATGGCACAGGGGGACAGCCGGTCGATGAGACTGCGCAGGTGAGTCGCCGCTACCCCTGCAGGGCGTCTTCGATGCCGTCCGGGTCGGCGGCCACCTCCGTCGCACGGTGGTTGACGATCACGGTGACATACGAGCGGTCCTCGTCGTCCAGCAGGTGGCCGATGACCGCCAGGACGTGGGCGAGCGAACCCGCGTACGTCTCCAGCGTCTCCGGCAGGTGTCCCCGGTCGGCCAGCCACGCCATGTGGTCCGGCACGGTGCCTGGATCGCTGGCCACCCGGCCGTGCTCACGGCACCAGATGTGGAACAGTTCGGCGCGGTACCGCGGGGCGCGGGGGGTGTTGTGCGGGGTGGCCTGCTGTACACGGCGGGCCACGGCCGACGACAGCGTGCGTCCCGAAGGCGTGACCACCTTGTCCACGCCGGGCGCCGGAAGCGAATCGGCCGCCGCCAGAGGCACCTCCACCGAGGCGTCCAACGACGAATGCGCTGTCCCCGGCCCAAACCCACCCGGCACCTCGTCGACCTCGGCCCAGGCCCCGCCCCTCATGCGCCGGGCCTCGTGCTGGACCGGTCCGGAGCCATCGACCGCGCCATCTCCTCTTCGGTCACGCTCGCTGCCCCTGGTATCCAGGGGCTTTGATTGGAACCATTTCGTTCGGTTCCTCACGGCCCGCTCGATGCCGCCTCGGGCACGCACGGGCCCCTGCCTCGGCTCGCCTTGGCGCCGTTTGCGGCCCTTCCGCGGACGTCATGGTCCCTCGCCGGGCGAGGTGCTGTCGGGGTAGGCCGCCTGGAGGACGTCCGCGAGGTGCCTGATCTTGGCAGGGTCTTCGGTCCCCGACACCACGATGCTGGTGGATCCCAAGGCGATGGTGACGGCGGCCTGATCGTCACCGCGCGACCGGAACCAGTTGGAGACAACCTGAATGAATCCGGGAAGGGCCAGCGTGCCGGAGATCACGATGGCGAGAACATCGAGAGCATCGCCGAGTTTCCCGGGCGTGGGCTCCGGCTTCTCCCATCTGATGCGGCCGATCCTTCGAGTTTCGGGGTCCCGGACGAGGAACGTCCTCAGCTCTTCCAGACCTCCGGCACCGTTCGGCTGAGTGATCTCAATCTTTGCGATCATGATTGCCCCTCCATCTGTTAGGCATGATCCCGACCAGGTCCCCGTCGCCGCCGATTTGGCGGCCCGGAAGGGGGTAGCCGCGTGCTCTGGCGATCCGTTTGGCGTAGCGGTAAAGGGCATCGGCGTCGATGACCGGTGGGCCACCGGGAATTCCATCCGACAGCGCCTTGATGAGCTGCCCCGTGAAGGCGGTGAACCGTTCGCTGCGCGGCGCCAGGGCCGCCGTGGTGGCGTTGGCGGACGTCATGACATACGTTCCGTCGATGGCGGCGGCGCTCGCCAGGTCATCGGGCCCGAGGACGTCCAACGCAGCTCCGCTGTAACAGCTGTCCAGGATGACGACGCGGCTGGAAATCTGGCTGTCTGCGATCTGGATCCGCAGGCTGTTGAAGTCGAGCGCGGACCACGGCCGTGACCGTGAGGAACCCACCAGCCCGAGCAGCAACCGTCCGCGGTCGGTCCAGCCGTGGCCCGAGAAGTAGATGAACAAGGCCCCGCCCGCCGGATCGGCGGCATCCGATGCCTTCTCGATCGCCTCATGGACTTCTGTGGTTGTTGACGGGGCATTGACCACGAAGATGCTGTGCCTCGGAATGCCGAGGCCGTTGGCCATGAGGTCTTCGAGTGACGTGAGATTGTTCGCGATCGACGGGACAGCGGGCATCTCCGCGTAGCCGGAGACGCCAATGAGTACTGCAGCTCCCGTTTGCCAGCAGGGAAGGTGAGTCGGCACCCGTTGCTGCCCAACCAGGGATCGCTGAGAGACCCATTGCATTACTCTCTGTGTCTCGGCCCGACTCTCCCGATCGGCCCTCCCCAGAAGCTCGAGCCAACTGACGCTGTTGTAAGGCTCGCCAGCCCATTCCGCCATGACACTGATTACGGCCAGAAGTTTGTCCCATTGACTGATATGGGGCACAGCAAAGTTGTCGTACGGGCCCAACCACCGGTGCACCGTCGAGAGAGAAGGTCCGCCCGTCGCGGAGGCTGGCAGAAAGTGTTGCGCCTCCCACACGATCTGCCTGACGGAGTATTTCCCTTTGCCACGGCGCGCCTGCTGCGCACGCTCGCGCAGGCCCCGCAGCTCACGGTGGAGAAGCTCCTTGTCTGGCATACCAGCATGCGGGCCGGGAACCTGGACCACGGTGCCCGCCGGACCGTCCACAGAGAAGTGCGTTATCACCTGGGTGGTCGTTTGCTGAAGATTGGCGAAGTGCGCTATCGCCTCCCCTTGGATCGATCGGCCAGTTGCAGGGGCGGCGGGGTCCGTGGGTCCGGCATCAGGGAGGGCGGCCGACTGCGTAGGGGGTGGCTGCTGCGGCGCGGTGACCGGCTCCGGTAGCTGGGCCGCAGCGTGGAAGACCGGGTTGCCTGGGTATTCGCTGTGCGCCGCGCGCGCGAGCAGGGCCTCGCCGTCCGCCAGGACGCCCAAGTCGATCTGGCGGCGCACCTGGGACCAGTACAACCGTGCGGCCAGGTGATTGGACGGCAGCTCGCCCTCCGGGAAGCCGATCGACTGCAGGATGAGCTCGCCCTCATAAGGGATAATTACCCGCTCCAGCTCGTTGTACAGCTCGTCCGGGTTGACCATCGGTTCCTCCCCCGTGATCCACGTCCGCCGACACCTTACAGTCCGTGCCAGCAATTCACTGTGCGTGTTTACCGACTTTGCATGGTATTCGGTAAACCGACACCGGAAGAGGTGGGTCGTGGGCTCACAGTGCGGACCAGCCGTTCAAAGAGACTTCCGAGCCGTTAGCCAGATACTGATGGAGAGCGCTAGCGGTGGTGTCGACGAAGGCTTCGGGAATGGCGTCGGCGTCTACCCAGCGGACCTGGGAGTGCTTGCGGGGTTCGCGGTTTTCGGGTTCGCCTGTCCAGTCGTGGGCGGAGAACACGACCGTGAGGAAGCCGTTGGGGGCTTCCACGCCCCAGGCGCCGTGGATGATGTGGGCGATCTTGAGAGACTCGGGCTTCACGGTGAGTCCCGTCTCCTCGTAGAGCTCGCGCACGGCAGTTTCGGTGATGGGTTCGCCCGGCTCGCTCTTGCCGACGGGGAGGTCCCACATGCCCTGGGCGAACTTGGCGTTTTCGCTGCGCTGAAGGAGGACCACGCGGTTGGTGGCCTTGTCGTGGACGATGACTGCGGCGACCAGCAGGGTCATGGATTCGAGCGCAGGCTTGATGGCTTGTGAGCGGTCGTCGGTCTGCTGGGCCACGGTGTTCCCTTCGTCGGGCGGGTTGTTGGGCATGTTAGGCGAGTGCCTCGCGGGCGCGGCGGGCGAGATCGGCAGCGCCGGGAACGCGGCGGCGTTGGTAGACCGCGAGGGTGGAGCGGATTGAGGTGATCGCCTTGCGGGTGCGGTCGGAGGTCATGCCCTCCATGAGGACCAGGGCTTGGGTCCAGGCGGCGACGGCTTCGTCGGCGCGGGCCTGGGCGGCGAGGCTGTCGCCGAGGTCGGCGTGGGTGAGGGCGTGGACGCGCTTGTACTTCTCCGGGTCCCAGCGGGTGAGGGCATCTCGGTGCTGCTGCTCGGTGCCGATGTGGTCGGCGAGGTCGGTCAGGGTACGGGCAGTGTGACTGGCCACGGTGCCGGCGGCCGGGCCGCTCACGCGGGAGTAGCTGGGCTGGGGGCCGTCATCCCGTATGAGGGCGTCCTCGGCGGCCAGCAGGGCCCGTGCAGCCGACGGGTGCTCGTCGGTGGCTGCGTAGGCGCGGGCGTGGGTGATGTGGAGGAGGGCCTCGGTCTGGCCGTCGACGTGGCCAAGGCCGCGTCGCAGGGCACCTTCGACAAGGTCGACGCAGTAGTGGGGCTGTTTGAGGCTCAGGGCTTGGTGGGCGAGTGCGCGCATCATCCAGGCGGCGTGGCCGTGGGGGTCGGCTTCGCAGGCGAGCTTGTAGCCGACCTGGTAGTAGCGCTGGGCGGCCCCTTCCTGGCCGAGGTCGTGGTGCTTCCACCCTGCGAGGTAGGCGAGTTCGGCGACGGCGCCGAAGGCTGCCCGGCGTAAGGCTTCATTGGGGAAACATCCGCGCAGCATGGGGGCGGCTGTGTCGGCGAGGTACGCGGTGACGGTGGTCAGTCCGTGCCCGCCGCCGAGGCGCTCGTCGGCGGCGCTGAAGGCCGCCGTGATCTGCCGTACGACGTCCACGTCCTCTGCCCCGACCACGGACGTGCCGGTGCGGGCGCGGAGCATGCGGGCAGTGGCTTCGTGGTCGTATCCGAGCGGCATGGCAACGCCGGCGGTGGTGAAGGCCGCGATGGCGAGGAAGCGGCGGCGCTCGACGTCGGCACGGCCCAGGTCGGTAGCGGCGAGGACGGGGTCGGATTCCGCCGGCGCTTCGTCACTGGCCTGGAGGCCGATCTCGGTCTGGGTGATCCTGCGCCCCGCTCGACGGGACAGCGCCTCGGCCAGGTACTGACCTACCCGGCCCGACGGAGCACGAGTGCCGTTCACCCAGTGCGAGATGGCCGACTTGTTGGTCTGAAGGATCTCGCCGTTCTCGGCGGCGATGCGCCGCACGTCTCTGGCGAGAGCCTCGTAGGTGCAGTCGACCGCCTCAATGACGTCACGCAGACGGGAGTTGGGTTCCCTCTGCGCCGCCACGATCGCCTCCACTCCGGAGCTGTAAACCGCGTATACCGCTTCAACTGCCTTCCACCGTACCCACTGAGCGTGACCGCAGGTTCACTTATCAGTAGCCGCCCGGAACAGCGCGACCGTGATCCAGGCTTCCTCTTGGTCCGGGCGGCCTCCCGAACTTCCCTACGCCCACACCAGGTTCGGGCATTCCTGTGCCCGCACCCGGACGAACAGAGACGGAGACCCGGTGACCACCATCGACACCACGACCATCACGGTCAAGCTGCCCGGGGCGTTCGACCCGCGCTGGAGCCGCCTGCCCGGCATCCAGGTCGACGGCCGGCGCATCACGATCGACCCGACCGAGTACTTCTTCCGCTTCGAGTCGAACACCTGGCTCGTCGCCGACTGGGAGCTGGTCAAGGCCCAGCTTCTGGACGTCGACGAGACGACCGAGAGCGCGGTCGAGCAGCTCGCGCTCGACTTCATCAAGCAGCACAGCGAGTCCACCTCCGAGGCCGCCCGCGTCCTGGCCACCGCGTACGAGGTGTACGCGTACCTCTTCCGCGACGACCACCTGGCCGGCCTCGGACTCCCGCAGATCACCGCCGACCACCTGCGGATGCTCCGCGAGGCCGCCACGCTCATGGCGCTCAACAAGGTCGAGCTCGACGGGCACATCTCCAACGTCGGCCCGTGCTGGTTCTTCCCCGCCGCCACCTCCGTCGTCTTCGACCTGGACGACGAAATGGGCGGAATGCTCGACGAGGTCTACCACGGCGGCTGGTTCAACGAGCACCGCCGGATCGAGTCCATCAAGGCTCACACAGCGCTCGGCGGCCGGCTCGTACACGGCTGCCAGTCCGTGCCGGACCAGACCGGCGGCGTGGTCGCACCCTACGGCGCCTCAATGGCGAACTTCCGCGACGACCTCGCCGCGTTCAAGGCGGGCTGGATCGAGCAGGTCTACGCCCACCGCGTGAACCCCGCCGCGTAACCCCACCCGATCAGGCTCCGGGGCGGGCCGGCACCCCTCGCCCGCCCCGGACGCCACCACCCATCCCCGGAGCCCCCACATGACCACGAACCCCAGCGCCGAACTCCTCGACAACCTGCTCACCGCGACCGGCCAGACCACCTCCCGACGGGAGGAGGTACGCGTGTGGTCCATGTCCGGCGTCGAGCGCGTCACCTTCCCCGACGGCTCCACGGCCGTCTTCAAGTACGCCAAGAAGCCCTTCGACAGCGAGGACCAGGCCCTCCGCCTGGCCCACACCCTCGGCGTACCCGTCCCCCGGGTCCATGCCTCCGCCGTCCTGGACGGCTGGCTCGGCATGCTTGTTGAGGACCTTGGCCCCTCTGTACGCGAGGCCGACGACCTCGACGGTGTCGCCGCGGCCGTGATCCTGCACGGCACCCGTACGGCTCCTCCCTTGCCCGTACTCGACCAGGACCGGCTGCGGAAACTGCCGGCCCGGGCGTTGGAGCACCTCGAACGGCTGCGCAAGGCCGACCGGTGGCAGGACGCCGACGAGGTCGAGGACGCGCTCGACCGGATCTCCCAGGCCGCCGAGGCCCGCTCGGCCGGAGCGACGATGGCGCCCTTCGGCTGGGTGCACTCCGAGTTCCACCCCACCAGCCTCCACATCGGCGAGCGCGGCTGGCGGCTGCTCGACTTCGCCCGCGCCTTCACCGGCCCTGGCCTACTCGACCTCGCCAGCTGGCACGGCACCATCGAGCCCCCGCACCCCGTACGCCTGCGCGTCTTCCTGGAGCAGTACGTCACCGCAGGCGGCACCCCCGACGCCCTCGCCCCTCGCGGCGGGCTCACCGCCGAGAACTGGGCCCTGGGCTGGCACCGCATGTGGGCCGTCGAGTGGTTCATGGAGCAGTCCATCCGCTGGATCAACGACCCGGCCACCGACCCCGCCCACATCAAGGCCGTCGGCCGCCACCTCACCGACGTCCTCCACCTCCTGGAGATCTGACGTGCTCGCCCAGGCATCCCCCTGGCACGCCCACGCCCTCCAACGCACCGCCGCCGGACTCGCCGAACCCCTCTCCGTACGCGCCCGGATGGAATGGACCACGAGACCCAGCCAAGGCCCCAGAGCAGAGATCCTCGGCCCCGACCTGCACGGCAAGCGACTCCTGGAACTCGGCTGCGGCCCCGGCCACAACGCCGCCCACCTCGCCACCCGCCACGGCTCCCACGTCACCGGCGTCGACCTGGTCGGCCTCCAGGTCCGCCGCGCCCGCTCCCACTACGGACGGCTGAACAACCTCACCTTCGTCGCCAGCCACGCCCTGCACTACCTGCACGCCTCCGACGAGCAGTTCGACGCGATCTACTCCGTCTTCGGAGCCGTCGGCCTCGTCGCCCCCGAACTCCTACTCCCGGCCATCGCACAGCACCTCACGCCCGGTCGAGTGCTGGCCTTCTCTGTCCCCCACCCGCAGCGCGGCGGCCGCAGGCCCTCCGGCGACGACCGTCCCCGCCGAGACCACGTCACCCTCCCCGACCGCACCCGGCTCCCCATCGCCCGCTGGGAGTTCGACACCGACCGCTGGGAGAAGCACCTCAGCCAGGCCGGCTTCTGGCTCACCTCGGCCCAGGAGTTCCACGACCCCCGCATGGGCCACTGGCCCACCACCCTGCTGATCCGCGCCCGCAAGCTCTGACAGCCGCGTTCATCCGGCCTATGGAGGACCGATGCGCCCGCCCTACCTGCTTCTCGACATCGACGGCGTCCTCATACCCTTCCCAGACGAGCACGGCACGACCCCGGCCACCCACGCCCGCCACGACGTCGTCCCGACCGGCCGCAGCGCCGACAACCCGGTCACCGTCTGGCTCAACCCCGACCATGGCCGCCTGCTCACGGACATCATCCGCACCGGCTTGGTCACCCCGGTCTGGTGCACCAGCTGGCGCCAGGACGCCACCGCCCTTATCGGCCCGCTCCTCGACCTTCCGACCCTGCCGTACGTCGATCTCCCGCGTCCGCAGATCACCACCAGCCACCCCAACGGCTACCTGTGGAAACGCGACCACGTCGACGCATGGCTGGGCGACGCCCCCGCCGTCTGGGTCGACGACGACTTCACCGGCCTCGACCATGAATGGGCGGTGGAACGCACTGCGAAGGGAACGACAACCCTCCTCATTCAGCCCGACCCGCACCTCGGTCTACAGCCCGAGCACCTGACCGAGGTCACGAGGTGGGTCGCGCAGTTACGCACAGCCCACGCCGCCTGACGACTGATGCCCTCGCTGCCACGAGCAGCGAGGGCATCAGGGTGCACTGTGGGCCCTGCACCAGGGCTACTGCCACAAGTCCGCTCCATCGCGCCCACTCGGGTCCATGGCCAAGAGATCTTCGTGCAGGCCCGAGAGGGCTCGACCAGTCGGGGCGCCGTCTTCGGCTGACTCCATGACGAGCCAGCCGACATCGACGCCCGATACGTTCACATCACTCCCGGTGTCCAGCTCATCGAGCGTTGCGAACACTGCCTCATAGGCGACCGCTCGCGCCAGGCGAGCGAGATCCTCCTTGTTCGCCCCAGCAGCAAGAAGCCGCTGGGCAACAGGAAGCTGATCGATGGCATCCGGATCGGCCCAACCGCCGATCGGACCGCGCCACAGACTTCGCAGCAGCATGAACCGCGCGAGGTGTGGAAGGTCCTCGCAGATCTCCGACTTGGCCCAGTCTCCAGCATCGGCTGCGCCGAGTGCTTCGAATCGCGCGCGCAGCGACTCCGCTGCCGCCCTTCCACGCGCGTCCAGACTGTTCAACCAAGCCTGCCACTCGTTTGAGGATTCACTCACCGTGACAGCATGCCCCACGCGTACCTCGGCTGGAGATCCGCCAGCACTATCAGCAGCCTGGCAGCCCAAGCCGATCACTACTCTGTTCGCATGACCGTGAACGGAGATCGCCAGTTCCCCGCCGCGCTCGCCGCTGCCATGGCGGTCCGGCTTGAGTGCATTGGCGAGGACGGTGTCGACTTCGAACCCTACGAGTCCTTCCTAACCGCCGATGAGACCACCGAGTGGTTCCGCGCGTGGACCGGCAACGGCGAGCTGAACGGCGACGACTTCCGCGTGTTTGGCCAGGACGGCACCGGCGGAAACGCAGCGTTGTGGCTGTTCCGTGAAGGTCGGGAACTGGTAGAGCAGCCCGTCGTCTTCCTGGGATCCGAGGGGGAGACAGGCGTCGTCGCTCGCGACCTGGGTGCCTTCCTGTGGCTGCTGGCTGACGGCTTCGGCCCGTGGGAAGCAGCCACCTCGTACGAGCCCGAGCCGGATTGGTCTCCCCAGGCCAATCGCGACCTGGCGGCTATCGCGGAGCGATTCGCTCCGGACCGCCGCGCGTCGGCAGCGGTGATCATCGCGCAGGCCACACGAGAGTTTCCTGACTTCGACGACACCATCATGAAGCTCTGCCGTTGAGTCGGGCCCGATGCCCCGCCACGTCTCGTGGCGGGGCATCGGGCCGGGGTCAGCGGTGCCGACTGCGCTCTTCGGGCCTCGTGGCCGCTGGTGTGGCCGGAGGGCGCGGCGTGGCGGACATGGACGACGTTCCGCTGGTGGTGCTTCGGCTGCGAGCCGCTTGCGTCCGCCGGTTCGGCTGAGCGGTGATGCGCCAGTTGAGGACCTCAGCGGGGTGCTCGGCGCTGTCGAGTTCCCGCTGGGTGCCCACCTCGGCCAGGAGGCGTCGGGGGTTGTGGCCGGCGGTCTCGGCGTGGGCGAGGGTTGTGGTCAGGGCGGTCCAAGCGGGGTCGGTGAGGATCCGGTCGGCGTGGTCGGGGAGGGTTGCACGAACGTCCTGTTCGAAGCGGCGGGCGGTTGTGGCTCCCGGTGCGCGGTGGGTCAGGTCAGCCATGACGGGTGTGGCGGCCTGCTGGTAGCCCGCCTGGAGGTGGCGGAAGGCTTCTTCGGCTGCTGCCGCCTGCTGTTCGTGGCCGCGCTGTTCGTGCCACTTGGCGGCGGCGCGGGCCAGATGCACGGTGGCGAAGAGCAGGGCGATGGCGAGTCCGCCCGGCTCGTTGGAGGCGTAGGCGAGTTCCTTGGCGGCCTTGCGCAGGGCGGTGGCGGCTTGGTGGTCGGCGCGGGTGGCGGAGCGGCGGGCGCGGTTGAACGCCATCGCCGCCGCCTGTAGTTCCGTTCGGTGTGGTCCGGTCGTGGCGCTGGCGATGTTGTAGAGGGCGTCGCCGAAGGCGGCCAGGTGGCCCTGGGCGGCGGCATCGTCACCGGAGTCGAGGACGATGCGTGTCGTGTGTATGGCGGTGGTGGTGTGCCGCCATGGGTCGGCGGGGTCCGCCACATACCGCGGGTGGTCGGCCACCTTCTGGTCGGGGAGGCGTTCGCGGAGGCGGTTGATGGAGAGGTCGGGGGCGAGTTTCGAGCCGCCGTACCAGACGGGTTCGCCGGCCGCGTTGGTGTCGCCTGGGGCGGCGAGGCTGTAGCCGATCACGTCGCCGGTCTCGGGGCCGAGGCGGGTCTTGACCTTGTTGCCGAGCGACTGCAGCACGGAGAAGTAGTCGGCTTCGGTTCGTACGGCGGCGGCGACCGCGTACGCCTGCTCGCGCAGCCAGTGCCGTGCCGTGACCGTCTGGCCCTGGCGCTCGGCCTTGGCGCGTTCGGCGCCGGTAGGGGTGCGGGGCGCGGTGAGGTCGCCGGACTTCAGGCGGCGCAGGCCGAACTCGGCTTCGATCTTGCGGCACTCGGCCTGGGCGCGCTGGCCGTCGTGGTGGGTGCGCGGGCGGCGTCCGTCGGCGCGGACGGTGGTGGCCATGATGTGGATGTGGTCGTCGGCGTGGCGCACGGCGATCCACCGGCATGCCTTCTCGTCGCCTTCGGGAGCGATGCCGGTGGCGTGCACGATGCGGCGGGCGACCTCGGCCCACTCGGCGTCGGTGAGGTAGCGGTCGCCGGGCGCGGTACGGACCGGGCAGTGCCAGACATGCTGAGGTGGCTTCTTGCCACCCAGCTCGCGGGTGCGCAGGTCGACATGGTGGTCGAGGCGCTTGGCGAGCAGGGAGTAAGTGGCTGCCGGGTCGCGGCCCGGGTCGGGGGCGCCGGCCATGTCCCAGGCGGCGACGATGTGAGGGTCGGTGTGCTCGTCGCGGCGGCCAGGGCCGAAGAGGTAGACGATCAGTCCGCGGGTGTCGGAGCCGGTGGAGACGTCAGGAACCATGCGCGGTGCCTTCCATCAGGAGCTGGTCGATCAGTCGGTAGCTGCTCTCGGCCGCTTGCTCGACACGGTCCAGCACCGCCTCGGCACGATCGGGCACCGTCCCTCGGTGGATGGCTGCGGTTATCTGGTTGAGGTTGCCGCCGATGCGGTTCAGCGCGACCGTGTGCGCCTCGACGGCCTCGATCAGCGGGCGGACCGGGTCGTCCTCCGGGCTGCCGACCAGCCCTGTCTTGCCCAGGGCGACGGCGAGGGCGGCGTCGCCGACGAATCCGGCGAACTTCTGACCGCGCTGGTGAGCGGCGGCGCTGATCACGCGGACCGCGGTACGCGTGAAGCGGATGGTCTTCTCCTGGTCGCGCTTCTCCACGGTGCGCTTGCGGTTCATCAGCGCGGGCAGGACGGGGGCATCGAGATCCCGCCAGGAGGGCTGCTCGGCGGGCGGTTGGACATTGGCCGGCGGCTGGGCACGAGGGGTGACGGAGTCGGCTGCGGGCGGGCAGCTGGTCTCGGCTGCACCCTCCTCCGGCTCGGGCGCCCCCTGGCGCTCGGCCTTCTCCTCCGCCACCCTTGGGGCGGGGGCAAGCGCGGACGAAGCCTCGTTAGAGGCTCGTTCGCTCCAGCTTGCTGCTGATCGGCGGGTCAGGCCGAAGAATCCCTTGCGGCAACGGGTGGGGGAGATGTCGGTGCTCGTCTCGGGCATGGTGGTGCTCCGGTGGTCGTGTGCAGTGGGGCTTCGTCACGTCCGTTGCGTCCGTCCCGTAGCTGGTCAGGACAGGTACGGAGGCGGTCGCAGGTACGGAGTGATCCGTATCGGCGAGGAACTCCGTCCCCGCGCTGACCTGCGCGGGGACGGATGCGACGGATTGATGCGGAGCTGGGGTCAGCGAGTGGGCCTGGGGCCGGCAGGCCCACCGGGCGGGCCGATGGGCAGCGTCCCGGACGGAGGGGTCGGCTGCTTGCCCTGGGCTCGACGTGCGACCACGGTCTCGCCGGCTGCGGGGGTCGGCTGGGCAGGGTCGGGGCAGTAGCGGGCCCAGGCGTCGAGGAACTGGTTACGGGCGTACGCCTTCGCCTGCCTGCCGTTCTCGAAGCGGTGGTTGGCCGGGCTGATGCCGAAGTCGCGCAGCAGGTTGGCCAGGTGGTAGGCGTTCAGGCCCTTCGTCCCGTACTCGGCCCACGGCGCCTCGGCGTCCTGGATGAGGGCGGCGAGCAGGTCGTGGCTGCGCAGCGCCTCCTTGTCGCCCTGTTGCTCGAAGACGCGGCGGATGTCCCGGAGCAACCGGGTCTTCAGCGTCGTCTGCTCGTCCTGGGCCACCTCGTTCCTCGTCATCGCCAGGCAGGCGGCACGGGCCTGGGCGGGCCAGTGGCCGCCGGCCAGGTCGGCGACGATGACCAGTGGCTCCCAGGTGTCCGCGGCCCGGTCCTCGACCGGCATCGGTGGCACCAGCCGGTGCGCTGCCCCGCGCAGCGGGGTCAGCCACGCGGCCAGCCGGTCGCGCAGCGCGTTCAGTTCCGGGACGGATTGCCGGGAACGGAAGGGAGCGACCTTCTCGCCGGGCTTGCGCTTCTGCATGCGGAGCACGACGGCGCGGTCCATGATCGTGTCCGGCAGGTCGCCGATGCCAGCCAGCGCGGCCATGGCGAAGGTCGGGAACGCGGTCGGCTTGTGCTCCGGGCCGGAGATCCGCCAGGCGGGGCGATTGCGCTGGTGTCCGGCGTTCAGCAGGCCACGCAGGTCCTCCTTGTCGCCGGCCTTCGGGCCGAAGATGGTGTCGGCCTCGTCCACCAGGAGCGTCGGCGGGTCCTCGCCGATGATCCGGAAGACCACCGCCGGCGAGGTGTTCACGGTCATCATCGGCCGGGACACGGTCTCGTGGAGCACGTCCAGGACACGGGACTTGCCGCAGCCCTTGGTCGGCCCCACCACCGCCAGGCGCGGCGCGTGCTGGAGGGCCGGCTGGACGTGGGAGGCCGCCACCCACAGGGTGACCGCGGTCAGGGCCTCCTCGCTCGGCAGCACCACGTAGCGGCCGATCGCGGCGCGCAGCTCGTCCAGTACGACGGTCCCGTCCTGGTCCCGGTCCGCCGAGAAGCCAGAACGCTCACGATCCTCGGTCCCCGGTCCGGGTTCGGGGACCGTCCCCGGAGCACCGTGGTGACTATGGTCAGCCCGGACCGACGGTCCGGGTTCGCCGGCCGACCGACCGGAACTCTCCGTCCGGTCCTCGGCTTCCGGACCGGGTCCATGGTCCGGGTTCCCGATCCGGTCGGTCAGGCCGCTGAGCTGCGCGTTCTCCGTCGGTCCGGGTTCCTGGTCCGGGTTGTCCGGAACTCCGGTCCGGGTCTCGGTCGTGGGCCGATCCGGTTCCGGACCGACCGGACCAGCGGCACGGTCCCCTCGATCGCCGGTCCCCGGAAAGGCGGGCCGGCCGTCCGCTCGGTCCGGGTTGAGCCACGGAATGCCCTGGCCGGGGACCGCAGCGGCAGGCCAGACGACCTTGTGGGATGTGTTCGAGGTGGCGGAGGACGTAGAGTCCTCCATCGGCGTTCCTCTCAGGTGAGGGACGGGACGGGCAAGGTCCCGCCTCTCACCGGTTCGTGCGTTCAGGGATGGGGACTTGCAGGGGAATCTCCGGCCCTCGGCGTTGGCGCGCCGGGGGCCGTTGCTGTGTCTGGGCCTGTCGGTGGCTCACGAGGCCAGGCCCCATTCGTCCTGGCCGTCGATCAGCGTCTGCTCGTACCGCAGCAGCTCGGCCTCGGGGTACAGGACCCGCTTGCCGACCTTGATGCCGCGCGGCCCCTTTCCAATGTGGCGCCAGTAGCGGACGGTGCTCTCAGCTGTGCGGTAGCGCTCGGCGACCTCGGCGGTGGTCAGGTATCGCATGCATTCCCATTCGGCTAGGTGGCGATTCGATCTGCATAGAGTTGTATCTCGGGATCGGCGGTTAACCAAATCGGGAAGCTCATGTTTCAATTGGGATAGCGACGGCGACGATGGAGGCGTGATGGCAGGCGACAGGCCCGAGGGCGGCGAGGTGCCGCTGCTCTACAGCGAGGGAAACGTGGCCGCGCGCGTGGCGCTGGAGCGCGAGGTCAGAGGGTGGAGCACGACCGAGCTGGCCGAGCGGGTGACCAGAGCCGGCGTCAAGATGAACCAGACGGCGGTCTGGCGTATCGAGAACGGCACTCCCCGCCGGCGCATCAACCTCGACGAGGCCCTCGCCTTCTCCCGCGTCTTCGAGCTTCCCCTCGAAGAACTGATGTCTCCGCCCCTGGAGGGGCTCGACGTCAACAGCCGACGCCTCGTCCAAGAAGCGGTCGAGGCGTTCTACGAAGCCCGAGACGCACGCGACCGCCTGCACCGCGCCGTGGTCGCCATCGCCGACCACATCAAGGCCCACCCCGACCGCTCGCGGGCCATACACGAGCAGTGCCTCCGCCTCATGGGCGACGAGCGCGACGCTCGCACCCTCAGCAACGACATCGAGGACGGCGGCCACTACTGACAACCGACACGAAGGAGAGGCCACTTGGCCAACATCCAGAAGCGCCCCAACGGCAAATGGCGTGCTCGCTACCGCGACCTCGACGGCAAGGAGCACGCCCGCCACTTCGACCGCAAGATCGACGCCCAGCGGTGGATCGACGAGGTCACGGCCAGCCTGGTCACCGGTCAGTACGTCGACCCGCGATCGGCGAAGAAGCCCTTCAAGGAGTACGCGGAGGAATGGCGGGCCATCCAGCCACACCGACCTTCCACGGCCAAGGCCGTGGCCCAGCACCTGCGCTGCTACGTCTACCCGGCCTGGGAGAAGCGGGCACTCGGCGCCATCAAGCCCGGCGACGTACAGAGCTGGGTCACCGGCCTCACCACCACGCACGGGCTGGCCGCCAGCACCTCACGGACGGTCTTCAACACGGTCAACGCCGTCTTCCGGGCGGCCGTCCGTGACCGGATGATCCCTCACAACCCGTGCGCCGAGGCGAAGCTGCCCTCGGTACCACGGAAGAAGATCGTGCCCCTGGCTGTCGAACAGGTGCGGACGCTGTCCGAAGCGATACCCGCCCGCTACAAGGGCCTCGTGCTGCTCGGCGCGGCCACCGGGCTCCGCCCCGGCGAACTGTTCGGCCTCCAGCTCCGGCACGTGGACCTGCTGCACGCGGCCGTCTCGGTCGAGCAGCAGATCCAGCAGACCGCCAAGCACGGCGTGTACGTCTGCCCACCCAAGACCGCTCGCTCGCACCGCACGGTCCCGCTCCCCCGCATGGCGGTGGATGCGATGAAGGCCCACCTGCGGGACTTCCCCGTCGATGGGCCCGAGGGCTGGATCTTCACGGCGCCGCAAGGCGGACCCGTGGTCTACACGCACTTCATGGACGGGTCCTGGCGGCCCGCCTGCGCGAAGGCCGGCATACCGAAGGGCACCGGACCCCACGCCCTCCGGCACCACTACGCCAGCCTGCTGATCAAGCACGGCGAGTCCGTGAAGACGGTCTCCGAGCGCCTCGGCCACACCAACGCGGCCATGACGCTGAACATCTACACCCACCTGTGGCCCGACTCCGAGGAGCGGACCCGGGCCGCGGTCGACAAGGCGTACGCGGACCAGTCCGCCGATGCCCAGCCACAGGTCGACAAAGCGGCGTAACCGCTACCCCGCGCGCGGACCGAAGTCAGCACGCTGCGGACTCTGTGCGGACCGCAAAGGCCGCCCAACCCGCTCCGCCGCAGGTCAGACGGCCTTTCGCCGAACGTATTAGACGTTGAAGCGGAACTCCACCACGTCCCCGTCCTGCATCACGTAGTCCTTGCCCTCCATGCGCGCCTTGCCCTTGGCGCGGGCCTCGGCGACCGAGCCGGTGGCGACCAGGTCGTCGAAGGAGATGACCTCGGCCTTGATGAAGCCCTTCTGGAAGTCGGTGTGGATGACACCGGCGGCCTCGGGGGCGGTGGCGCCCTTCTTGATGGTCCAGGCGCGGGATTCCTTGGGGCCGGCCGTCAGGTAGGTCTGCAGGCCGAGGGTGCGGAAGCCGACGTGGGCGAGGGTGGCGAGGCCGGGCTCCTCCTGGCCGACGGACTGGAGGAGCTCCAGGGCCTCGTCCTCGTCCAGCTCGGCGAGGTCCGCCTCCAGCTTGGCGTTGAGGAAGATCGCCTCCGCGGGGGCGACCAGGGCGCGCTGCTCGTTCTTGAAGTCCTCGTCGGTCAGCTCGTCCTCGTCGACGTTGAAGACGTAGAGGAAGGGCTTGGTGGTGAGGAGGTGGAGGTCGTGGAGGAGCTCGGCGCGCTCGCTGCCCTGGAGGATGCCGTGGGCGAAGAGCGTGTCGCCCTTCTCCAGGATCTCCTTGGCCTCCTCGACCACCTTGACCTTGGGTGCGATGTCCTTCTTGATCCGCGACTCCTTCTGGAGGCGGGGCAGGACCTTCTCGATGGTCTGGAGGTCGGCGAGGATCAGCTCGGTGTTGATCGTCTCGATGTCGTCCTTGGGCGAGACCTTGCCGTCGACGTGGACGACGTTCTCGTCCTTGAAGGCACGGATGACCTGGCAGATCGCGTCGGACTCGCGGATGTTGGCGAGGAACTTGTTGCCCAGGCCCTCGCCCTCGCTCGCGCCGCGCACGATGCCCGCGATGTCGACGAAGTCGACCGTCGCCGGGAGGACCTTCTCCGAGGAGAAGATCTCGGCCAGCTTCGTCAGACGGGGGTCCGGGACGCCCACGACGCCGACGTTGGGCTCGATCGTGGCGAACGGGTAGTTGGCCGCCAGCACGTCGTTCTTGGTCAGGGCGTTGAACAGGGTCGACTTGCCGACATTGGGCAGACCGACGATTCCGATCGTGAGCGACACGTTGCGACTTCCCGTACGTGAGGATGCGGAGGAGGTGGGGCGGGCCGGGCAGGGGGCCGATCCACCAGTCTACGGGGTGTCCGGTGCCTGCCCCGCGCGGTGTCGAACGCTTGGCCAAGCCGTGCCCGACGGCGTGTCTGTCGGGCTATTCGGCACATAAACCGACCTAAGTTGGTCCAGTGGAGCAATACAGGACGCGACCTGCGCAGTACGGACCGCATCGGGGCCGGGCGCCGCTGCCCCCGCAGGGGCGGGGAGCGGGCGGTGCCGCGGCCGGGCGGCCCGTCGGGAAGCCGGTCGGAAAGCCGGTCGGAAAGCCGGTGGGGCGATCCGCCGGGCCGGCTGCGGGCGGCGGGGCGCGGCGGCCGGCCACCGTACGGCCGGCCCGCCCCGGGCCTCTGGTGCTGCGCGCCCTGCACGCCGTGCGCGCCCTGCGGGAAATGCGGGGAACGCGTGCGGTCAGTGGGATGTGTGGGCTGCCCAACCCCCGGTTGACCGGGCTGGGCAGCGGCCTGCTCTGCGCGGCGGTGATGCTCGTGCTCGGCCTTCTCGACCAGCTGCTGTTCGGCGCGTCCCCGACGGTGTACGGCGTGCTGTTCCTGCCGGTGTGCCTGCTCACCGCGCTCTGGGTACGCAAGGGCGACCTGCTGACCGCCCCCGTCGTCGTGCCGATCGCCTTCGCCGTGGGCCTGGTGGCCGTCGCCGAGGGCGGCAAGGGGCCGGGAGGGTGGCTGATGGGGCTGGTGACCGCCCTGGCCACCGAGGCGGGCTGGCTGTACGGGGGGACCCTGATCGCGGGATCGACCGTGATCGTCCGGAGGATCCGGCTGGTGCGCGACCGGGCCGACACCGTCCGGAACAGGCCGCCGGTGTGAGGGCCCGGAACAGGCCGCCGGTGTGAGGGCCCGGTGCCGGCCGCCGGTGTGAGGACCCTGAGCCGCCCACCGCGGCCCGGCCCCCACCGGCTCCGACCACCGGTCCGGCCCACGGTGTGAACGCCGCCGGACCGGCTCACGGTGTGAACGCCGCCGGTCCGGCCCACGGTGTGGCGGCCGGTTCAGCCCGCGGCGGGCCGGCCGGCTGCCTCCGCCGCCCGCATCGCCGCCCCGACGATCCCCGCGTTGTTCTGGAGCTGCGCGGGGACGATCTCCGCCTGGATGCCCTCGATGTGGTGCAGGAACTTGTGCGCCTTGCGGCTGACCCCGCCGCCGATGACGAACAGGTCGGGTGAGAACAGCATCTCGACATGGGCGAGGTAGCGCTGCACGCGGTGGGCCCAGTCCTCCCAGGACAGGTCGTGGTCGTCCTTGACCTTGCTGGAGGCGCGCTTCTCCGCGTCGTGTCCGTCCAGCTCCAGGTGGCCCAGCTCGCTGTTGGGGACGAGGACGCCGTCGGTGAAGACGGCGCTGCCGATGCCGGTGCCGAAGGTGAGCAGGATGACCGTGCCCTTGCGGTCGCGGCCGGCGCCGAAGCGCATCTCGGCGACGCCCGCCGCGTCCGCGTCGTTGACCACCGTCACGTCGAGGCCGCCCAGCCGCTCACCGAACAGGGCGCGCGCGTCCGTGTCGACCCAGCTCTTGTCGACGTTGGCCGCGGTGCGGACCGTGGCGCCGCCCGTGACCACGCCGGGGAAGGTGAGCCCGACCGGTCCCCTCCAGCCGAAGTGCTCGACGACCTGCTTCACCCCGTCGGCCACGCCGTCGGGGGTCGCGGGGTGCGGGGTCAGTACCTTGCAGCGCTCCTGGGCCAGGTCGCCCCTGTCGAGGTCCACAGGGGCGCCCTTGATCCCGGATCCGCCGATGTCCACGCCGAAGATCTGCATGGCACCACGTTACGACGGACGACTGACGGTCACGCCCCGGCCGTACCGGAGCCGCCCCGCTCCGCCACCAGGGACGCCGCCTCCTCGCGCAGGTCGCGGCGGAGCTCCTTGGGCAGCGAGAAGATGATCGACTCCTCGGCGGCCTTGACGATCTCCACGTCCTCGAAGCCGCGCTGCGACAGCCACTCCAAGACCTGCTCGACCAGGATGTCCGGGACGGAGGCGCCGGAGGTGACACCGACCGTGGTGACGCCCTCCAGCCAGGCCTCGTCGATCTCGTCGGCGAAGTCCACGAGGTACGCGTCGCGGGCGCCGGCCTGCTTGGCGACCTCGACGAGGCGCTTGGAGTTGGAGGAGTTGCGGGAGCCGACGACGATCACCAGGTCGGCCTCGGCGCCCATCTGCTTCACGGCGAGCTGGCGGTTCTGCGTGGCGTAGCAGATGTCGTCGCTCGGCGGGGAGATGAGCTGCGGGAACTTGTCCTTCAGCGCGTCGACGGTCTCCATGGTCTCGTCGACGGAGAGGGTGGTCTGGGAGAGCCAGACGACCTTCGACGGGTCGCGGACCTCGACCTTGGCGACGTCCTCGGGGCCGTCGACGAGCTGGATGTGGTCGGGGGCCTCGCCGGAGGTCCCGATGACCTCCTCGTGGCCCTCGTGGCCGATCAGGAGGATGTCGTAGTCGTCGTTCGCGAAGCGGACGGCTTCCTTGTGCACCTTGGTGACGAGCGGGCAGGTGGCGTCGATGGTGGCGAGCTTCCCGCGCTCGGCCTCCTCGTGGACGACGGGGGCCACGCCGTGCGCGGAGAACATGACGATGTTCCCCGGCGGGACCTCTTCCGTCTGCTCGACGAAGATGGCGCCCTTCTTCTCCAGGGTCTGGACGACGTACTTGTTGTGGACGATCTCGTGCCGGACGTAGACGGGAGCCCCGTACTGCTCCAGGGCTTTCTCGACGGCGATCACGGCGCGGTCCACACCCGCGCAGTAGCCACGGGGGGCGGCGAGCAGGACACGGCGGCCGGGCGAAGCAGTCATGGCACCCATCGTAAGGGTGCGTTCGGCGGGTCGGAGATCGCGTGGGTGCCGCGGTGCCGGGGAGACTGGCGGGGACGTCGACGGGGACGTCGACGGGGACGTCGACGGGGACGTCGACGGGGACGTTCCGAGGCACAGTCCGAGGCCCTGGCGGAGGCACGATGTCCGAAGGCGGTACGGCGGCCCAGGGGGCCGGTGGCGAACACCCGAAACACCCGAAACACCTGAAACAGCAGGAACAGCAGGAACACCGGCTGAAGCGCAGCCTGGGCTTCAGGGACCTGGTCGTCTACGGGCTGCTGTTCATCGCGCCCATGGCGCCGGTCGGCGTGTTCGGCACCCTGGACGCCAAGTCGCACGGTGCGGTGGCGCTGGTGTACCTGATCGCCACGGTCGCGATGGCGTTCACCGCGTTCAGCTACGCCCAGATGGTACGGGTGGTGCCCCAGGCGGGGTCGGTGTTCGCGTACGCGCGCGTGGGGCTCGGCAACGGGGCCGGTTTCGTCGCCGGCTGGATGGCGATGCTGGACTACGTCCTCATTCCGGCGGTCGCGTACCTGTTCTCCGGCATCGCGATGGAGGCGCTGGTCCCCGAGGTGTCGCGGTGGGTGTGGACGGCGATCGCGGTGGTCGCCACGACCCTGCTGAACCTGTGGGGGGTGCGTGCGGCGGCCCGGGTGGGCTTCCTGGTGCTCGCCATGGAGATCGTGGTCCTGCTGGTGTTCGTGGTGGCGGCGATCGTGGTCCTCGCGCGCGACGGGGCCGAGCGGGGCTGGTTGTCGCCGCTGTCCGGGGACGGCACGCAGGGGGCGTTCGCGCTGTCGGCGGTGGTCGGCGCGGTGTCGGTGGCGGTGCTGTCGTACCTGGGCTTCGACGCGATCGCGACGTTCGCGGAGGAGGTGACCGGGGGTTCGGCGAAGGTGGCGCGGGCGCTGCTGTTCTGCCTGGCGCTGGCGGGCGTGCTGTTCATCGCCCAGACGTACCTGGTGGCACTGCTGGAGCCGGTGTCGTCGGCGCGGCTGGCGGCGGAGCCGGAACGGCAGGGGGCGGCGTTCTACGACGCGGTGGACGCGTCCGTGGGGACGTGGCTGCACGACCTGGTGGCGGTGAGCAAGGCGATCGGCGCGGCGTTCGCGGCGCTGGCCGGGCAGGCGGCGGCCGGGCGGCTGCTGTTCGCGATGGGCCGCGACCGGCGGCTGCCGAAGGCGCTGTCGCGGACGGACTCCGGGGTGCCGCGCGTGGCGCTGCTGGTCGCGGCCGTGATCACGATGGTGGCGGCGGTGTGGGCGGCGCGGCGGGACGACGGTCTCGACCATCTGGTGTCGGTGGTCGACGTCGGCGCGCTGACCGCGTTCACGATGCTCCACGCGAGCGTGGTGGGCTGGTTCGTGGTGCGGCGGCGCGGCTCGGGCCCGGTCAGCTGGTGGCGGCATGCGCTGGTCCCGGTGCTCGGTGCGGCGATCACCGTCGCGGTGATCGTGGAGGCGTCACGGACCGCGCAGCTGGTCGGGGCGGTCTGGCTGGCGGTGGGGCTGGTGGTCCTGGCGGTGCAGGCGCGCGGGAGGAGAGCGGCGGGAGTGTGAGCCGGCCGGACGTGGCCCGGGAGCGGGCGACGTCGACCGGGGCGGGTTGTCACACCCGGCCGTTACGCTCGATCGCATGGCTGCCAACTCGTCTCCCGAAAGTCCGCTGCCCGTGGGCGAGGTGTCACGGCTGATCGGGGGCTGGATCGACCGGCTCGGCGCGGTGTGGGTCGAGGGGCAGATCACGCAGCTGTCCCGGCGGCCGGGCGCGGGCGTCGTGTTCCTGACGTTGCGCGACCCGTCGTACGACATCTCCGTGAGCGTGACCTGCTACCGGCAGGTGTTCGACGCGGTGGCGGACGTGGTCGGCGAGGGCGCGCGGGTGGTCGTCCACGCCAAGCCGGAGTGGTACGCGCCGCGCGGGCAACTGTCGCTGCGGGCCGCCGAGATCAAACCGGTGGGCGTGGGGGAGCTGCTCGCGCGTCTGGAGCAGCTGAAGAAGGCACTCGCGCGCGAGGGGCTTTTCGCGCCGGAGCGGAAGAAGCCGCTGCCGTTCCTGCCGCAGCTGATCGGCCTGGTGTGCGGGCGGGCGTCGGCCGCCGAGCGGGACGTCCTGGAGAACGCCCGGCACCGCTGGCCCGCCGTCCGATTCGAGGTGCGCAACGTGCCCGTGCAGGGCGTGCACGCGGTGCCGCAGGTGGTGCAGGCGGTGAAGGAGCTGGACGCGAGGGACGACGTGGACGTGATCGTCGTCGCGCGGGGCGGTGGCAGCGTGGAGGACCTGCTGCCGTTCTCCGACGAGCAGCTGGTGCGGGCGGTCGCCGCGTGCCGGACGCCGGTCGTCTCGGCGATCGGGCACGAGCCGGACAATCCGCTCCTGGACCATGTCGCCGACCTGCGCGCCTCCACACCGACCGACGCCGCGAAGAAGCTCGTACCGGACGTCGGCGAGGAGTATGAGCGGGTGCGCCAGCTGCGGGACCGCGCGCGGCGGTGCGTGGCGGCGTACGTGGACCGCGAGGAGCGGGGGCTGGCCCATGCCCTGGCCCGGCCGTCGATACAGGATCCGCACCGGATGATCGACGAGCGGACCGAGCAGGTGGCGGCGCTGCTGGACCGGGGCCGCCGTTCGCTGCGGCACCACCTGGACCGGGCCGACTCGGAGCTGACGCACACGCACGCGCGCGTGGTGGCCCTCTCCCCCGCCGCGACCCTGAAGCGCGGGTACGCGGTGCTCCAGCGGGCCGACGGCCACGCCGTCCGTGACCCGGGCGAGGTGGAGCCGGGCGAGACGCTGCGGGCACGGGTCTCCGAGGGTGATTTCTCCGTACGAGTCGACGCATAGGGTGGGTGGATGACCAGCGAGGTGGAGCAGCCGACGGCCATGTCCGAGGCGCTCGGGTACGAGCAGGCGCGGGACGAGCTGATCGAGGTCGTACGGCGGCTGGAGGCCGGCGGTACGACGCTGGAGGAGTCGCTCGCCCTGTGGGAGCGGGGCGAGGAGCTGGCGAAGGTGTGCCGGCGCCGGCTGGACGGCGCCCGGGCCCGCCTCGACGCGGCGCTGGCCGAGGAGGCCGGGGCGGAGGACGGCGACGGGGACGCGTAGCCGCCCGCGCGAAGCCCATGACGGGCACGCCGCACAGGACGGCGAAGACCGCGAGACCCTCGGCGTACGGGCCGGGCACGGCCTCCTCGGCCCGGGCGGGGCCCCGGCCTACTCGGTGCCGTCCTGCTTGGCACTGTCCTCGGCGAGGGTGTGTGCGACGAGCGCGTTGGCGTGGCCGTGGCCCAGGCCGTGCTCGGTCTTGAGCCAGGAGACGAGCTCCATGTGCCTGGTGAGCGGCGAGGAGCGGATCAGCTCCTTCCACTCCGCGACCGGACGGCCGTACTTCTTCTCGATCGACGGGAAGTAGGAGGCGGGGCCCTTCACGGAGGCGGTCATGTCGATGCGGTCCCATCTGTCCGGGGCGGTGGGCGGTGCAGTACTGCCCTGTACGACCGCTGCGAGCGGCGGAAGTGATCGCCCGGAGCGTGTGATCCGCGTCACCACCCAGGCCCGCGGCTCCTCCACATCCCCACGCACCGCCCGCCCGACGCGCGGGGCGCCACGGCGCCACCCACCCCGCCACCCCGCCCGTCGTGTGAAGCGGATCACCGCCCTCCCACTTTTGGTTGAAGGTTGAACTTCCTTGGCGTAGCGTCGTTCCCGTCAACGGCTCCGCGCCGATCCAGGCGGAGCCGACGCACCCCCGAGGAAGATCACGTATGTCTCTCGTTCTTGACCCCGCCGCCCAGGACCTGCTGTTCCGCGAGGCCCGCACCGCGAACACCTTCACCGACGAGCCGGTGACCGACGAGCAGGTGCAGGCGATCTACGACCTGGTCAAGTACGGCCCGACCGCCTTCAACCAGTCGCCGCTGCGCATCACGCTGGTCCGCTCCCCCGAGGCCCGCGAGCGCCTCGTCGGGCTCATGGCCGAGGGCAACCAGCCCAAGACGGCCGCCGCCCCGCTGGTCGCGATCCTCTCGGCGGACAACGAGTTCCACGAGGAGCTGCCGCAGCTCTTCCCGCACTTCCCGCAGGCCAAGGACGCCTTCTTCAGCGAGCGCCCGGTGCGTGAGGGCGCCGCCGCCCTGAACGCCGCCATGCAGGCCGCCTACTTCATCGTCGGCGTCCGCGCCGCCGGTCTGGCCGCCGGCCCGATGACCGGCCTCGACTTCGAGGGCGTCCGCAAGGAGTTCCTGGACGACGACCACACCCCGCTGATGGTCGTCAACATCGGCCGCCCGGGCCCGGACGCCTGGTTCCCGCGCTCGCCGCGCCTCGCGTACGACCAGGTCGTCACCACGGTCTGAGAGCGGCGGCCCCGGCGGAGTCCGGGGCCCGGCCGCCCCGCGCGCACGACGAAGCCCCCGGTGACGCACCGGGGGCTTCGTCGTGCGCGCGGGGCACCGCGGGCGCGGGGTACGGCGATGGCTCACGCCAGCTTCAGTGCCGCCACCATCTTGTTCAGCTGCTCGAACGAGCCCGTGCCCGCCACGACCGTCGTCGCGCCCTTCACGCCGTCGGTGTCGTGCAGTACGAGCGCGTCGTACCGGCCGCCCGTGTACCGGGTCCACGTCCGGCCGCCGATCTCCTCGGTCGTCCCGGTCCGCTGCGCGCCCTGGCTGGCCTCCTCGATGAAGGCGGACGGCTTCTCCATGGACTGCTCGACCGCCACGTACTCCCCGTCGGGCGCGCGGAAGCCCAGGTGCCAGGCGTCGAACTGGTCACCCCGGTAGCGGACCAGGGTCGGCTTCCAGTCCTTGGACAGCCCCTCGGGCGCGGCCACCGGATACGGCGCGGCGCGGCGCGCGGTGATCAGTTCGACCGAGTAGTCGACCCGCTTGAGGTCGGGCTCGCCGTCGTCGTCGTGCGGGATGAAAAGCCACATGACCAGTCCAGCGAGGACGATGACGCCCAGGGAGAGGACCATGTCCCGGGCCGTCTTCTGCTTGCCGTTCGTACCTGCCACGCCCCCTATCGTCGCAGGTCCCCGATGTGCTCATACGTGGGGTCCCCTGCTCATTCTGTCGGACTGGCGATAGAGTCGGGGCACACCCTCATCCGGCCGTCGTCGTATCAGAAAGGTGCGTTCCGATGACCGAGCATCATCTGCCGTCCGAGCTGGACGTCCCCTCAGAGGCTCCCGACCGCAACCTCGCCATGGAACTCGTGCGGGTCACCGAGGCCGCGGCGATGGCCGCCGGCCGCTGGGTCGGGCGCGGTGACAAGAACGGCGCCGACGGTGCCGCGGTGCGCGCCATGCGGACCCTCGTCCACACCGTCTCGATGAACGGCGTCGTCGTCATCGGCGAGGGTGAGAAGGACGAAGCCCCGATGCTCTTCAACGGGGAGCGGGTCGGCGACGGGACCGGGGCCGAGGTCGACATCGCCGTCGACCCGATCGACGGCACCACGCTGACCGCCAACGGCATGACCAACGCGATCGCGGTACTGGCCGCCGCCGAGCGCGGCTCCATGTTCGACCCGTCCGCGGTCTTCTACATGGACAAGCTGGTCACCGGGCCGGAGGCCGCCGACTTCGTCGACATCAACGCCCCCGTGTCCGTGAACATCCGCCGGATCGCCAAGGCCAAGCGGCGCACCCCCGAGGACGTCACCGTCGTCATCCTCGACCGGCCACGGCACAAGGGCCTCATCAAGGAGGTCCGGGAGACCGGCGCCCGCATCAAGCTGATCTCCGACGGCGACGTGGCCGGCTCCATCCTGGCGCTGCGCGAGGGCACCGGCATCGACCTGCTGCTCGGCGTCGGCGGCACCCCGGAGGGCATCATCTCGGCCTGTGCCGTGAAGTGCCTGGGCGGGACCATCCAGGGCAAGCTGTGGCCCAAGGACGACGGGGAGCGGCAGCGCGCGATCGACGCCGGGCACGACCTGGACCGCGTACTGACCACCGACGACCTGGTCTCCGGGGACAACGTCTTCTTCGTCGCCACCGGCATCACCGACGGTGAGCTGCTGCGGGGGGTGCGGTACCGGTCCGAGACGGCGACGACCGACTCGATCGTGATGCGGTCCAAGTCGGGCACGGTGCGGCGCATCGACTCCGAGCACCGGCTGAGCAAGCTGCGGGCCTACAGCGCGGTGGACTTCGACCGGGCGAAGTGACCCCGCCGGCGGGCGCGACCGGCCACGGACGACCCGCGCCCGCGAGGGGAGGCAAGCCCTCACCTCGCAGGCGCCCCGCACCACGCGGCACAGCCGCACGGTGCCGGCACCCCGCACCCTTGCTGTGGCGCGCATGAGCCCCTGCGGCCCGCGTGAGCCTCTGTGGCCCGCATGAGCCCCCGCGGAGCGAAAAGGGCACCCTCTGTGCGGAGAGGGTGCCCTTTCGCGTGCCTGGGTGCTAACCGGCCGCGGCTATGCGTCCCGCCGTCGTACGGGCCGACTTCTTCTTCAGTTCGACGTCGCGGCGCCGGCGGCGGGCCAGGACCACGCGGCGTTCGGCGGCGGTGAGGCCGCCCCAGACGCCGTAGGGCTCGGGCTGCAGGAGGGCGTGCTCGCGGCACTCGACCATGACCGGGCAGCGCGCGCAGACGCGCTTGGCCGCCTCCTCGCGGGAGAGCCGGGCGGCGGTCGGTTCCTTGGAGGGTGCGAAGAACAGTCCGGCCTCGTCGCGCCGGCACACCGCCTCGGTGTGCCAGGGAGCGTCTTGGTCCCTGTCCCGCACGGGCACCCGCTGGGCCGGAACGGCGGCTACCTGCAGGGACGAATGCGGCGGTTGCAGCACGGTCTACTCCTGACGACGGCTTCGCGAGCGAGAGACGATGCGTCAAGGCTTACCCGTTGTACGCGCGCCTATGCACTGGGTTTCCAACCGCCGCCGGGCGCCGCGCTACACGTGCTTGCGCAAACCCTTCTCCACCTTCCGGTGCACCCGGTCCAGGAGGTCCGCGACGATCCTGCCGCGCTTGGGGCGCGCCTCGACGCTGCCCAGCACGGCCCAGCCGTCCACGTAGATGACGGGGGCCTCGGACTCGGCCGAGTCGAGGGCGTGGACCTCGAAGCTGCCGAGCACCCCGCCGCCCGCGCCGCGCAGCGACACGTTCTCCGGGACGCGCACCTCGACGCTGCCGAAGACGGCGAACGCCTTGACCACGACCTGCTGGTGCGCGAAGACCGCCTCGCTGAGGTCTATCTCGACGCTGCCGAAGACCGCGTACGCGTGGATACGGCGGCTCGCCCGCCAGCGGCCCTTGCGGACGGCGCTGCTGAAGACCGCCACCACGTTCTCGTCGGGGTCCGCCGGGACGGCGCCGGCGGTGGGGCGGTCGGGGACCGGGGCGGCGGCCGTGTCCCGCCCGGCGTGCGCGGCGGGCAGGTCCCGCACGAAGACGTCCAGCTCACCGACGGTCCGGGCGGCCAGCACGCCCTCGACGCGCTCGGCGTGCTCGTCTGCGGTGAGCCTCCCTTCGGCGAGGGCGTCGCGCAGCATGTCGGTGATGCGGTCGCGGTCGGCGTCCGATGCGCGCATCTCGGAGACGCGCGGTGCGGTGCCGCGCGGGGCCGCGTCCTGCGGTCGGGCGTGCTTCTGAAGGTCCACGGCAGCAGCGTACCGAAACGCGATAGATCGCGACCAGCCCTGTGGACAACCTTGTCGCATCCCCGTCCGGGCCGCGCACCACTCCTGTCGCGGCTACTGAGCCTTACCTCACAAGCCCGCCGCCGACGGCAGGTTTTACGCTGGTGGACGCTGCCGATGGAGGCCAGCCGTCGTTGCTGAGGAATCCAGCCGCGCGTCATGCCGAGTGAGGAATGGGCGAGATGCCTGAGTTCGCGTACACCGATCTGCTCCCCCAGGGAGAGGACACCACTCCGTACCGGCTGGTGACCTCCGAGGGTGTCTCCACCTTCGAGGCCGACGGGCGGACCTTCCTCAAGGTGGAGCCCGAGGCGCTGCGCAAGCTGGCCGAGGAGGCCGTCCACGACATCCAGCACTACCTCCGCCCGGCCCACCTGGCGCAGCTGCGCCGCATCATCGACGACCCCGAGGCGTCGGGCAACGACAAGTTCGTGGCGCTGGACCTGCTGAAGAACGCGAACATCGCGGCGGCGGGCGTGCTGCCGATGTGCCAGGACACCGGCACGGCGATCGTCATGGGCAAGCGCGGGCAGAACGTGCTGACGGCGGGCGGCGACGAGGAGGCCCTGAGCCGGGGCATCTACGACGCCTACAAGAACCTGAACCTGCGCTACTCGCAGATGGCTCCGCTCACCATGTGGGAGGAGAAGAACACCGGCTCCAACCTCCCGGCCCAGATCGAGCTGTACGCGACCGACGGCGGCGCCTACAAGTTCCTCTTCATGGCGAAGGGCGGCGGGTCGGCCAACAAGTCGTTCCTCTACCAGGAGACGAAGGCCGTCCTGAACGAGGCCTCCATGATGAAGTTCCTGGAGGAGAAGATCCGCTCGCTCGGTACGGCCGCCTGCCCGCCGTACCACCTGGCGATCGTGGTCGGCGGCACGTCCGCCGAGTACGCGCTGAAGACCGCCAAGTACGCCTCCGCGCACTACCTGGACGAGATCCCGGCCGAGGGTTCGCCGCTCGGGCACGGCTTCCGGGACCAGGACCTGGAGGAGAAGGTCTTCGAGCTGACGCAGAAGATCGGCATCGGCGCGCAGTTCGGCGGCAAGTACTTCTGCCACGACGTGCGCGTGGTGCGCCTGCCGCGGCACGGGGCGTCCTGCCCGGTCGCGATCGCCGTGTCCTGCTCGGCGGACCGGCAGGCGGTCGCGAAGATCACCGCCGAGGGCGTCTTCCTGGAGCAGCTGGAGACCGACCCGGCGCGGTTCCTGCCGGAGACGACGGACGAGCAGCTGGAGTCGGAGGGTGACGTCGTCAAGATCGACCTCAACCAGCCGATGGACGACATCCTGGCCGAGCTGACGAAGCACCCGGTCAAGACCCGGCTGTCCCTGACCGGCCCGCTGGTCGTGGCCCGCGACATCGCGCACGCCAAGATCAAGGAGCGGCTGGACGCGGGTGAGGAGATGCCGCAGTACCTGAAGGACCACCCGGTCTACTACGCGGGTCCGGCGAAGACGCCCGAGGGATACGCGTCCGGGTCCTTCGGCCCGACGACGGCCGGGCGCATGGACTCCTACGTGGAGCAGTTCCAGGCGGCGGGCGGCTCCAAGGTGATGCTGGCCAAGGGCAACCGGAGCAAGCAGGTCACCGACGCGTGCGACGCGCACGGCGGCTTCTACCTCGGCTCCATCGGCGGACCGGCGGCGCGGCTCGCGCAGGACTGCATCAAGAAGGTCGAGGTCGTCGAGTACGAGGAGCTCGGCATGGAGGCGGTCTGGAAGATCGAGGTCGAGGACTTCCCGGCGTTCGTCGTGGTCGACGACAAGGGCAACGACTTCTTCCAGGACCCGGCGCCGGCGCCGACGTTCACGTCCATCCCGGTACGGGGTCCCGGACTCGCCTGACAGCGGTGGTGACGGTTCACCTCCACGGGGAACAGTGGTCGCGTCGCGGACGCTGTGAGACGTGGAGGTGATCGTCGATGACCGACGAGCAGGACAGGACCGAGTACCGCACCGAGCACGACTCCATGGGCGAGGTGCGGGTGCCCGCCCACGCCAAGTGGCGGGCCCAGACCCAGCGGGCGGTGGAGAACTTCCCCGTCTCCGGGCAGCGCATCGAGCGCGCGCACATCGAGGCGCTCGCCCGGATCAAGGGCGCTGCGGCCAAGGTCAACGCCGGGCTGGGGGTCCTGGACGAGGACGTCGCCGCCGCGATCCAGGAGGCGGCGGACGAGGTCGCCGAGGGTGAGTGGGACGCGCACTTCCCCGTGGACGTGTTCCAGACGGGGTCGGGGACCTCGTCCAACATGAACACCAACGAGGTCATCGCCACCCTCGCCACCGAGCGGCTCGGCAGGGACGTGCACCCCAACGACCACGTCAACGCCTCCCAGTCGTCCAACGACGTCTTCCCGTCGTCGATCCACATCGCCGCCACCGCCGCCGTCACCCGTGACCTGATCCCGGCCCTCGACCACCTCGCCGGCGCCCTGGAGCGCAAGGCGGAGGAGTTCGCCGACGTGGTGAAGTCCGGGCGTACGCACCTCATGGACGCCACGCCGGTCACCCTCGGGCAGGAGTTCGGCGGGTACGCGGCCCAGGTGCGGTACGGCGTCGAGCGGCTGGAGGCGTCCCTCCCGCGCCTGGCCGAGCTGCCGCTGGGCGGCACCGCCGTCGGCACCGGGATCAACACCCCGCCAGGCTTCTCCGCCGCCGTCATCGAGGAGGTGGCCCGCGCCACCGGGCTGCCGCTGACCGAGGCGCGCGACCACTTCGAGGCGCAGGGCGCCCGGGACGGCATCGTGGAGACCAGCGGGCAGCTGCGGACCATCGGCGTCGGCCTGACGAAGATCGCGAACGACCTGCGGTGGATGGCGTCCGGGCCGCGGACCGGGCTCGCGGAGATCTCCCTGCCCGACCTCCAGCCGGGCTCGTCGATCATGCCCGGCAAGGTCAACCCGGTGATCCCCGAAGCGGTGCTCATGGTCGCCGCCCAGGTCACCGGCAACGACGCGACCGTCGCCGCCGCCGGAGCGGCCGGCAACTTCGAGCTCAACGTCATGCTGCCGGTCATCGCCAAGAACGTACTGGAGTCGGTGCGGCTGCTCGCGAACGTCTCGCGGCTGCTCGCCGACCGCACCGTCGACGGCATCGTCGCCCACCGGGACCGGGCCCGCGAGTACGCCGAGTCGTCGCCGTCCGTGGTCACGCCGCTCAACAAGTACCTCGGGTACGAGGAGGCCGCCAAGGTCGCCAAGAAGGCGCTGGCCGAGCGGAGGACGATCCGTCAGGTCGTGCTGGACGGCGGGTACGTCGAGCGCGGCGACCTCACGTACGAGCAGCTGGACGAGGCGCTGGACGTGCTGCGGATGACCCGCCCGTGACCGGACGGCCGTCGTGGAGGCGGGCGCCCGCCGTGGACGCGGGCGCCCGTCACGGGCGTTCGTCGCGATCACCGGCGCGTCACGTGGCCCGGGCACCTAATATCTGTCCATGACAGACGGTGAAGCGGTGAGCGCCGCGACGGAAGCGGAGGCGACGACCGGCGGCCCGAAGGCCCCGGCGAGGTACTGGGCGCCCGGCAGCCACATCCTGTGGCGGTACCGGGAGAACGGCGGCCCCCGCCCCCACATCGCACGCCCCGTCACCGTCGTACGGGACGACGCCGGCCTGCTCGCCGTGTGGCTGGCGCCCGGCACCGAGTGCGTGAAGCCGGTGCTCGCCGACGGCACGCCCGTACACCTGGAACCGCTGGCGTCGCGCTACACCAAACCGCGCGCGGTGCAGCGCGACCGGTGGTTCGGCACGGGCGTGCTGAAGCTGGCACGGCCCGGCGAGCCCTGGTCGGTGTGGCTGTTCTGGGACCCGGGCTGGCGGTTCAAGAACTGGTACGTGAACCTGGAGGAGCCGCTGACCCGCTGGGAGGGCGGCGTCGACTCCGAGGACCACTTCCTGGACATCTCCGTCCACCCGGACCGCACCTGGCACTGGCGGGACGAGGACGAGTTCGCGCAGGCCCAGCGGGACCGGCTGATGGACGCCCGGCTCGCCGGGCGGGTGCGTGCGGCGGGGCGCGCGGCGGTGGCGGAGATCCGTGCCTGGGGCTCCCCGTTCGCGGACGGCTGGGAACACTGGCGCCCCGATCCGTCCTGGGCGGTACCTTCACTGCCGGGGGACTGGGACCGCACGCCCGCGCACGCGTCCTCATGAGACCCTTGATACGCCCCCGGGCAGGAAACGTAGGATCGTCCTCCGCAAGGAAGTGCGGCAGCAACCGGCGGAGCGTGCGCTGTGCTTGACCGATCGTCACCGAGGGGCGGCAGGACGTGAGCGAGGGGTACGACGGCAACCCGGACACGGGCCGCAGACGGTCCGCCGGTGACACAGGAACAGCCTCTGACCACGCGGGAATCCCGTTCCCGGGGCACGTATTCCGGGTATCGGGATTTCTGCGGGACGAACTGCACGCGCCGCGGGCAGTCCCGGACGGACGGATTCGACACGCGTGACGGAGCACCCGACCTCCTTCGACCGCCCCCCGACGGGCGGCGACCCCACGGATCCCCGCGGGGCGCTCCTGCCTACCCCCGTGCAGCCGCGCGCCCTCGGTGCCGCGTTACCCGCACAGGGGCGCGCCGGAGAGACACCGCCGGCCGCCGGCGCGGACTCCCCCGCCGCCTTCGAGCACGCCCAGCCGGGTGCCGAGCAGGCCACCGAGCCCGGTACGCACCGCCCGCGGCCCACGCCCGAAGGCGTACCGGTCCAGCCCGGCGGCGCGCAGACCGGAGCCGGAGCGGTTCCCGGCCCCGGGGCGGCCGCGGGGCCGGAGCGCCGCGCCGCGCCGCTCGAACCGGACCGCCGGACCGGGCAGCCCACCGCGCCCGGCCGGCCCACGCCCATGCGGCGGGACGGGGACCGGCTGCGGTTCGTGGGAGCCGCGACCCGGCGGATCGCCCGGGGCATGGACCTCGACGAGATCGTGATGGGGCTGTGCCGGGCCACCGTGCCGACGTTCGCGGACGCCATCCTCGTCTATCTGCGGGAGCCGCTGCCCGTCGGTGACGAGCGGCCCACGGGCCCGCTGGTGCTGCGGTTGCGCCGGACCGACCGGATTCCGGTCGAGCGGGACACCGAGGGTGGGTTCACGCCCGCGGTCCAGCCGGAGCCCTCCGAGCTGGAGACGGTCGGCTCCGAGCTGTGCGAGGTGCGGCCGGGCAGCGCGCTCGCCGAGGTGCTGCGCGGGGTGCGCCCGGTCTTCGCGGACACCCCCGCCGCCCGTGCCGCTCTTCCGGAACTGCTCGGTGACGACGGGGACTTCGCCGTGCCCGACGGCCGGCGGGCGATCCTCGCGCCGCTGCGCGGCCGGCGCCGGGTGATCGGGGCCGCCCTGTTCCTGCGCGGCCCCGAGCGCGTCGCCTTCGACGCCGACGACCTGCTGGTCGCCGCCCAGCTCGCCACGCACAGCGCGCTCGGCATCGACAAGGCGGTGCTGTACGGGCGGGAGGCGTACATCGCCGACGAGCTGCAGCGCACGATGCTCCCGGAGACCCTGCCGCGCTGCACCGGCGTGCGGCTGGCCTCCCGCTACCTCCCGGCCGCGGAGACGGCGCGGGTCGGCGGCGACTGGTACGACGCCATCCCGCTGCCCGGCAGCCGGGTCGCGCTGGTCGTCGGGGACGTCATGGGCCACTCGATGACGTCGGCGGCCATCATGGGCCAGCTGCGGACCACCGCGCAGACCCTGGCCGGGCTCGACCTGCCGCCGCAGGAGGTGCTGCACCACCTCGACGAACAGGCCCAGCGCCTGGGCACCGACCGCATGGCGACCTGCCTGTACGCGGTGTACGACCCGGTCGCGCACCGCATCACCGTCGCCAACGCCGGACACCCGCCGCCCGTGCTGCTGCACCTGGGCGGCCACGCCGAGGTGCTGCGGGTGCCCGCCGGCGCCCCGATCGGCGTGGGCGGCGTGGACTTCGAGGCCGTGGAGCTGGACGCCCCCGCCGGCGCGACCCTGCTCCTCTACACGGACGGGCTGGTCGAGTCCCGCCTGCGGGACGTGTGGACCGGCATAGAGCAGCTGCGGGAACGCCTCGCCGCGACCGCGCAGCTCACCGGGCCCGACCATCCGCCGCCCCTGGAAGCCCTGTGCGACGAGGTGCTGGACATGCTCGGGCCGGGCGACCGGGACGACGACATCGCGCTGCTCGCCGCCCGCTTCGACGGCATCGCGCCCAGCGACGTGGCGTACTGGTTCCTGGAGCCCGAGGACGCGGCTCCCGGCCGGGCCCGGCGCCTGGCCCGGCGCGCGCTGGCCCGCTGGGGCATGGAGGACCTCACGGACTCCGTGGAGCTGCTGGTCAGCGAGGTCGTGACCAACGCCGTGAGGTACGCCACGAAGCCGGTCACGCTGCGGCTGCTGCGCACGGACGTGCTGCGCTGCGAGGTCGGCGACGACGTGCCGCAGCTGCCGCGGCTGCGGCAGGCACGCGCCACGGACGAGGGCGGGCGCGGGCTGTACCTGGTGAACCGGCTGGCCCGGCGCTGGGGCGCGACGCGGCTGAGCACCGGCAAGGTGGTCTGGTTCGAGCTGAACCGGGGCTGAGGTCCGTACGCGTGAGAGGGGCGCCCGGATCTCCGGGCGCCCCTCTCACGCGTTCCCGCGGCTACTGCTTCGGCCAGTCCCCGCCGGGGAAGAGCGGATCCTCCGGATCCGTCGGCTCCCCGCTCGTCGGCGGTTCGGACGACGGGCTGCCCGACGGCGACTGCGACGGCGACTGCGACGGCGGCGCCTCGGTCGTCGGCTCCCTGGACGGCGGCGCCTCGGTCGTCGCCTCGTTGGACGGCGGTGCCTCGGTCGTCTCCTCCTGCGTCGGCGACTGGGTCGGCGACTCGGTGACCGCCGGCGACTTGCTGGGCTTCACCGCGTTGCCCTGCTTGGTCTCCAGGTCGAACTTGCTGGTCCCGTCCATGACGCCGAAGGTGTACGCCGCCCAGATCTCCGCGGGGAAGCCACCACCGTTGACGCGGTAGTCGACGCCGCCCGCCTTGTACATCGGGACCTGCGGGTGCGGCGCCTTGTCGTCCTCACCGAACAGGCCGACCGAGGTGACCAGTTCGGGGGTGAAGCCGGTGAACCAGGCCGACTTGTTGTTGTCGGACGTACCCGTCTTGCCGGCGACCTGCTGGCCGTCGCGCAGCGGGTTCTCCCGCACGGACTTCTTGGCCGTACCGTCGTCGACCACGCCGGTGAGCACCGAGGTCACCGTGTCGGCGGCCTCGCGGCTGATGACCTGCTCGCCGATCGGGTCGGGCATCTCGACCGTGCGGTCCTTGTGCTCCACGGACTTCACGATGGCCGGGGTGACCTTCTTGCCGTGGTTGTCGAGGGTGGCGTAGACGCCGGCCATCTCCAGCGGGCTGGCGCCCATACTGCCCAGGGTCTGGGCGGGCACGGCCTGCACGCCCTCGGTGTCCATGCCGAGGTCGCCGGCGACCTTCATGACCTCGGACATGCCGACGTCGATGCCCATCTGCGCGAAGACGGAGTTGACGGACTTGTTCATCGCGTCCTGGACGGTGATGTCGTCGTAGTCGACGTCGTCCTCGTTGGGGGGCGCGAAGCCGACCTCGCGGTCGCCGTCCATCACGGGGCGCTCGCTCGTACCGTCGTAGATCGTGTTGGCCGTGATCGGCACGCCGTCCTGCGTCTCGGCGTCCTGGTCCACGGCCGCGGCGAGGATCACCGGCTTGAAGGTGGAGGCGGGCTGGTAGTCGTCGCGGGTGGCGTTGTTCGTGTAGTGCTTCACGTAGTCCACGCCGCCGTACATCGCCAGGACCGCGCCCGTCTTCGGGTCCACGGAGACGGCACCGGCCTGGACGTCGGCGTCGACCGCGCGCTTGGCGGGGTCGAGCTTGCTGGTGAGCTTGGTCTTGACCGCCTTCTCCAGCTCGGCCTGCTTCTTCTTGTCGACGTTGAGCGTGACGGTGTAGCCGCCGAGGTCCACCAGGGCCTTGGCCTGCTCCATGTCCTCGGCGGCGCCCTGGGCGACGAGCTGCTTCTTGAGCGAGTAGTTGGCGGCCTCGACCAGGTACCCGGTCTGCCCCTCCATCCCGGCGGCGGCCTTGGGCTCCTTGGGCTCCGGGAACGTCATGTTCTGGCGGTCGGAGCTGCTCAGCCAGTCCTCCTCGACCATGTTGTCGAGGACGTAGTTCCAGCGCTCCTGGACGAGCTTCTTGCCGGTCTCGCTGGCGATCGCCCAGTCGTACTGGTTCGGCGCCTGGAGCAGCGCGGCGAGGTACGCGCCCTGCTCGACCGTCAGCTCCTCGGCGTCGACGCGGTAGTAGGCCTGCGCGGCGGCCTGGATGCCGTAGGCGCCACGGCCGTAGTAGCTGGTGTTGATGTAGCCGGCGAGGATGTAGTCCTTGGGCTTCTCCCGGTCCAGCTTCAGGGAGATGACCAGTTCCTTCAGCTTGCGCGTGACCGTCTGTTCCTGGGACAGGTAGTAGTTCTTGACGTACTGCTGGGTGATCGTCGAACCGCCCTGCGCGCCCTTGCCGGAGAGCGTGTTGAGGACACCGCGCGCGGTGCCCTTGAGGTCGACGCCGGAGTCCTTGTAGAAGGTCTTGTTCTCGGCGGCGACGAAGGTGCGCTGGACCTCCTTGGGCACCTTGGCCAGGTCGACGATCTCACGGTTGCGCTCGCCCGTGCGGGCCATGATGCTGCCGTCGCTGTACTTGTAGACGTTGCTCTGCAGCTCCGCCTCGGGATTCCCCTCGGGGATCTCGATCACCATGTACAGGACGATGAAGGCGCCCATGCCGAGCAGGCAGAGGCCGAAGAAGGTGCCGAGGACCTTCTTCCAGGTGAACAGCCTGCGTATGCCGCTCTTCCCGCCCGCGCCCGACGGACGGCGGCGTTTCGGCGCCGCGCGGCGGCCACCGCGCTGTCGCGCTTTTCTCTCTTCCGCTCGTCCCATGGGTCCGATCCGCTCCGCTTCGTTCACGTGTGCTCACGCGTCACACAGGTTCACCGCTCATATCAGCTCAGAAAGCTAACACCGGGAGATGTGGCAAACGGCTGCGGATCCGGCCTTCTACGGACGTGAGAATCAGCACCCGCTCCCAAGGAACCGACGTACGAGAGGGGTCAAGGGTTGCCATCACGAGGTAAAGTGATATCACTTAGCTAGACCGAAGATAGTCGCCGGGGCGTGCGCGAGCGCGCTCCGCGAGAACGGGGGGACCTCTCATGTCCGCACACGACGCGCACGACGCACACGACACCTCGCAGGTCACGGCGGATGTGCCCGAGATGCCGGCACCACGGGTACGCGAGATACAGGCGCACAGCATCGGCGGCGGCCTGGCGCTGCTGCTGGGACTGATCGGGCTGATCGCCGGCGTCGGCCTGCTCGCCGCCGCCACGGCGGTCGACTCGTCGGGAGGCAAGGCGGCGTTGATCACCCCGGGCGTCGTGATCGCCCTGGCCGCCTTCCTCGCGATGAGCGGGCTGAACATGGTGGCGCCGGGCGAGGCCCGGGTGGTGCAGCTCTTCGGGCGGTACCGGGGGACGATCCGGCAGGACGGGCTGCGCTGGGTGAACCCGCTCACCTCGCGCACCAAGATCTCCACGCGGGTGCGCAACCACGAGACGGCCGTCCTGAAGGTGAACGACGCCTACGGCAACCCGATCGAGCTGGCCGCCGTCGTGGTGTGGCGGGTGGAGGACACCGCACAGGCCACCTTCGAGGTGGACGACTACATCGAGTTCGTCTCCACCCAGACCGAGGCGGCCGTGCGGCACATCGCCATCGAGTACCCCTACGACGCCCACGACGAGGACGGCCTCTCGCTGCGCGGCAACGCCGAGGAGATCACCGAGAAGCTCGCCGTCGAGCTGCACGCGCGCGTGGAGGCGGCCGGCGTGCAGATCATCGAGTCCCGCTTCACGCACCTCGCGTACGCGCCGGAGATCGCCTCCGCGATGCTCCAGCGGCAGCAGGCCGGCGCGGTGGTCGCGGCGCGGCGGCAGATCGTGGACGGCGCGGTCGGCATGGTCGAGGCGGCGCTCGCCCGGATCAGCGAGCAGGGGATCGTGGAGATGGACGACGAGCGCAAGGCGGCGATGGTGTCCAACCTGATGGTCGTGCTCTGCGGGGACCGCGCCGCCCAGCCGGTCCTGAACACGGGGACGCTCTACCAGTGACGACCTCACCCGAGGGCTCCCCGTCCGAGGCCCAGCCGCCCGGCGGCCTCCCGGCCGGGGACCCTGCCCCGAAACGCCGGCCGCCGCAGCAGCGCAAGCAGGTGCTGCTGCGGCTGGACCCCCAGGTGTACGAGGCGCTGGCCCGCTGGGCGGGCGACGAGCTGCGCTCGGCGAACGCCCAGATCGAGTTCCTGCTCCGCAGGGCACTCTCGGAGGCGGGCCGGCTGCCCTCGGACACCGGCCCACTGCCCCGCCGGGGCCGCCCGTCCCGGGGCCGGAGCCCGTCCCCGGGCCCGGGGACGGGCGCGGGCCCGGGACCGGGTCCCGGGCCGGGCCCGGGGACGGGCGCGGGCCCGGGACCGGGTCCCGGGCCGGGCGCGGGGACGGGACCGGGTCTGCCTCCCACGCCCCCCTCGTGACGAAAGCGACGGATGCCCGGCAGGCCGGGCCGCCGCGCCTCACCCCACCTCACCTCCCCCAGGCGCGGCGTCCGCCGTGGCACAACGGTGACAATCGGCCCCGACCTGCACTCCCGTACGCGCCGCCACAGTCTCTGCACACGACGTATACATAGCGCGTATACACCGTGTGTAGAGTGATCGGCATGTCCATCGGTC
Source organism: Streptomyces sp. WG7 (assembly GCF_049975785.1). Taxonomy (NCBI): domain Bacteria; kingdom Bacillati; phylum Actinomycetota; class Actinomycetes; order Kitasatosporales; family Streptomycetaceae; genus Streptomyces; species Streptomyces sp. WG7. The sequence continues at coordinate 56,129 of NZ_JBNGGE010000002.1, forward strand.
ACACCCTCCTGGGGCTCCTGGAGTCCGGGCCACGCCACGGTTACGACCTGAAGCGTGCCTTCGACGAGAAGTTCGGTCACGACCGGCCGCTGCACTACGGCCAGGTCTACTCGACGATGTCCCGCCTGCTGAAGAACGGCCTCGTCGTCGTCGACGGCATCGAGGCGGGCGGCGGTCCCGAGCGCAAGCGGTACGCGATCACCGACGCGGGGATCACCGACGTACAGCAGTGGCTCGCCACGCCCGAGAAGCCCGAGCCGTACCTCCAGTCGACGCTGTACACCAAGGTCGTCCTCGCGCTGCTCACCCACCGCGACGCCGCCGACATCCTCGACACGCAGCGCTCGGAGCACCTGCGCAGCATGCGCATCCTCACCGACCGCAAGCGCAAGGGCGACCTCGCCGACCAGCTGATCTGCGACCACGCCCTGTTCCATCTCGAGGCCGACCTGCGCTGGCTGGAACTGACCGCCGCGCGCCTCGACAAGCTCCGTGAGGCGGTAACCCGATGACTCCCCCCGCAGGTTCGCTGCTCTCGGCCGAGCAGCTGCGCAAGGCCTACGGCCCCACCCTCGCCCTGGACGGCGCGGAGTTCTCCATCCACCCCGGCGAGGTCGTCGCCGTGATGGGCCCCTCCGGGTCCGGCAAGTCGACGCTGCTGCACTGCCTCGCCGGCATCGTGCCGCCCGACTCGGGGACGATCACGTACGACGGGCGGGAGCTGTCCGGCATGAGCGACGCCCAGCGCAGTGCGCTGCGCCGCTCGGACTTCGGGTTCGTGTTCCAGTTCGGGCAGCTCGTGCCGGAGCTGACGTGCGTGGAGAACGTCGCCCTTCCGCTGCGTCTGAACGGCACCCCCCGCAAGGAGGCCGAGCGGACCGCGCTGACCTGGATGCAGCGCCTCGAGGTCGACGACCTGAGGAAGAAGCGGCCCGGCGAGGTCTCCGGCGGCCAGGGGCAGCGGGTCGCGGTGGCGCGGTCGCTGGTCACCAGCCCCCGCGTGCTCTTCGCCGACGAGCCGACCGGCGCCCTGGACTCCCTCAACGGCGAACGCGTGATGGAACTCCTCACGGACGCCGCCCGCACCACCAACGCCGCCGTCGTCCTCGTCACGCACGAGGCGCGGGTGGCCGCCTACTCCGACCGGGAGATCGTCGTACGGGACGGCAAGTCCCGGGACATGGAGCGCGCCGTATGAGCGTGCGGCAGTGGAGCCGGGACCTGGCCATGGGCGTCCGCTTCGCCTTCACCGGCGGGCGCGAGGGGTGGACCCGGGCCGTGCTGACGGCCGTCGGCGTCGGGCTCGGCGTGGCGCTGCTCCTGCTGACGACGGCGGTCCCGAACGCGCTCGAAGTCCGGCACGACCGGGAGGCGGCGCGCTCCGACATCACCTTCAGCTCCGAGCAGATACCGAAGGCGAACGACACGCTCGTGGTCGCCAGGCTCGACGCGAACTTCCGCGACGACGACGTCCGGGGCCGGGCGCTGGATCCCGACGGGCCGCGGGCACCGCTGCCGCCGGGGGTGGACGAGTTCCCGGCGGTGGGCGAGATGGTGGTCTCCCCCGCGCTGAGGGAGCTGCTGGAGTCGGACTCCGGCGCGCTGCTGCGTGAACGGCTGTCGGACCGGATCGTCGGCACGATCGGGGAGAGCGGGCTGATCGGCTCGGCCGAACTCGCCTTCTACCGGGGCGCGGAAGGGCTCGAGCAGTACATCGATCCCGGCCGGATCGAGCGTATCGACCGGTTCGGCGACCCGGACCCGGGGGAGGAGCAGTCCGACCCGGTGCTGCTCCTGCTGGTCCTCGTCGTCTTCGTGGTGCTGCTGACACCGGTCGCGGTCTTCATCGCCGCCGCCGTACGGTTCGGCGGCGAGCGGCGGGACCGGAGGCTCGCGGCACTGCGACTGGTGGGCGCCGACGGCCGCATGACCCGGCGCGTCGCCGCCGGCGAGGCGATGGCGGGCGCGATCCTCGGGCTGGTCTTCGGCACCGGATTCTTCCTGGTCGGGCGTCAGCTCGCGGGCACGGCCGAGGTGTACCGCATCAGCGTGTTCCCGAGCTATCTCAACCCCTCGCCGCTGCTGGCCCTGCTGGTCGCGGTGGCGGTGCCGGCGGCGGCGGTGCTGGTGACGCTGTTCGCGCTGCGCGGGGTGGTCATCGAACCGCTCGGCGTGGTCCGCGCGGGCCGCCCGGCCAGGCGCCGGCTGTGGTGGCGGCTGCTGCTGCCGCTGGCCGGACTGGCCATGCTCTACCCGATGGTCGGCAACGGGCGCGAGAACGGCGACTTCAACCAGTACCTGGTGACCGGCGGTGTCGTGCTGCTCCTGGTCGGCGTGACCGCGCTGCTGCCGTGGATCGTGGAGACCGTCGTCGCCCGGCTCGGTTCCGGCGGCGTGGCCTGGCAGTTGGCCGTGCGCCGGCTGCAGATGAGCAGCGGCACGGCGGCCCGCATGGTCAACGGCATCGCCGTGGCCGTCGCCGGGGCGATCGCGCTGCAGATGCTCTTCGCCGGCGTGGACGACGACTACACCGAGTCCACCGGGCAGGACGTGTCGTGGGCTCAGATGGAGGCGGTCCTGCCGAGCGAGGTGCCGGCGGCGCAGGCGGCCGACGAGTTCCGGGACACCGAGGGCGTGACGGCGGTCTACGGCTACTCCGAGGGCTATGTCGGCGACCGCCCCCGGACCCCGGACCACGGCACGATGATGACCGTGGGCGACTGCGCGTCGCTGCGGGAGATCGCCCGCCTGACCTCCTGTGAGGACGGGGACGTGTTCGCCGTCCACGGTGCCGAGTGGGACACCGGGGAGGACATGACGAAGCTGGCCGCGCCGGGCCGGAAGCTGTACCTGGACCCGACCTACGAGGGCGGCCCGAAGGGCCGGGAGATCCCCTGGACGGTGCCGCAGGGCGTCAAGGCGGCGGAGCCGCTTCAGCGCCTGCTGGCCGGGATCGACCGGGGCGGCTTCCTGATCACGCCGAAGGCGATGCCGGCCGCGCTCGCGCCCGGCCTGACCGGGCACGCCTACCTCAAGCTGGACGACTCGGTGGCGGACGTGCACGACCGGGTACGCAACACCGCGGCGGCCCTCCATCCGCTGACGGACACCATGACGTGGTCGGCGACGGAGCGGACCGGCCGGTTCGACGCCATCCGCACCGGTCTGTTCGTCGGGGCGGCGTGTGTGCTGGCGCTGATCGGCGCGAGTCTGCTGGTCTCGCAGCTGGAGCAGCTGCGCGAGCGGAAGAAGCTGCTGTCGGCCCTGGTCGCCTTCGGCACCCGGCGCCGCACACTGAGCATGTCGGTGCTGTGGCAGACCGCTGTCCCCATCGCGCTGGGCCTGCTGCTGGCCGTGGTGGTGGGCCTGACGCTGGGCACGGTGCTCCTGAAGATGACGTCCACCCCGGTCGGCGTCGACTGGGCCGGCGTCCTCGCCATGACGGGCATCGGCGCCGCGGTCGTCCTGGTGGTAACCCTCTTGAGTCTGCCGCCGCTGCTGCGGCTGATGCGGCCGGAGGGCCTGCGCACGGAGTGACTCCGCCGGTGCGTGGTGCCGGCCGCCCTCCGGGGCGGGGGACCGCCGCCCGGCCGGGGCGGCCGGTCGCCCGCCCCGGCCGGGCGCGGTGATCGACCCGCGTCCGCTCGGGCGCGGTGATCGACCCGCGTCCGCTCGGGTGGTCGAACCGCCTCCGCTCAGGTAGTCAACCCGCCTCCGCTCAGGTGGCCGACGCCTCCGCCCGGTGGCCGACCCGCCTCCGCCCGGTGGCCGACCCGCCTCCGCTCAGTCGTGAACCGTCCGGACGGGCAGGTCCCCCATCGCCTCCCGCAGGGCCGCCGCCAGTTCCTCGTACTCCGCGGCACGCGCCGCGCCCGTGCGCATGGCGAGGGCGACCCGGCGGGTGGGGGCCGGGTCGGCGAAGGAGCCGGTGAGGAGCTGGCTGGAGCGGGACGTCTCCACGCGGACCGCGGTGCGCGGCAGCAGCGTCACCCCGAGGCCGCCCGCGACCAGCTGCACCAGCGTCGACAGGCCGGCGGCCGACGTCGTCGCGGGGACACCCGCGCGCCCCGCCTCCCGGCAGATGTCGAGCGCCTGGTCGCGCAGGCAGTGCCCCTCGTCGAGCAGCAGCAGCTTCAGTTCGCGCAGCGCCGAGCGCTCGATGCCCTCCCGGCCGCCGAGCCGGTGGTCGAGCGGGGTGACGAGCACGAAGTCCTCGTCGAAGAGGGGGAGCTCCGTGACGCCGGGGACGCCGAGCGGCACCGCCAGCAGGAGCAGGTCGAGGCGGCCGGTCGTGAGGCCGTCCAGCAGGCTCGCCGTCTGCTCCTCGTGGACCTGGAGGTCCAGGTCCGGATAGCGGTCGTGGACCAGGCGCAGCACCGTCGGCAGCAGATACGGCGCCACCGTGGGGATGACCCCGAGCCGCAGCGCACCGGTGAACGGCGCCCGTACCGCCGCCGCCTCCTCCAGCAGCGCGCCGACCTCCGCCAGTACCGCCTTCGCCCGGACCGCGAGCCGTTCACCGGCCGGCGAGAGCAGTACCTTGCGCGTCGTACGCTCCAGCAGGGTGACCCCCAGCGCCTCCTCCAGCGCGGAGACCGCGCCCGAGAGCGCGGGCTGGCTCATGCCGATCGCGGCGGCGGCGTCGCGGAAGTGCAGATGCTCGGCGACCGCGGCGAAAGCCCTCAGCTGGGCGAGGCTCGGCTGCCTCTTCTTAGCCGCCACTCATAACCACCTCCGATCAACTCGACCGAGTGTAGCTATTTCACTAATCAATGCGCCTTGTGCCAACATCAACAGCGTCCAACCCATGGGAAACACTCGCAAAACGGGTGTTTCTTCGCTGCATTTATTGGAGAGCGCGTGCTCACTGTCGGTGACAAGTTCCCCGAGTTCGAACTGACCGCCTGCGTCTCGCTGGAGAAGGGCAAGGAGTTCGGGACGATCGACCACAAGACCTACGAGGGCAAGTGGAAGGTCGTTTTCGCCTGGCCCAAGGACTTCACCTTCGTGTGCCCGACCGAGATCGCCGCCTTCGGCAAGCTGAACGACGAGTTCGCCGACCGTGACGCCCAGGTGCTCGGCTTCTCCGGCGACTCCGAGTTCGTGCACCACGCCTGGCGCAAGGACCACCCGGACCTGACCGACCTGCCGTTCCCGATGATGGCGGACTCCAAGCACGAGCTGATGCGCGACCTCGGCATCGAGGGCGAGGACGGCTTCGCCAAGCGCGCCGTGTTCATCGTGGACCAGAACAACGAGATCCAGTTCACCATGGTGACCGCCGGCTCGGTCGGCCGGAACCCGAAGGAGGTCCTGCGGGTCCTCGACGCCCTGCAGACCGACGAGCTCTGCCCGTGCAACTGGAGCAAGGGCGACGAGACCCTGGACCCGGTCGCGCTGCTGGCCGGGGAGTGATCTGAGATGTCGCTCGACTCCCTGAAGTCCGCCGTACCGGACTACGCCAAGGACCTGAAGCTCAACCTGGGCTCGGTCATCGGCAACTCCGACCTCCCGGCGCAGCAGCTGTGGGGCACCGTGCTGGCGACCGCCATCGCCTCGCGTTCCCCGATCGTGCTGCGCGAGCTGGAGCCGGAGGCGAAGGCGAACCTCACGCCCGAGGCGTACTCGGCCGCCAAGTCGGCCGCCGCCGTCATGGCGATGAACAACGTCTTCTACCGCACCCGGCACCTGCTGTCGGACCACGAGTACGGCACCCTGCGCGCCGGTCTGCGGATGAACGTCATCGGCAACCCGGGCGTCGACAAGGTCGACTTCGAGCTGTGGTCCTTCGCGGTGTCCGCCATCAACGGCTGCGGCATGTGCCTGGACTCGCACGAGCAGGTGCTCCGCAAGGCCGGTGTGGACCGCGAGACGATCCAGGAGGCGTTCAAGATCGCCGCCGTGGTCGAGGCCGTCGGCGTCACGCTGGACGCCGAGGCGGTCCTGGCCGCCCAGTAGTCCCGCGGCGCGGAACACGGCGACGGGCCCCGCTCACCCTCAGGGTGGGCGGGGCCCGTCGCCGTCGTGCGTGCCGCTACGCCGGGGAGCTGCCCGACGGCGGCTCGGTCCCGGGAGACGCCGACGGGGGGTCCGTCTTCGAGGTCGCCGAGGTCTCCGAAGTCGCCGACGTCGCCGGGGAGGCGTCCGTGGACGTCGCCCCGCGCGGCTTCGGCGCCTGCCGCACGGCGGCCTCACGGGAGTACGCCCGCAGATAGCCCACGACGGTGTTGGTCACCGCCACCAGTGGTACGGCGACCACCGCGCCGCCGATGCCGGCCACCATGCCGCCGGCGGTCACCGACAGCACCACCGCCAGCGGGTGGACCCGTACCGCGCGCCCGAGGATGAAGGGCTGCAGGATGTGGCCCTCGATCTGCTGCACCACCAGCACCACGACGAGCGTCATGACCGCGGCGAACATGCCCTGCGTCACCAGCGCCACGACGACCGCGAGCGCGCCCGACATCACCGCGCCGACGAGCGGGATGAAGGCGAACAGGAAGATGAACACGGCCAGCGGGACGGCCATCGGCACGTCCAGGAAGTAGATGCCGAGGCCGATGAAGATGGCGTCGATCAGCGCCACTATCACCGTGCCGCGCACATACGCCGTCAGCGTCCGCCACGCCCGCGGGCCGGCACCGGCCACGGCCGGCCGGGCCGCCGCCGGTACCAGCTTCAGCGTCCAGCGCCAGATGCGCTTGCCGTCGTAGAGCAGGAAGAGCGTCGAGAAGGCGGCCAGCAGGAGGCCCGTGAGCGCCTCGACGACGACCGTGACGCCCTCGAGGCCGGCGGACGTTATCTGGTCGGTGTTGGCGCCGACCGCCTCGCGCAGGTTCTTGGCGATCTCGTTGATCTGCTTGTCGGTGACGTGGAACGGGCTGTTCAGCAGCCAGTTGCGCAGCTCGTCGATGCCGTCCTGGACCTGGTCGGAGAGGTTGTCGATGTTCTCCATGACCTGCCAGGTGACGAACCAGCCGATCAGCCCCATCACCACGAACCCGAGGATCGCGGTCAGGGCGGTGGCCGGCCCCCGGGGCACCCCGTGCCGGCGCAGCCACGCCACGGTCGGCTGGAGCAGTGCCGTGATCAGCAGCGCGATCACGAACGCCAGCACCACCAGTTGCACGGCGCTGATGACCCGCATCAGCACCCACACGGTGCCGGCGAGGACCAGCAGCCGCCACCCGGCCTCCGCGGCGACCCGTACGCCCCAGGGCACGGCCTGCGCCGGGTCGGGCCGGGACTGGAGCACGAGCTGTTGCGACGCGGAGCCGGGCTCCGGATGCGTGTCCTCCGGTGACAGCGACGGCGACGGTGAGGGCGGCACGTGGTCGGCGGCCGGTACCGGTCCGTCGTCGGTGCCCTCCTGCCGGGCCTCTTCGCGGCGCTGGTCCAGCCGCTCACTCATCCGCGTCAGTCCGGCGCCGAGCCGACCGAGCCACCCTGGCACTCGAGACATGATCCGTCCTCTTCCCCCGTCTCTCCCCACCACTCCCCCCTGGAGTCGTTTTCGCTCCGACCGTACATGGCGGGAGCGCGAAAGCCCCTCACCGTAGGACGGTGAGGGGCTGCGCGAGGTTGAGCGGTGGGCCTGGGCGGTGGACCGCGCCGGGCGGGCTCAGTACCAGTGGTTGGCCTGCCAGAAGGTCCAGGCGTCACACGGGCTGCCGTAGCGGCTGTCCATGTAGTTGAGGCCCCACTTGATCTGGGTGGCCGGGTTGGTCCGCCAGTCGGCGCCCGCGGAGGCGTACTTGCCGGCCGGCAGCGCCTGGAAGAGACCGTAGGCGCCGGAGGACGGGTTGACCGCCTTGTAGTTCCAGTCGGACTCGTGGTCGACGATGTTGCTGAAGCACTGCCACTGGCCGCTGGGCACCATCGAACGGGCCATCGACTGGATCTGGCTGATGCTGTAGGAGCTCTGGACGGCGAAGCTGGTGGACTCGCGCTTGGCGTCGCGGCTGGCCGCTTCCCTGTCCGCCTCGCGCTTCTGGGCTGCCTGGGCCGCCTTCTTGGCCTTCTCCTGCTTGGCCACGGCGGTCTGGGCGGCAGCCTTGCGGGCCGCCTCCTCGGCGTCCTTCCTGGCACTCGCGTCCGCGGCGATGGCCTGTACGTCGGCCTGCTGCGTCAGGGACGCGGTCTGCACCTGCGCCTGCTCGCCCATGGGGATGTCCGCAAGCAGCGTCGTACCGGCTGCTGTCGCCTCCGCGTCGTTGCTCTGCGCGGTGCTGCCCGAGGCAACGCCGACGACGCTTCCGACTGCGGTGACCGCCGTGGCCGAGGCCACTGCGAATCCCCGGACCGAGATCCGGCTCACACGGTTTCCTTCCAGCATCGCCCGCTTCGGTGACCCTCGCGGACGCAATCGTGCCCCTGGCGCTGGCCTCCCCAACTACGGGTCACGGGAGGCACGGACCCGGTGGGCAACTCCCCTGCGGGGGAGCGCCGCGTGGTGCTCGGGCGGCATACGACGCTGCTATGGAGTTGAGTCTGGTGCTTCTGTGGCGCCGTACCGCTGGGGGTACAGCTGTGTCGTATGCGGGGCCTGACAGGAAGGAGACTCTGCCGTAACCCGCCGGGGTGAGGCAATTCTGTGCCGCGTGTGAAAGCTCACATCTCGTTTGCGCCAGGGGATTTCCGGAAATCCCCACACGCGAAGGCGCCGCCCGGCTAGGCTCTCGGCCTTTCCGAACGGCGCCGACTTCCCGGTAACCAACCCTTGACGGGTCGGAGTTCGCGGAAGTGTCAGATGTGGCCGTCCTCCAGCATTTCGGTCACGAGTGCCGCGATCTGGGACCTCTCGGAGCGCGTCAGGGTGACGTGCGCGAAGAGCGGATGCCCCTTCAGCTTCTCGATGACGGCGACGACTCCGTCGTACCGCCCGACCCGCAGATTGTCCCGCTGTGCCACGTCATGGGTGAGTACGACCCGTGAGTTGGCCCCGATCCGGGACAGCACGGTCAGCAGGACGTTCCGCTCCAGCGACTGGGCCTCGTCCACGATCACGAACGCGTCGTGCAGCGAGCGGCCGCGGATGTGGGTGAGCGGGAGGACCTCCAGCATGCCGCGGGCGGTGACCTCCTCGATCACCTCCCGGCTGGTGACCGCCGACAGCGTGTCGAAGACGGCCTGGGCCCAGGGGCTCATCTTCTCGGCCTCGGAGCCGGGCAGATAGCCGAGTTCCTGCCCGCCCACGGCGTACAGCGGGCGGAAGACCATCACCTTCTGGTGCTGCCTGCGCTCCAGCACGGCCTCGAGCCCCGCGCACAGCGCCAGCGCCGACTTTCCGGTGCCGGCCCGGCCGCCCATCGACACGATCCCGACGTCCGGGTCGAGGAGCAGGTCGAGCGCGATCCGCTGCTCGGCGCTGCGGCCCTTGATGCCGAACGCCTCCCGGTCGCCGCGCACGAGGCGGACGCTGCCGTCGGGCGTGACCCGGCCGAGGGCCTTGCCGCGCTCCGACTGGATGGTCAGGCCGGTGTGCACCGGCAGTTCGGCGGCCTCGGGGACGTATACGCGTCCCTCCTCGAAGAGGATGTCCACCTGCTCGCCGGGCAGGGCGAGTTCGGACATGCCGGTCCAGCCGGAGGCGTCCGTGATGGCGAGCTCGGCCCGGTACTCCTCGGCGAGCAGGCCGACGGAGGACGCCTTGATCCTGAGCGGGAGGTCCTTGGAGACGACGGTGACGTCGTACCCCTCCGCCTGCAGGTTGCGGGCGACGGCGAGGATGCGGGAGTCGTTGTCCCCCAGGCGGTAGCCGGTGGGCAGCACGCTGGGGTCCGAGTGGTTGAGCTCGACACGGACGGTGCCGCCGAGATCCCCGATCGGAATGGGGGCGTCGAGGCGACCGTGCCGCACCCGGAACTCGTCGAGCAGGCGCAGGGCCTGCCGTGCGAAGTAGCCGAGTTCGGGATGGTGCCGCTTGGCCTCCAGCTCCGTGACCACGACGATCGGGAGCACGACCTCGTGCTCGTCGAAGCGGTTCAGAGCGTTCGGGTCGGCCAGCAGGACGCTGGTGTCGAGAACGTAGGTGCGCCTATCGGGCTTGTGGCGCTTTGTGCTGGTCACCACGGAAGGACGTACCCCCTCGGAAGAGGTCGGGGAGCGACGGAGTGGACGCTGGTCCGGGAGGGCGGGAACGAGCCGACCGGTCGACGGCCGCCCTGCACTGGCGCGGGCCGTGAACCGGCCCTCCGCCGCGTCTTCCGTGCCGCGACCGCACGGTGGGGCTGGTGCAAAGGGCCTCCCGGGCGGACGGCTCCGGGCCGTCCGCTGAGATCCGACACCCGTGGTTCGGGCGTCGACCTGCTTGGTTTATGCCCTCGAACAAGCGCCGCCATGCCACGGCACAGGACGGCGCACCGGTGAACTCCTTGTTACGGGCGTCCCGCCAGGAGACTGCGGCGCGAGGTGACACGCGGGGAGGGAGGAGTGGGCCGCGCCGGGGGGAGCAGTGGGCCGCGCCCGGAGGGTGGGTCGCACGGGGGGGCGACGAGGAGCGGAGCCGGGAGGGTGGAGGCGCGGGGACGCGGAGGGAGCGCAGGAGCAGGGGCGGGCCGGGGACGGAGGGAGCGGGTGCCGGGGGAGGCAGAAAAAACGGGCCGGTCCGTGGGGGGGAGACGGACCGGCCCGAGGGGGGGTTTCCACCATAACCCTTTGTAAGTGATGCTGCGTGCATCGGCGTGCCACAACTACTCTCCGAAGTCGCCCGGCGACGCCCGGATGGCTGCGGAGGCACTCATTCCGCCCTGAATCATGGCCAGAACACAGCGAACCCATGGTTGAGCAGGGCATCCGGTGAGGCCGGAGGGACGCGCGGAGCGGATCGGGAACGGATGCGGAGTGGGCTCGGTGCGCGCCGGAACCCGCCCGGCGAACCGCCCCCGCTTCCCCCCACCGGGTGAACCCACCGGCGAGCGCCCGCTTGACCGGGCACCGCGCAGCCCCCTCCACTGCGCGGTGCCACACGCGCAGCTTTGCTCACGCGAATTACCTGGGCCAGAACCTATGTGATCAGGCAGGGCGCTATCGACCCCAGGAGGGCAATGATGAATAACGATGTGGAAACCCTGTGAGGATCGAAGGGTGATTCCGCACCCTCTCTCCGGACGCGCGGATATTTGCGAAGGTACGTCGCATACGCCCCGAAGATCCGCCGCGTCCGATCCCCATGGAGCCGCGGACCGCACCACTCCCCTCCTGACGTCACCTCACGCCGAAGGCGCCGGGGATCATGTGGGCCGCGGCCGGTGCTCGACTGCCCGAACGGCAGTTCTTGGCCAAGTCTGCCCGAACGGGCGCGTCTGTCGCCCATGTGGCGGACGTGCCCGCGTCGTCGGCCGGGCAGGCCCTAGCGGTGTGGTTTGCGGGCGTCGAAGAGGTGGCGCGTGCTGTGGGCGACGAAGGGGCCTTCGGCCTCGATGCGGTCGTGCAGGTCGCGCAGCCGGTCCCGGTACCCCTCGACGGTGAAGCCGGGGACCATCCACACCACCTTGCGCAGGAAGTGGACGACGGCGCCGATGTCGTGGAACTCCATTCGCAGCCGTTCCGCCCGCAGGTCGACGACCTCCAGACCGGCGGCCTCCGCGTCGGCGCGCTCACGGTCGGGGTGGCGGTGGTTCCGGCTCTCCTCCGGCTGGGGCCCGAGGAAGTACTCGATGAGCTCGAAGACGCTGCCGGGGCCGACGTGCTGGGCGAAGTACGTGCCGCCGGGCGCGAGCACGCGGCTGATCTCGGCCCAGTGCGGCTCGACGGGATGCCGGCTCACGACCAGGTCGAAGGCTCCGTCCGCGAAGGGGAGGGGCGCGTCGTCGGGCGAGGCGACCACGGGGACGCCGCGCGGGCGGAGCAGTGCGGTGGCCTTGGCGACGTTGGGCGGCCAGCCCTCGGTGGCGACGACCAGCGGGGGCCGGTGCGGGGCGGCGGCTTCGAGGGCCTGGTCCAGGACCTCCCCTCCCCCGGTCTGCACCTCCAGTACGGCGGTGGCTCCGGTCAGCCGCATGGCCATGGACCGCGCATACCCCCAGGAGGGCCGGGCCTCGGTGGCCCGCCCCTCGAACCAGGAGAAGTCCCACCCCTCGGTGGGGACGGAGGCTCCCTCGGCGACGAGGTCGTCGAAGGAGCGGGAGGGTGCGGGCGTCATGGACGTGCGATCCGATCGATGCGTACGAGGGTTACGGGGGTGGGGTGCGGTGTCGACGACCGGCGGCGGGGCTCAGCCGACCAGGGGCCGGACCTGCTCGGCGGTGAACCGCACGAACCCCTCGGGGTCCGGCTCGTCACCCGTCGGCTGGAGGACGACGGTGTCGGCGCCGGCCTCGGCCAGCCGCCGGACGGCCTTGGCGACGGCATCCGCGTCCCCGGCGACCCCCAGGTCCGCCACCGAGCCGAGTCCTTCGGCCCGCTGTTCGGCCCGCAGCCGTTCGGCGGCACCGGGCCCGGTGGCCGTGAGGAGATACGCGACCACCTTGTGCGGCTCCGTCCGCCCGGCCGCCGCCCGCCCCTCGTCGATGAGCCGACGGGCCTGCCGCACCGCGTCGGGCGGGTTGGCCGCGGTGAGGATGGTCCCGTCGGCGGCCTCCCCGGCGAGCCGCAGCGAACGGGGTCCGGTGACCCCGGCGAGCACCTCGGCCCCCGGCGGGGGCGGCCAGTCGAGGGCGACGTCGTCGAGCCGGACGTACCGCCCCTCGGTCGTCACCCGCTCCCCGCGCAACAGGGCCCGCAGGGCGAGCAGGTACTCCCGCAGCAGGGTGACGGGCGACTCGGCCCGCGCCCCGACCTGCCCCATCCAGTCCTGTACGCCGTGCCCGACGCCGAGGACGGCACGGCCGGGGAACATCCGGTGCAGGGTGGCGGCCTCCATGGCGGTGACGGCGACGTTCCGCAACGGCACGGGCAGCAGCCCGATCCCGACCCGGAGCCGTTCGGTCCAGGCGAGGGCGGCGGCGGCCGTGGAGATCCCTCCCTCGAGGAAGCAGTCCTCCCACAGCCACAACTCCTCCAGCCCCGCCTCCTCCGCGACGCGTGCGACGGCACGGAGTCGTTCTGGGGCGAGCTGAGGACGGAACACGGCGCCGAGTGCGGTCATGGGGTCTTCCTACCTTTGACGGAGCGGCAGGGCAACGCCTTTCCCGTCGTGCCGCCATGGTGAAGTGGCTCGACGGCTCATGCCTGTTCGTCCCCGGGAGCCGGATCGAGTTCCTGCTCCGGTCGCGGCTGTCCCGACCGGGCTCGCTCCATGTCCGCTCGCGCGTGGATCAGCAGTGCCACGGCTTTGATGCACGCCGAGGCGTCGCCGGAGCGCGAAGCGACGCTCACCAGCGGGAGGGAGCGACACCGGGTCGCATCCTTCCCTCCCGCCGTATACGCCGGGCCTGCTCGGGGGCAGATACGTTCGGTAGGACGGACTGGGCTGCGGGAGGGGCATCGACATGGGACGGCGACGGCGGGACGGGGCAGGGGTGTTGGTCGTGGAAGAAGAGGGCGGCGGCGGGAGTGTCCGTATTCCGCTGGAGATCGCCGGTTCCTACCGCGCGCGCACCAAGGGACTGCTGGGGCGGTCCTTCGTCGACGGGGCCATTCTCCTGTCGCCTGCCAACAGCGTGCACACCTTCCGGATGCGGATGCCCATCGACGTGGCCTACCTCGACCACCGGCTCACCGTCATCGCCGTCCGCACCATGCGGCCGGGCCGGCTGGGGCTGCCCCGCCCGCGTGCCCGGCATGTGCTGGAGGCCGAGGCCGGGGCGATGGCCGGGTGGGGAGTGCGGGTGGGGGCGCGGATGAAGGTAGTGGAAGGTTAGGGCGTCGCCTCATTCGGTTCCGGACCGTACACGCGACGCGCGCTGCTGGTCGGCGCGGTGACGGGCGTGCGTCACAGCGTGCCGAACCATGTCTCCGCGAGCGCGGGCAGCGTTTTCTCGGCAGGCAAACGCAGCTCCCGCATGTACCAAGGGAGGTTGCTGTACACGTGCAGCAACGTGTACGCGAGCAGTTCGGACGGCTCGAAGGTGTGACCGTACGCCTTGGTGAGACGGGCGAGCAGGTCCGGTTCACCCCGGGTGACGAAGAGGCCGACGCCCACGAAGTCATACGCACGGTCACCGATCATCGCCGGTTCGAAGTCGAAGAGCCCGGTCAGCCGCCACCCATCGGGATCGATCAGGAAGTGCTGCTGCATGACCTCGGTGTGCAGCAGGCAACGGTGCGGGTCGCGCGGCAGCGGGACCGAGGCCAGGAAGTCCGGGATCTGCTCCAGCCAGGCGGCCGGCAGTCCGTGGCCACGCTGCTGTTCCACCGCACCGGCACGCTGGCGGTCCAGGAAGGCGCCCCAGTCTCCGGGGCCGAGGACGTCCCCAAGGGGATCGGGATCAAGGGCGTGCAGTACCGCCAGGGCTTCACCGACCTCGGTGACGAGCCGCTCACGGTGACTCAGCGGCACGCGGTCCCAGTCATGGGCCAGGTTCTCGCCGCGGAGCCGGGACATCAGGACGTACTGCCAACCGTTTTCGTACGGGCCGAAGTCACGTACCTGTGGTGTCGGTACCGGCAACAGCCCCTGGATGTAGCTGAGGACACGGCCTTCCGCGATGCCGTCCTGCGCGGCGGCTCCTGGGAACAGCTTGAGAACGTGCTCGTCACCCACCGCGTAGACCGGCTGGGACCCGTCCGGAAAACGAGTCAGCGGTACATCGGCGAAACCCAGGCGCGCACAGATGTCCTCCACACCGGGGCGCATCACCGTCTCGTCGGAGACGACCGCGTCCCACTCTTCATCCGTTTCCACTGGAGGCAGCATGATCGGGACCGTAGGCCAGCGACGGCGGGGAGGCAACCGAAAATCACGGGCCCCTGAGGGCGGCCCGGTCGATCCCGTTCAGTGGTGCCTGTCGACGACGGCACGGACGACGGCGGCGACCTCCTCGCGGTCGGTGGGCCGCGGGTCGACGGAGTTGTGGATGGAGAATCCCTCGACCAGCGCGTCCAGGGCCCGTGCGGTGAGCGGGTCGAAGTGCCTGGCCAGGGAGGACCGGCTGGCCTGCATCCAGGAGCGCATGACGGTGCGCACCTCGGGATTGCGGGTGGCGAAGGCGTAGAGCTCATAACTGAGCAGGAGGTTGCGGTCGGTCCCCCAGACCTTGCCGCAGATGATCTCGACGACCGCCTCCTCGGCCTCCTGGCGGGTCCGCGCGGCCTCCAGAAGGGCGCCGTAGCGTGTGGAGACGGTCTCCGCGAGCCGGGTGAAGGCGTCGGTCAACAGGTGCTGCATGTCGTCGAAGTAGTAGGTGAGTGACCCGAGCGGCACGCCCGCCGCCTCCGCGATCTTGCGGAAGGTCACCTTGATCGCGCCGTGTTCCGCGATGACGTCGAGCGCGGCGTCGAGGATGCGTTCGCGGCGCCGGGGGTCGTTGGGGCCACGAGTGCTGCCTGTCATCGCCGTTGTCCGCCTTGTCTTCTCGGCCGCCGAACCGATGTGTACATTTGTTCATACTCGGTGGGTGACGCGGGTTCGTCGCCCGCCTGTCCCTCATTGTCTCCATCACCGGCGGAGCCCTTCCTTGACAGACCGTGCTGTACGCCGACGCCGCCGGGCCCTGTACCTCTTCTTCTTCCTCAACGGCATCGCCATGTCCTCATGGATCACGCGCACCCCGGACGTCCGTGACCGTCTGGGCGTGTCCACGGGGCAGATGGGGCTGGTGCTGTTCGGTCTGTCCGTCGGCTCGATGGCCGGCATCCTCTGTTCCGGCCGTTTCGTGTCGCGGTTCGGGACCCGACCCGTGACGGCGCTCGGCACACTGTTCGTCATCGCGAGCGTGGTCGTCGTGGGCGCGGGCAGCGCCCTCGGCTCCGCGCCCCTGGTCACCGCGGGGCTGTGCCTGTTCGGCCTGGGGGTCGGGTCGGGCGAGGTGGCGATCAACGTGGACGGTGCCGACGTGGAACGGATCACCGGCACGGCGGTTCTGCCCACGCTGCACGGGTGCTTCAGCCTGGGCACGGTCATCGGCGGCCTGGCCGGCATGGCGGCCACCGCCGCGGCGTTCCCCGCCCACTGGCACCTCCTGGCGGTGGCCGCGGTGACGGCCGCGATCTTCGGGTACGCCATCGGTGCCGTCCCCGCCGGGACCGGGGTCCGTGCCGCGGCGCCCGCTCCGGACTCCACGCGGCCCGCGGGCTCGCAGGTGTGGAAGGACCGGCGGCTCCTGATGATCGGGGCCATCGTCCTGGCCATGGCTCTCGCCGAGGGTGCCGCCAACGACTGGCTGCCGCTGCTCATGGTCGACGGCCACGGTCTGGACGCCGCCGTCGGCTCGCTCGTCTTCGTGGGGTTCGCCGCCGCGATGACCCTGGGACGCTTCGGCGGCGCCTTCTTCCTCAACCGCTACAGCCGGGCGACCGTCGTGCGGGCCAGCGCGGTCTCCGGGGCCATCGGTCTGTGCCTGGTCATCTTCTCCGACAACGCCGCCGTGGCCGCGGCCGCCGTCCTGTTCTGGGGACTGGGCGCGTCCCTGGGGTTTCCGGTGGCCCTGTCGGCGGCGGGCGACTCGGGGCCCGACGAGACCGCCCGGGTCAGCCTCGTGGCGACGATCGGCTACATCGCGTTCCTGGTGGGGCCGCCCATGCTCGGCTTCCTGGGCGATCACTACGGACTGCGTCCGGCGATGGTCGTGGTCCTGGTGTTCGTCGCCACGGCCGTCCTCGCGGCCCCTGCCACCGGTACCCGCGCGTCCCGTCACCGCGAAGCCGATACGGGCCTCCCCGCCGAACTCGCCCTGGAGCGGCCGGGGCAGCGCACCGAGGGATGATCGCGTGACCGGCGCACGTCGGCGACGGCTCCTCCCGTGCCTGCGTTCCGCACCCCGGGGGTCAGCGCGTGTCTCTCTGCTCAGGCCGCCGATCGAGTGGCCCGGCGGTCGGCCCGCTCCAGGGGACCGACCGCCGGCCGTCGCTGATCCGTCCCTCGATTACAGGATTTCGAAGCCGAAAACGCGGTAGGTGTCAGCACCGGTGAAGGGAGCCGACGTGCGGGGCGCGAGCACGTCGACCTCCCAGCCCACGCCCGTCGACCAGAAGACGGCCACCTCGTTGGCGCCCGAGTAGAAGGAGATGACGTTCTCCAGGTTGGGGGTGACGCTGCCGGGGTTCTCCCAGCACCGGGTGTGCTCCGCGCCGTTCTGCAGGTACGTCACCGCGACGTGGTCGTCGCCGGTGCCGCAGTTGACCTCGTCGGTGGCGAACGCGGGTGTTCCCGAAAGCGCGGTGGTCAGCGCGACGGCCGCCAGGGCACCCAGGGCTAATCTGGACCGACTCTTCATCTGCTGCGGTTCCTCTCCATCAGCGTTTCGAGGGACGAGCTTCGACTGCATTTTCGGTGACCGGTGAGCAGATATTCAAGAGTTCAACGAACTCTCGTGAGTGGGCCGGCCGTTACCGCCGGGTCTCCCACTGAGAGACAAGGTCCGGCCGCGGGGTCGGAGGCCGGCGCGGCGGCGTAGTTGCCTGCAGGGCGCGCGAAAGCCCGAGGCTGGTGGCGCGGCTTACCGGGGCCTCGAAGAGGTGACGCGCGCTGTGGGCGACGAAGGGGCCTTCGGCCTCGAACGCAGCCGCTCGGGGGCGGGGGCGATGGCCGGGTGGGGGGTGCGGGTCGGGGCACGAGTGACGGTCGTGGCCGGACTACGTCGCCTACGTCCACGAAGCCGCGCTGCGCATGCCCTACGGCGGAGCCGAAGTAACCCGGCAGCAGCTCCCCCACCTGATCGAACAGTCGGAACGGCACAACATCGATGTGCGCATCGTCCCGACCGGTGTCGGGGGTTCCCAGGCGCGGGGCACGCACTGCTGTACGCGGACGGGGAGGTGCCGGAACTCGACACCGTACAGCTGGACTCCGCGCACGGCCCTGACTTCACCGGTGCGGAGGCGCAACTCACCAAGTACCGTTCCCACCTGGACTGGATGGACAGCGCTGCGTTGGACACGGCAGCCTCGCGCGACTGGTCCACAGCGTCGCCCGCGAACTCTGAAGGAGTCTCGATGACTGGCATCGACTGGGAAGAACCGTTCTGCGGCGAAGGAAACAATTGTTTCCGCCTCGGCACAGATACCCAAGGCAACGCCTACATCGCGGTGGCCGGGCAGGAGGACAGCTACCTGGTCGACAACCGGGACGCGCTTCGGGCCCTGATAGCCGAGATCAAGGAGGGCAAGGCCGACCACCTGCTGTAGAACCCGCAGTGTGTGCGGCGACCGCCCGTGGCATCCAGCGTTGAGTGACGTTCATCAGGTATTTGAGTTAGTGACTGAGGAGGAGCACCCTGCTTTCCCGCCCCCTCCATGCCCACCAGATGACGCGGAAGGTGCTGGACCCCATGGCGAAACTCCGGTTGACCGTAGGGCGGGGGCACGTCGAGGAACTGGCACGCCTGCGTCATCCTGTCGGAGCCGTCGAGGAGCTGATCTGGAACTCTCTCGACGCGGATGCCGAACACGTCACCGTGGAGCTCGAGCGGAACGACTTCGGTGGCGTCGACCGGGTCGCCGTGATCGACGACGGTACGGGTATCGCGGCGGAGAAGTGCGGCGACTACTTCGAGCAGATCGGTACGTCCTGGAAGAAGCGCGCGCAGGCCAGCGAGGTCAAGAAGCGTGTGCTGCACGGGAAGAACGGGCGAGGCCGGGTCAGGGCGTTCGCGCTCGGCAGTGAGGTGCGCTGGACCAGCGTGAGCGGGTCGAAGGGGAACCGTCGCCGCGTAGTCATTGAGTCAGACCGCAGCTCCATGGACGAGTTCGACGTCAGCGATCCCGAGCCGACGACTGATGCGACAGGAACGGCCTTCGAGGCGTTCGGCGGTGAGGATCTCCAAAAGCTGACCGAGGACGCCGCCCGTACCGCGCTGACCGCTGCCTTCGCCCTTCACCTGGAGGCGTACCCGGACATCTCCATCACCTACGACGGCACGCGGCTGGACCCGTCGTCGGAACAGGTTCGTGTGGATACGTACGAGGTGGTGGCTCCTCCCGGAAATTGTCACCCGTCGGCCCAGCTGAAGATCATCGAATGGTCGCGTCCCTTCTCCCGGGCTCTGATCCTGTGCGACGGCCGGGAGATGTCGTTGGCGCAGCTAAAGCCGGAGATTCAGGCTCCGGGCTTCCACTTCACGGCGTACCTCTCCTGGGCGGGGTTCGAGGACGATTCCGCTGGTGACCTCGCCTTTGCGGACTGGACGCCGGAAGGGTCCGCTGTCGAAGTGCTGGCCGAAGCTCGGGAGCGTATGCGTGCGCACTTCCGTTCTCGCGCCGACGAGCGTCGCCAGGAGCTCGTAGACTCGTGGCGCGCGGAAGGCTTCTACCCGTACACAGGCGAACCCAGCAGTGACCAGGAGCGCGCGGAACGCGAGACCTTCGACGCCGTGGCGACCGCGGTCGTCCGGCACCTGCCGGCGAGCAAGAGGGCCCAGAAGGTGTCCTTCGCGCTACTGCGCTCCGTCCTGACCCACGAGCCGGGCGAAGTGCTCCGTATCGCCGAGGAGCTCTTCGCACTCTCCAAGCAGGAGCAGACGGAACTGAGCCGACTGCTGGACCGTACGCCGCTGTCTGCCCTGATCAAGGCGTCGACGGCGACGACCGGACGTCTCGATTTCCTGTCCGCCCTGGAGCACCTCGTCTTCGACCCCGTGGCCAAGGGGCGGGTGAAGGAGCGCACCGAGCTGCACCGGATCCTGGAGAACGAGAGCTGGGTCTTCGGTGAGGAGTACGGACTGCACGTCACCGACCGCAGCCTGAACGAGGTGCTGAGGCAGCACTGCCGTCTCCTCGGCCGGGACGCGCCGGCTCCAGACCCTGTCCTGAGAGAGGACGGAAGCCGGGGCATCGTCGATCTGATGCTGTCCCGCGCTGCCCGGCAGCGGAAGGGGGAGCGCCACCATCTCGTGGTGGAACTCAAGAGGTCGAATGTCACCCTCGGCATGACCGAATTCTCCCAGATCAACAGCTACGCGCAAGCAGTGATGCACGACGACAGGTTCCGGGACCCCAAGGTGACCTGGGACTTCTGGCTCGTCGGCAATGCCATGGACGACAACCTCCGGCAACTCGCCCACCAGTCGGATCGGATGCCCGGGTGCGCCGTCACGCAGCCTGCCTACCGGATCTGGGTGCGTACCTGGGGCGAGATCATCGAGGACGCTCAGGAACGGCTCCGCTTCTACAGCGAGCAGCTTGAGTACCAGTCGTCGACCGAACACGCCATGGACTACCTGATCAGGGAACACGCCGACGCAGTCGCGGACCTGGTGAGCGAAGGCACGGTACCCGTGCCGAGGGCGGGGGAGAGCGGGACGATCGGGGCTACCGCCGGCCCGTGAAGGGCATTTCCCTGCGAATGAGCGCTTTCAGCGCTGACGCTCCAGGGTGAGGACGGCTGCGGTGATTGACGACAGGCGGTTCGGGCTGCAGCGGGCCCTGCGGACAGGTGATGGATGACGGCGGCGACGCAGGAGTGAGCGGTGCCGACCGACTCCCCGAAACCGGCCGCGATCTGCGCCAGGGTGTCGTGCCGGCCGCAGGTGCACCGGGCCGACCAGGGCACTCTGATGCGGCGGCAGCTTGCAGCATCGGTCACCGCACGGGTGACGATGAGCATGGTGACCCACTCGACCAGTGCGTGAGGCAGGTCGAGTGCGGCGGGGTGGACGACCAACGAGGATCCCGCGCCGGTGGGTTGAGACGGAGAACACCTCCATCAACGGCACGGGAGCTTCGTGCGTCGCGGGAAGCCGGCCCGTGAGCCGAAGCTCAGGAGTTGTCACCGGTGACGCCGGATGAGCCGGCGGAGAGGACCGGTCGAGGCACGTTGGTTGTCACCGATCAGGCATCCCATCTGTCACAACCGCCCGTTCGGCAGACTTTCTGGAACCAGTACCGAAGATCCTGAGTTCTCGGATACCTCAGCGATGCCGCGCTCAGGGCTGAGTCCTTCCACAGCGAGGCGGAAGAGGCGGTCGGCCTGGGTCTCGGGGACCTTGTGGTGCTCGGTGGCCAGGGCGATGCCGACGGCGAGGGTCAGCAGGTCGTGAAAAGTGACGTGCGGTGCAACCGCCTTGTCGCGAACGGCCCGCTGGAGCAAGGGAGTTCCGGCCGTTGCGATTCTGCTGCCGCAGGAGTGCGGGGAGGGTTCCTCGGCGGGGGGCTCGTAGCTGAGGGTGTTGGCGAATCCGCGGGCTGAGACGGCGTAGAGGACGAGGGCGTGGAGCCACTCCAGGAGGGCAGTACGGCCGTCCTCGCTCTCACTCAGCCGGTGGGCGCGCTCGCACAGGCCCTCGATGCGCTCCTGGAAGACGGCTTCGAGCAGGGCACGGCGGGTGGGGAAGTGACGGCGCACGGTCGCTGAACCGACGCCTGCCGTGCGGGCGATCTGCTCCAGGGATGCCTCGGCGCCGTGCGCGGCGACCTCGGCTTCGGCGACGGCGAGGATGCGCTGGTAGTTGCGTCGGGCGTCCGAGCGCTGACCGGTCATGATCTCCCCATTGCTAAACGGCGGGCCCCGCCATATCTTAGCGGCAGGCGAAACGGCGGGCCCCGCCGTTTTTGTTCTTCGGTCCGTGAGGAGCAGCAACCATGCCCATCGACAGCGATACCGTTCTGGTCACCGGAGCCACCGGTCAGCAAGGCGGGGCCACGGCCCGCGCACTCCTGGCCGCCGAGGTGCCCGTACGTGCACTCGTACGCGATCCGCGGTCGAAGTCCGCCCGAGCGATCGAGGCGCTGGGCGCCGAGCTGGTGCGGGCGGATCTCTCCGACCGGGCCTCCCTCGGCCCAGCGGTCGAGGGAGTCCGCGCGGTGTTCTCGGTACAGAGGCCGCCCATGACCGAGACCAGCGTGGACTTCGCGGGCGAGCTCGCCCAAGCCACCAACCTGGTGGACGCGGCGAAGGCCGAGGGCGTACGGCAGTTCGTGCAGTCCTCGACCAGTGGAGTCGGTGAGCACACCCGGGCCGCCGGCTGGGCCGAGGGCCGCTGGGCGGCGATGGCGGACTACTTCCACACCAAGCAGGCGATCATCGAGGCGGTGCGGGGTGCGGGCTTTGCCCGCTGGACGGTGGTCAAGCCCGCCTTCTTCATGGAGAACCTGCCCCTGCTGGCACCCAAGGGGCCGCGCGGCGGACTGCTGACGGTACTGAAGCCGGAGACCGAACTGGCCCTGGTGGCCGTGCGGGACATCGGCACGGCTGCGGCGCACGCCCTTCGAGACCCTGACCGGTTCCACCAGGTGGAACTGGAACTGGCCGGTGACCTGCGCACGATGCAGCAGATCGCGCAGGCCTTGTCCGCCGCCTGGGGCGTGCCCGTGACCGCGCCCTCCATGAGCCTGGAAGAGGCCCTCGACGCGGGCATGCCGACGTGGGGAGCCGGACACGAGTGGAACAACACGGTCCTCCAGCCCGCCCGGCCCGAGTTCGCCCGGGAGTTGGACATCCCGGTCACCACCTTCGCCGAGTGGGCGGATGAGCAGCTGACACCCGTGTCCGGCTAGGGCGTATCCGGCGCTGTGACGCTCGGCAGCGCCCGCCGGGGCGGACTGGGGCGAGAAATTGGAGTGGCCCTGCCCCCGGCATCCCGCCGCGGTGGTTGCCGATTTCGCCGGGCACCCGTGGGCCGGCCTGCCGTTCGCCACCCCGGAGACGGTGACGACCGACCACCGATTCGTCCACCCATGATCAGCTGGACAGGCGTTCATTTTCTTACGAGGGCGTCTGAAAACCCCCGCGCCGAGTCAGTCGTCAACCGCCTTGCGAGCATCGTGAGCCCGCCCCGCGATGACCGCGCCGATCACCACGGTCAGTGCGTACACGGTGATGCTCGCGGCGAAGCCTCCCGGTAGCCAGCCCAGGAGGCCGGCGTTGCCGTGGTCGACGAGCTGGCGGATTGCACCCTGGGCTCCGATGACGAGCAACGCCATGCCGAGGGCCTGGTAGAGGCCGTATTTCATGGGACCTTCCTGGGCCTGACCAACGTTTACCATGCACTTGCACTGTAAACCGGTGGTACTCGGTTTTGCAATGCGATCGCATGGTGAAGATGACGAGGAAGGCGGCGTCGTGCCGAAGATCGTGGATCACGAAGCGCGCAGGACGCGCCTCGTCGAGGCCGTCTGGTCACTGGCCGTGCGCGGCGGCATCGAGCAGGTGTCGCTGCGCAAGGTGGCCGAGGAGGCGGGCGTCTCCATGGGCCAGGTCCAGCACTACTACTCCTCGATGCAGACCCTGATCCGCGACGCCCTCGACCGGTCCGTACGAGCCGTGAACGCCACCATCGAAAACGCGGTCACCGCCGCTGACACGAGCAGCCCGGAGGCCGTCCTCCGCGCCTGCCTGCACGCCCTGATCAGCCCGGCCGAGGAGAGCACGCGGCTGATGCGCTTCGCGCTGGCGGCCGCGGGCCGGGCGGTCTCCGATCCGACGATGGCCAAGGTGCTGGCGCCGGGCGACGACGAGCTGCTCACCCTCACCGCCGCCCTCATCACGGCGGCCCGGGAGGAACGGGGCCATGAGCGGCACGGCGAGGAACGTACCGACGCCGACATCTGCTGGTCCCTCGCCACCAGCCTCGGCGTGGACATCGCCCTCGGCTACCGGACCCCGGAAGCCGCCGAACGCGTCCTCGACCACCACATCGAGCAGGTCCTCCGCTAGGGCCTGCCCGGCGGACCTTGCCGGTTCCCACGCCGCCTGCGCATGAGGACAGACCACATCCCCGCTGCACTCACGGCACCACCCCGTGCCGCTGACAGATCCGCCGAACAGACCCTGACGTGCTCCGGCTCAGGTCATCACCCGATCAGTGGCCACGCTGAAAGAGCTCAAAGTCTCGAAGGGTTCCCGGGACGGCCTCGGACATCAGGAGATCAGGCGGAGGAGCACCGAGCCGTGCTCAGTGGTCGTCGCCTGCATCACGACGGAGTCGGGTTGAGGGCTCGGGCGGGTGTGGCTCAGTGCGCCGCAGGAGGTGCCGCTGCCGTTCTCGCGGAGGGTCATGACGCAGCCCTGACCCGGACCGCTCGCCCCGCCCTTGGACTGGCCGTTGCCCGACTTCACCGAGTACTCGATCTTGTTCGGGCCGACCTCGGTCACGGACAGCGTCGCCGGGCCGCCCGGGCCCTGGAAGTGGATCGTCACGGGCTTGGTCACCGCGATCTCGCAGTTGCCGTCGGTGCAGGCGTCGGCGTCATGCCCGTCCGCCGCCGATACGGAAGGTCCGGGCTCTGCGGAGGCCGATTGTGGAGCCGACCGGGACGCCGTGGGCCGATCCGGGGGCGAGGCCGGCGCCGCGTCCGGCTCGTCCGGGCCGCCGCAGGCTGCCACCGTCAGTACCGTCAGCACCGCGAGGGCCATGCCTCGCCCGCGGCCCGGCAGTGAGAGCCGCGGTTTCCTCTCCTCTACGTGATCCCCTTGCTCCGCCATCGGCCGGTCAGGCCTCCGAACGCGGGAAGGAGACCTCGACCCTGCGGTTCTTCTTGCGGCCGGCCTCCGTCGAGTTGTCGGCGATGGGGTAGTCCTCGCCGTAGCCGCGGACCTCGTAGGTGATGTCGGCGTCGTTCAGTGCCTGGGACAGGACGTCGTGCACGGCGTTGGCACGCTGCTTGGAGAGTGCGTCGCCGTGGGCGGAGGAACCGAGGTTGTCGGTGAAGCCGAAGACTCGGACCCTGGTGGCGTTCTGGGCCTTGATCTCCTCGGCGATGCCCGTGATGCGGGACTTCGACTCGGCGCCCAGCTTCGCGCTGTTCTTGCCGAACAGCACCTCGGCCTGGAGCGCGAGCGTCACGCTGGTGTTGGTGTCCTCGCGGCGTTCGTCACCGCTCTGCTCCTCCACGACCGACTTGATGTCCAGCACCTTGGCCTGGGCGAGCGTGGCGCCGTCCGGGATCTTCAGGTCCGGGTCGTTGGGGTCCACCTCTACGGGGGCGGAGGCGGAGGGTTCGGTTCCTGGCGGGTCGTTGGGGTCGTCGTCGGCGTGGGCCGTGGCGGTGCCGTAGAGGGTCGTGGCGAGCATGAGGGTGGCGGTGGTGAGGGCCAGGGTGAGGCGTGGGGTTGGGGTCATGGTGGGCCTCACCCTGAGATGGAGATGGTCGCGCTGGCGAAGGTCGGCAGTTGGAACGTGACCTCGGTGGTGCTGGTGGGCGGCGAGGGGAACTGCATGAAGACAGGAATAGAGGCGCCTGCCTTGATTCTCGGCATGTTCGTAGTGGTAAGGGGGCGGCCATCCGTGTCGCGCAGCACGTAGTAGCGCTTCTTCCCCGCTGAATCAATGAGTGTCGCTCCACCGAGCGATGACCCGTGCTTGATGATTTCCGTCTCACCGCCCGCTGTGCGTACGGAGACACGAGCGGGCTGGTCGCCATCATTCTTCAGCTCTCCGGCGATGGTGACAAACCCCCCGGCGTCCCTGGTGGCCGAGGTGAGCTTGAGGATCAACCCATCCTCACCTTTGAGCTCAGCCAGAGTCTTGTCCGACCCCTCTTGAGCACTCGGATCAGAGCCACTGTCCTTGGAGGCAGGGGCAGAGGTCGAGGACTTCGGCTTCCCGTCCTCGTTGTCACCTCCACCGCAACCAGCCGCACTCAGGGCCAGACCAGCCGCGATTGTCACTGCGACCGCCCCTCTGCGGGCCTTCAGAGTGAACCGAATGTTCATGCCCTGCTTCCCTTGTCCTCGTCGTTCGCTTGTCAGTCGGCCAAATGGACGTTGAACAGATCGTCGGCCTTCGGTAAGTCGTCCAAATTCTTCGGGTCCAGGTCCCATTGCTCGTCTCGGCATGCGAGTTGCGGGAGGACGGCGTCCTCCGCAGTTTCGCCGGCAAACTCGACCGTGCACTGTGACTCGATCACTGCAGTCGCGGACGCCTGTGACCTCTTGCCCTCTGTGCCAGGCACGATGGAATCCCCGACGGGCTCGAGCGTCTCCACCTCTACCGTGAAGCCCAGTGTTCCTTCAGGGATGCAGCTCAGCACACGAGCTTCGTTCCGCGAGGCAAGTTGCTCTCCACGCCAACACGATGGCGCCAGCCCCGCCACGTCGCCATCGAAGATGCCCTGCCATTTGGTCGGATCCTGGACCTCAGCGACCCACATCTCCGCGAGTTGGTCACGGGCGTCGTGGGCCACGGCGAGGGCCGCAGCGTCAGCGGCCGTCTGGGCTCCGTTCCGATTGACCGAGGCCTGGCCGACCGCGAAGTAGGCGAAAGCGAGGAAGAGCAGGCCCCCCACCACCGTGATGAATACGGGGAAGGCCTGCCCTGTGTCATCGCACCTGGGCCGCCGCATCAAATCCCAGTGACCTCGTCGATCTTGTCCACGATCGCGTCGTAAATCGACTGACCGATGTCCGTCCCCGTGATCGCCAGCACAATAGCCACCACCACCGCGATGATCCCCAGATACTCCACAGCCGTCTGCCCCCTGTCGTTGCGGGCGGCGGTGCGGGTCTGCAGGTGTGCGATGGCGGTGCGGAGCCAGTTGGTCATGGTGTTCCCCTCCAGGGTGGACGTTGCCGCGCTCGTCGTGCGGCACGTACGGCGTGAGGACCTTCGAGTCCGAGGGTCCCGGGGCTCCGTCGGGGGCCCCGTCGTGTGCCGTGAGTCGGTCCATCGGGGTCTCGTCGACGCGGCGGGGGGTGGCGGGCTGCCGGCTGGTCACGCCGGACGCGATGCGGTTCGCCATCTCCACCCCTCCTGCGTTCAGTTGGGACCTCGACCTGTCGGGAGTACCAGACACCGACTGTCTCACAGCGGATTGCAAGTGCGAAAGGTAATGCGTGAAAGTAGCCCGACTGGGCTGTAGGTTTCTGCTTGTTGACGTCAACGGTCCGTGTGCACTCGCACTCTTCTGATGTGCTCCCTCCCCTGCTCCCGGTCGCGCGTTCGGCATCATCCCGTTCCCCCCCTACTCCCCCGTGATCGTCCCGAAGTCCGTCCCCGAACCCAGGATCAGCCCGGCGCCGAGGAGGATCATCGTGGCCGGGACCATGAAGGTCGTGATCATCATCGTGGCCTTGGGGACGGCGCGGGCCGCCTTGCGGCGGGCGTTCTGGGCGTCGGTGCGGCGCATGTCCTTGGCCAGGGAGACCAGGGTGTCGACGATGGGTGCGCCCAGTTCCTCGCCCTGCTGGAGTGCCGTCACGAACATCGCCACCTGTTCGGAGTCGTTGCGGCGGCGCAGCTCCGCGAAGGCGTCCCGGCGGCTCATGCCGAGGTCCATCTGGCGGAGGGTGATGCGGAGTTCGTCGGCCCACGGGCCCTCGTAGCGCATCGCCACGCGGTCCAGGGCCTGGCGGAAGCCGAGGCCCGCGCTGACCACGACCGCCAGGACGTCCAGGAAGTCGGGGAGCGTGCGCTCGATGACGTCCTTGCGGATGCGGATCGCCGACCAGATGCCGACCTCCGTCCAGAACGCTCCGAAGGCCAGCAGGAGCAGGGCCACCATGTACTGGCCGCGCAGGACGAAGACCAGGAAGCCGACCGCGCCCAGGAAGCCGTAGACGGCGCGGCGGGCGGCGTAGCGGTCTATGGTCAGGCCGCCGGGGTTGCCGGCCAGGTCGATTCGGCGGCGGTACTTGGCCACCAGGGCCGGGCCCATCACGCGCAGTACGGCGGGGGCGTACCGCATGCCCATGCGGTCGATGAGGGAGTCGACGGCTCCGGTGCGGGTGGAGCCGACCTCCAGGGCGAGGGCGAGGTCGTCGGGGAGCCGGGCGTCGGCCCGGTACATGCGGATGCCGGCGAAGATGCCCCAGACGCTCAGGGCCATGAGCAGTGCGAGGAGTAGTCCCAGTCCCATGTCGAAGGCCCCCTCTCAGACGTCGATGCTGGACATGCGGCGGATGAGGACGAAGCCGACGGCGTAGAGCGCGAAGGCGATGATCACCGCCGCCTGGCCGGCCGGGGAGCCCGTCATGCGTTCCAGCGCGCCGTCCTTCACCCCGTTCATCAGGAACAACGAGCCGACGCCGAGTACGGGTACCGCGTACGACGTCATGCTGACCTGGGCGAGCTGGGTGCGGACCTCGCGGCGGGTCTCCTTGCGCTCCTCCAGCGTTTCGGTGAGGTTGCGCAGGGCGCTGACCACCTGGCCGCCGGCGCGGTTGGACAGGACGAGGGTGGTGACCAGGACGACCAACTCGCGGGAGGGGAGGCGGTCGGCGAGTTCGCCGAGGGCCTCGTCCATCGAGGCGCCGATGGCCAGCTGGTCGGCCACCTTGCCGAGTTCCTCGCCGGCCGGGGCCTCCATCTCCTCCGCCGCCATGCCGATGGCGGTGCGCAGGGCGAGGCCGGCCTGGGTGGCGTTGGCGATGATCCGGGCGATCTCGGGGAGCTGGTTGATGAACTTCTCGATGCGTTTCTGGCGCTGCCAGTTGAGGAACCGCACCGCCGCCGCGACGCCCAGCAGTGCGGCGATCGGGCCGAAGAACGGGGCCAGGGTCGCCTGGCCGATCAGCCCCAGTCCCGCGACCGCCGCGAGCATGTAGACGAGGAACTCGCCGGGGGTCACGTCCAGGCCGGTCGCCGCCAGGCGCGCTTCCAGTTTCCGGCCGGGTTTCGTACGGCGCAGGCGGCGGTCCAGGGTGCGGAAGCGGCGCGGGCGGCCGGCGGGAGAGAGCCGGCCGGCCGCGGAGAGGCGGTCGACCAGGGCTGCCCGCTGGGCCTTGCCGGCGGCGTAGGAGTGCAGGCCCATGACCGCCAGGGCGCAGGTCAGCAGGGTGACGCCGGTGGTGAGCGTGATGAGCGTTTCCAGTTCCATCGGGCCGTTCCTACCTGGTTTCCATCGGGCTGTTCCTACCTGGTTTCCATCGGGCGGTTCCTACCTGGCTTCCATCGGGCGGTTCCTACCTGGCTTCCATCGGGCGGGTCACCTGGCTTCTCGGGTGGCGAGCTGGTCTGCGGTGTGGGCCACGCCGAAGGCCTGCGGGATGGGCTGGCTCGCCATGTAGAGGCGTTCGGCGGTGCGGCGCGGGAGGGGGTAGTACTCGAAGGCGCCGGGGACGCGGCCGTCGGACGTCATCGGCCGGGCGTTGAAGCGGGCGACCGTGGCCAGGCGGTACGGCTCGCCGCCGTGACTGGCCAGCAGGGCGATCTCGGTGATGCGGCGGGCGCCGTCGGCGAAGCGGGTGAGCTGGACGATGACGTCGACGGAGCTGTTGATCTGGTCGTGCAGGGCGACGAAGGGGATTTCGACGTCCGACATGGAGGCCAGGGTCTGGAGCCGCATCAGGGCGTCCTCGGCGCTGTTGGCGTGGACCGTGGCCAGGGAGCCGTCGTGGCCGGTGGACATGGCCTGGAGCATGTCCAGGGACTCGCCGCCGCGGACCTCGCCGACGACGATGCGGTCGGGGCGCATGCGGAGGGAGTTGCGGACCAGGTCGCGGATGGTGACGCGGCCCTGGCCCTCGACGTTCGGCGGGCGGGACTCCAGGCGGATGACGTGCGCCTGCTGGAGCTGGAGCTCCGCCGAGTCCTCGATGGTGATGATGCGTTCGGACTCGGGGATCAGGCCGGAGAGGGAGTTGAGAAGGGTGGTCTTGCCGGTGCCCGTGGCGCCGGAGACGATGATGTTGAAGCGGGCCTGCACCAGGCCGGCCAGCAGGTACAGCATGTGCTCGTCGAGTGAGCCGAGTCCGATCAGTTCCTGGAGGGTGAAGGAGCGCGGGAAGCGGCGGATGGTGAGGGTGGCGCCGGTCAGCGACAGCGGCGGGATGATGACGTTGACGCGCTCGCCGGAGGGGAGGCGGGCGTCGACCATCGGGTTCGACTCGTCCACGCGGCGGTTGACCGTCGAGACGATGCGTTCGATGGTCTGCATCAGCTGGTCGTGGGAGGCGAAGCGGAGCGGGAGCTGTTCGACCCGGCCGCCGCGTTCCACGAAGATCGCGTCCGGGCCGTTCACCATGATCTCCGTGATGGACGCGTCCTCGAGCAGCGGCTCCAGGATGCCGAGGCCGAGGGCCTCGTCCACGACCCGGCGGATCAGCTGCGAGCGCTCGACCGTCGACAGGACCGGGCCCTCGCGGCTGATGATGTGCCCGAGGACCCGTTCGAGGCGGGCCCGCCGCTCGGCCATCGCCAGGGAGCTCATCTCGGCGAGGTCGATCTCCTCCAGGAGCTTGGCCCGGTAGGAGGCGACCAGGTGTCCGTCCTCGCCCCGGCTGCCGTGCTCCTCGGGGGCGTGGATGCGTGCGCGCAGGCTCATGCGTCCGGTGCTCCTTGGTCCTCGTTCACGGGGGTCACTCGTCCGCCGGGTGGTCCAGCGGCATGGTGGCGGTCTTGGTGGCGTCCCCGAAGTCCCAGCCCGGGACGATCGACGGGATGCCGACGGTGGCGGTGACCGTCACCTCGTCGCCGCCGTACGCCGGGGGGCAGTCGGTGCCGTCGGCCAGCCAGCCGCTGACCGCCGCCGCGCACGCCTCCTGGGCGCTCTCCTGGAGCGAGGCACTGCGGGCGCCCGCGCGGGCCGCGGTACCGGCCTGCTGGGCGGTGTACGCGATCAGGCCGAGCTGTACGGCGGCCATGCCGACGATGATCAGGATCGGGAGGAAGCCGAGGTACTCGATGGCCACCTGCCCGCGGTCCATGACCAGGGCCCGAGCTCGGACCCGAGCTCGGACCCGGGCTCGGACCCGGGCTCGAACCCCGCCCCCGCCCCCGCCCCCGCCTCCGCCACTGCCACTGCCACGCGAGGAGTACGGCATCTCAGTCGTCCTCCTCCTCGACGGCTCCCGCGTGCCCGCGCACGGTGAACGGGAAGCTGATGGTGCCCGGGAAGAGGATGGGGACGTCGATCTCCACGTCGGCCGTGACATAGCCGCCCGCCGTGCCGCAGTTCACCCCGGCGCCCCCTTCCCACGCGCCCGGCAGCTTGTCCCGGCCCGCCTCCTGGCAGGCTCCCTGCCGCGCCCCCCGGTCGGCCGCCGTCGCCGCCCGTACCGCCTCGTCCGCAGCATTACCCGCGAGCGTGTACGTGTATCCCACGAGCACGAGCTGCCACAGCACCACCAGCGTGACGATGATCGTCGGCAGCATGCCGAGGAACTCGACGGTGACCTGGCCGTCGTCCCGGCGGCACCGCTGCCACCGTCCCGCCTCCGGCCCGCGTAACCCGCTCATCCCGCACCGTCCTTCCGGCGCCGGAAGCTCACCGACCCCCGGTCGCCGCGGAACCGGCCGCCGCCCTTGCGGTGGTCCGCGTCGGCGGCCCTGACCAGCCCGAGTTCACCGGCGAGGGCCCACAGGGCCTGCTTCACGGTGCTCCTGCTGTCCAGTTCGTGGACGCGGCCGGCGTCCACGGCGGCCTGGAGTTCCTTGAAGTTGGCGGGGACGGCGGTCCGGGCGACCTCCGTCCCGGTGATCTTCCGGATCAGCGAGGGCTGGATCTCCGTGCCCCGGGTGTGCCGGTTGACGACCACGGTCGTCTCCTCGGCCTTGCGGATCTGCAGCCGGTCCCACATCCGCACAGCCCGCTTGGCACCCCGCACGGCGACCACGTCCGGGGTGGTCACCAGCAGCGCCGTGTCCGCCATCTCCACGGCCGCGGCGCCGGCGCCGCCGAGCTGGGCGCCGCAGTCGAGGACGACGACCTCGTAGCGGGAGCGCAGGGCGCTGACGATCTGGCGGGCGGCGCGGTCGGTGACCTCCTCGCCGCGTTCGCCCTCGCCGGGGGCGAGCAGCAGGGCGAGGCCGGTGTCGTGGCGGAAGACGGCGTCGGCCAGGACCCGCGGGGAGATGTCCGTGATGGTGGCGAGGTCGGCCACGGAGCGCCGGAACTGGACGTCCAGGTAGGAGGCGACGTCGCCGGTCTGGAGGTCCATGTCGACCAGGGCCGTCGGCCGGCCCGACGCCTGGGCGGCGAGGGCCAGCTGGATGGCGGTCAGGGAGGTCCCCACCCCGCCCTTCGCGCCGCTGACCGTGACGACGGTGCCGCCGGAGCCGGTGAACACGTCGACGCCGCTGCCGAGGTGCCGGCGTACGCCCACCGACCACTGGGCCACCGCCTGGACGCGGCTGGCGAGTTCCTCGTAGCTGAGCGGCAGGGCGACCAGGCCGCGGGCGCCGTAGTCCATGGCGGCCTGGAAGAGGCCGGGGCCGGGGTCGGAGGTGACGAGGATGACGCCGACGGCCGGGAAGCGGAGGGCGACCTCGCGGATCAGTTCCAGGGCGGGGACGGGGCCGATGCGCTCGTGGACGACGACGACCTCGGGCAGTTCGTCGACCGACTCGGCGGCGAGGCGGGCGAGGGTGTCCACGAGCTGGGTGGAGTCGGTCACCGGGGCGACCGGTTCGGCGTCCGGGAGCTGGCTGAGCAGGGTCGTGATGGACCGTACGGCGTCCGCGTCGCCGACTGCCGGGAGGATCCTCGTGGGCATACGGGCTCTCACTTGTCCTTCGCGAGTTCGTACGTCCGGTCCTTGTCCGGGACCGTGGTGTCGCTGCCGGGCGCCACCAGTGCGAGCCGGACCCGCTGGGCGAACGACTCGGCGTAGGTGATGCGCTGGGCGTCGATGGTGGACAGTGCGAAGGTGATGGGGACGCCGTCGGTGGGTTCCCGGTCGCGGCTGTTCTCGTCGGCCTTCAGCGGGGTGAGCTCGCCGACGTCGATGACCTTGGCGTTGGTCACGATGATCTTGGACTGGTCGGGATCGCCCTCCCGCGCCCCCTCGAAGGTGGCGTACACGTTGACGGAGGAGCCCGGCGTGATCTTGCCGGCGACTCCGGTCGCCGCGTCGATCATGATGGCGACCTCCTGCTGCCCCGGCTGCAGGGCGGGCTGGTCGACGATCATGTCGCTCTGCAGCAGCGAGCCCGCCTTCAGCGTCGTCACCGCGATCTTGCCGCGGACCTGGCCGAGGTCGGTGACGGCGTTCTCCGACAGCCAGCGTTCGGGCATCCTGATCTTCTTGAACTGACCCTCGCCCAGTGGCGTGTAGGGCTGCACGTCGGTTTTGAGCCGGTACGCGGTGACCTCGGGGCCGACCTTGGACTTCACGTCGTTGACGACGGCCAGCACGCCGGCGAACGCGCCGAGGGCGCAGAGGACGGAGAGGATCAGCAGGATGACGCCGCGGCGCTGACGGGAGTTCATGAACCGTGCAACCTCGTTGGGGGATCGGTCGAACCGGGTCGGATGGCGGGGCGGGCGGAGCGCGGTACGGACCTACCCCGTGAGGGCTCGTCTCTCACGGCGACGGCCGAGGGCGGCGTCGCGGCGGTGGCCGAGAGCCGCGTCCCGGCGCCGGCCGAGCGCGGTGTCAGGGTGGTGGCCGAGGGCCGCGTCGTCGCGGGCGTCGTACACCGGCGGTGTCGCGGAGCAGAACACGCAGCGGTCGCCGATGACGTCGATGCCGCACCAGTGGCAGGCACTGCGCCGCACCGAGGTGACCAGCTGGTAGAGGACCGACAGGTCGGGCAGATAGGCGCAGAACTCGGTCAGTCGCCCGGTCCCCCACCAGCCGGAGGACTCGGCGGGCAGCGGCGTCTCGCGCAGTCCCTGTACGTGCCAGGACGGGGCGAGGGTGCCGGTGACCCAGTCGGACGGAAGCTGGCCCTTGGCGACCAGCAGGCTGGTGCCGAACTCGGGTCCGTCGAGGGCGACTTCGGGGCCGATCCGCACCAGTTGCGGCACGGGGTGCGCCATGACGCCGAACTGGCTGCCCGGCATCCAGGACCTGGCGTGCGACTTCAGGCCGACGGAGACACGGTCGAGCCGGGCGACGGAGCCGAGCAGCGCGCCGGAGTGGATGTAGTGGGTGAGGAGCCGGCCGGCCGAGGCGAGGACGCCGGGGCTGAGGTCGCAGGAGGCGAGCTGCCGCAACTGGCGGGCCAGCACGGCGATGCCGAGCGGGGGCAGGGGCGGCCGGAACACCGCGATCCGGTCGGTCTCCAGGAGGGCGCGGACGGTGTGCAGCCGCCGTTCCACGCTCGCCGGTACGGCCTGCGAGCACACCACGATCACGTGCCCGTGCTGGTCGACCAGGGTCTGCAGCTCGGCCAGCGCGTGCTCCAGTGGACGCCGGTCCACGTCCTGGAGCACGGCCGCGGGCAGCGTCCGTTCGTCGTGCGGCGGCAGTGCCATGTCGGCACTGGTCACGGCAATGGCAGTTGGCACGCGCGGCTCCCCGTCTCCCCATGCCCGTCGACGCGCCGGCGTTACCCCGGCACACCCGGATGACTTCACTGCGTGACTACCTGAGCACTGTATCCACGCGTCTGTGACCGGAGAACAGCGTTTCTGTAGCTCTGGAACAACTTGTGTTGCACAAGGTGCGTCAAACCGGGGCAGGTTGAGCATTTCCCCGCCGAGGGCCGGGCGGCTCCGGGGCCGGTTCGCGACGCGTCAAGTCCCGGCCCCGGCGGCGAACTTGGTCCGGACCTACCTCTTGACACCCCCAATTGGTCTGGACCACCTTGTACGTCAAAGCCCCCCACCCCCCACCCCCACTCCCCCACCGGAGGCCCCCATGGAGCAGCCCGTACGCAGACCGCTCGCCAGACGGACGAAGTTCTGGGCGGGAGCCGTCACCGCCGCGCTCGCCCTCTCGGTCACGGCCGTGGGCCAGGCCTCCGCAGCCGACGTCAACAACGCGAAGAACGCCGGCTTCGAGGCCGGCCTGAGCAACTGGACCTGCTCCGCGAACAGCGGCACGGCCGTCTCCTCCCCGGCACGCACCGGCTCCGCCGCGCTCAAGGCGACACCGAGCGGGCAGGACAACGCCCGGTGCGCCCAGACGGTCGCGGTGAAGCCCGACTCGACGTACACGCTGAGCGCCTGGGTGCAGGGCGGGTACTCCTACCTCGGCGTGACGGGCACGGGGACGACGGACGTGTCGACCTGGACCCCCGACTCGGTTTCCTGGAAGCAGCTGTCGACGAGCTTCACCACCGGCTCGTCGACGACCTCGGTGACGGTCTACACGCACGGCTGGTACGGGCAGTCGGCCTACTACGCCGACGACCTGTCCGTCTTCGGCCCGGACGGAGGCGGCGGCGACGGCGGCGGACCCGAGCCCACCGTCCCGGCCGCCCCGGCCGGCCTGGGCGTCTCCGGTACGACGTCCTCCTCGGCCTCGCTGGCCTGGAACGCGGTGTCGGGCGCGACCGGCTACAACGTCTACCGCGACGGTACGAAGGTGACGGCGGTGACCGGCACGTCCGCGACGGTGACCGGTCTCGCGGCCGCCACGTCGTACTCCTTCCAGGTCACGGCGACGAACGCGGCCGGCGAGTCGGCCAAGTCGGCGGCGGTGACGGCCCGTACGGCGGAACGGGGCGACGGCGGGGGCGGCGACCTGCCCAAGCACGCCGTGACCGGCTACTGGCAGAACTTCGACAACGGGGCGGCCGTCCAGAGGATCTCGGACGTCTCCGCCCAGTACGACATCATCGCCGTCTCCTTCGCGGACGCGACGAGCACGCCCGGCGCCGTCACCTTCAACCTCGACACGGCCGGGCTCGACGGCTACACGGTCGACCAGTTCAAGGCGGACGTCCGGGCCAAGCAGGCGGCCGGGAAAAAGGTCATCATCTCGGTGGGCGGCGAGAAGGGCACCGTCTCGGTGAACGACTCGGCCTCCGCGACGAACTTCGCGAACTCCGTGTACGCGGTCATGCAGGAGTACGGCTTCGACGGCGTCGACATCGACCTGGAGAACGGTCTCAACCCGACCTACATGACGCAGGCCCTGCGCGCCCTGTCCGCGAAGGCGGGCCCGGACATGATCCTGACGATGGCGCCGCAGACCATCGACATGCAGTCGACGTCGGGCTCGTACTTCCGCACGGCGCTGAACGTGAAGGACATCCTCACGGTCGTCAACATGCAGTACTACAACAGCGGCACGATGCTGGGCTGCGACGGCAAGGTGTACGCGCAGGGCACGGTCGACTTCCTCACCGCCCTGGCCTGCATCCAGCTGGAGAACGGCCTCGACCCGTCCCAGGTCGGCCTGGGACTGCCCGCCTCCACCCGTGCGGCGGGCGGCGGCTACGTTGCGCCGTCCGTGGTCAACAACGCCCTGGACTGCCTGACCAAGGGCACGAACTGCGGCTCCTTCAAGCCGTCGAGGACGTACCCCGACCTGCGGGGCGCGATGACCTGGTCCACGAACTGGGACGCGACGGCGGGCAACGCCTGGTCGAACTCGGTGGGAGCGCACGTGCACGCGCTCCCGTAGCTCCGGCCCGGACCGGCCTGCCCAACCCGGACCGGCCTGCCCGGCATTCCCGGCCGGACCCTGCGGCTGCTGTTCCCCCTACCGCGACGGCGGCGGGGGGAACAGCCGCACGAGGCTCAGTCGCCCCTTCCCAGGTTCTCGCTCGGCAGGAATCTCTGGCGCACCCAGAGGCCCAGCAGCACCGTCCCGCCGACCAGCAGCGGCACCGGATCATGGGCAGTGGGAGCCAGCACATGGCCCAGCGCCATCACCGTGCAGACCGTCAGGGGAACGAAAGCCGCCGCACCCTCCATCCCCCACCGCAGATTCGGCCGGGCCATGCCCAGGACGCTCGCCCCGCCGGGCAGCCACGGGCCGGTGGCGATCACCAGGAGCCCCGCGGTCTTGCACCCGTCGACCACCTGCCAGGACGCCATCCCCGATTCGTGCGGGTCGACGGTCCACAGCTGCAGGGTGTCGCCGGTCAGCATGAGGGACAGTCCGGCGATCCCCGCCCACAGGGCCGCTCTCCGGTCACTGCGCACGAGACGGCACAGGGCCAGCAGGAAGCTGAGGAACACCAGCTCGGCGGCCCACAGGAACACCACCATCCCCTCCCCCGGCCGCCAGCCGCCACCGGTCCCGCTCAGCAGCACCCATCCCGTCATGAACAGGGCCCCGGCCGCGACGAACCCGTCGAGCACCCGCCGCAGCAGCACGGGCCGGCCGGTACCGGCATCGGCCGCGACCACCAGCCCGGCCGTCCCCAGGCCGACCGCCAGTACCGCTCCGACGACCACCACCGTTCCCAGCAGCGACTGCTCGTCCCGCCCCGGATCCGGTGGGTGGGCGTCGAGCACTTCGGCCACCACCCGGTACAAACCGCCGGCCGCCGCCGAACCCCCCAACAGCAGCAGCCGCGTCCGCACCCGTCCGCTCGTCCACCACGTGCGGAGCACCAGCGAGACCGCCACCGCGCAGCAACCGAGGGACGGCCCGAGAGACATCATCCGCACCACCGCGCTCCCCATCCCCGCCATCAGGCGCGCCTTTCACCGGTTCCCGCCCGCAGGGCCCTTCTTCCGGTCCTGGGGTCCACGCACAGAACGTAGAAGACCCGTCACCTGTCACGAACTGAACAAAGGGCGCATTCACCCGTACCGCGTACGACGAGGGACGCCGGCTGCCGCCAGGGTGACGCACGCCGAAATCACCTGAAACATTTACGGGGGCCCACCGCATCGATGAGGTGAAGGCAGTACAGGGCGACGGTGAGCTCGGGGGAACGCGGACATGAGGCAGGGACGAGCGGACGAGTACGCCGAGTTCGCGGCGGCGCGGGCCGGCCACCTGTACCGGTCGGCGTGTCTGCTCACCGCCGGGGACACGCACCTGGCCGAGGATCTCGTGCAGGAGACCTTCGGGCGGCTGTACGTGCGGTGGGGGCGGGTGTCCCGGGTGGAGAACCCCGCCGCGTACGCGCAGACCGTGCTCACCCGGGCCTTCCTCGCCCATCAGCGGCGGCGCAGCAGCCGGGAACGGGCGACGGACCTCTTCCCCGACCTGCCGGGCGCCGGCGACGGGGACGCGCCGCTGCGGCTGACCCTGCTGGCCGCGCTCGCCCGGCTGCCCGCCAAGGACCGGGCCGTCATCGTTCTGCGGTACTGGGAGGACCGCTCGGTCGAGCAGACCGCCGACGTGCTGAACGTCAGCTCGGCGGCCGTACGGACGCGGTGCTCACGGGCGCTCGGCAAGCTCCGCGAGCTGCTGGGCGAGGACCTCTCGGAGTACGCCAGACCCTGACGCCGGCCCAGACCCTGACGCCGGCCCAGCCCCTGGCGCCGGACCCGGCGCCGGATCCCCGCGCCGGATCCCGGCGCCCGCCTCTCGTCGTATACACACTTCGGCTCTCTCACAGCGCTCACCACGCGGAAAGGGTGGTTCGCCATGCCCGAGAACCAGCACCAGGACCCCTTCGAGGAACGGCTCACCGCCGCCCTGCGCGACACCGGCGGTGACTTCCAGGCCGACGGTACGGCCCTCGTCGCCGGTGGGCGGGTCCGAGGGCGCCGGGCGCTCACGCGGCGCCGGGCCGGCGTGCTCGGCGGGGTCGCCGGCGTCGCCCTGGTCGGGGTGGGCGGGGCGCTGCTCCTGCCGCAGGACGACTCCACCGGCCCCGAGCGCCGCACCGTGGCCTCCGAGACCACCGCCGGTCCGTCCGCGTCGGCATCCCCGTCCGCCCCGGCCCCGTCCCCCGTCTCCGGCGACGCACTCCTGACGTCGCTCAAGGAACTGCTCCCCGAGGGGAGGTTCAGCGAGGAGGACGCCCGGGGCTCGGGCGACGCGCCGGGACCGTACGCGTCCCTCGTGTACGACGACGGGGAGGGCGCGGCCGCGATCAGCATGGGCCTCGACCGGGTCGAGGCCGGAAGCGAGCAGGTCCGGGAGCTGACGGAGTGCCCGGACGAGACGTTCGTCCAGTACGACGCGTGCAGTTCCACCCGGCTGCCCGACGGCTCGCTGCTCAGGCTGTTCCAGGGCTACGAGTATCCCGACCGGCGCGTCGACACCAAGCTCTGGTCCGCCGACCTGGTCACGAGCGAGGGCCAGCACGTCAGCCTGAGCGAGTGGAACTCCCCCGCCCAGAAGGGCGCACCGGTGTCGCGGCAGGACCCGCCGTTGTCCACCGAGGAGTTGAAGGAGGTCGTCACGGCCGACGTGTGGCGCCGGGTGGTGGACGCCGTTCCGGCCGACCCGGAGGTGTCCGGGTCCGCCGGCGCGCCGGTGCAGGCGCCGCCGGACGTCTCCGGCAAGGACATCGGCGAGATGCTCGCCGGGCTGCTCCCCGAGAACCTGAAGGTGGTCAAGCAGGGCGGCCAGGACAGCGGGTTCAGCTACGTCGTCGTCGACGACGGCCGCGGCGGCAGCCTCGTCCAGATCAACGTGCAGCACGGCATGAACGACGTCGCCAACCAGCTCTACGGCTCCGCCGAGACCCTCCCCGACGGCACCCGCGTCGCCGTACGGCAGGGCCCCGGCGACGACCGCGTCGCGGGGGTCGTCATGTGGACCGTCGACACCCTGCGGGCCGGTGAGGACGGCTTCCGCGTGGTGGTCAGTGCGTTCAACAACGACGCCGCGCATGCCGAGCCCACCCGCGAGGCTCCCGCGCTGACGGTCGGCCAGCTGCGGGAGATCGCGCTCAGCCCGGAGTGGGAGAAGCTGCGGTAGCGGACCGGTCCAGCCGGCCTAGAAGAACTCCGCCCAGTTCTGGTCCCAGATCTGCTTCACGCACAGCACCAGGAACAGCAGGCCCGCCACGGCCAGCATGCCGTTGCTCAGCCAGCCGTTGCGCCACTCGCGCGGTGTGCGGGAGGAGTTGAGGAGCCAGATCAGGGTGAGGGCGAGGAAGGGCATGAAGGCGGCGCCCAGGACGCCGTAGATGATGATCAGGCGGAAGGGCTCGTCCTGGAAGAGCAGGATCATGGGCGGGAAGGTGAGCCAGAGCAGGTAGGCGCGGAAGGACCAGGAGCGTTCGCGGCGGCCCGACGCCAGCTCGGTCGCCCGCGCCTCCTGTTCGCCCCGCCGCCGGGCCAGGAAGTCGGCGAACATCAGGCTCACGCCGTGCCAGACGCCGATCAGGGAGGTGAAGGAGGTGGCGAAGAAGCCGATCAGGAAGAGCTTGCCGGTCGCCGTGCCGTACTCGTCCTCCAGGATGTCGCCGAGCTGGATCATGCCCTTGTCGCCGCTCGCGATCGCGATGTTCGCCGAGTGCAGCAGTTCGGCGCCGACGAGGAGCATGGCGATGACGAAGACGCCGGTCGTGGCGTAGGCGACGCGGTTGTCGACGCGCATGACCCTCATCCAGCCGGTGTTGGTCCAGCCCTTCGCGTTGACCCAGTAGCCGTACGCGGCCAGCGTGATGGTGCCGCCCACGCCACCGATCAGGCCGAGGGTGTTGAGGACCGAGTCCTTCTCGTCCGGGATCACCGGGAGGAGGCCGGCGAAGGCGTCGCCGAGGTTGGGGGTGACGCGGATCGCCAGGTAGACGGTCACGACGAACATGACGCCCACCAGGACCGTCATGACCTTCTCGAAGACGTCGTACTTGTTGAACCAGACGAAGACCAGGCCCACCAGCCCGGACGCGATGCCCCACCATTCGAGGCCCATCACGTCCGGGAAGAGGGCCTGCAGCGGCAGGGCGCTGGACGACATCGCCGCCGCGCCGTAGACGAAGCCCCAGATCACCGCGTAGACCGCGAAGAACCACGTCGTCCAGCGGCCGAGGCTCGCCCAGCCGTCGAACAGCGTGCGGCCGGTGGACAGATGCCACCGGCCGCACGCCTCGGCGAGGGAGATCTTCACCAGGCAGCCGATGATCGCCGCCCACAGCAGCGTGTAACCGAAGTTGCTGCCCGCGATGAGAGTGGCCACGAGGTCGCCGGCACCGACCCCGGTCGCCGCGACGACGATGCCGGGTCCGATGTACCGCCAACTGGACTTACGGGGAACCGAATCGACCGCGCCCGGCCCGCCTGTGTCTCTGATGTTGCCCGTGGTGTCCGCCATGCGGGTCAACCAAGCCCATGGCCGCCGGTGGGACAAGAGGGCGCGCGCGGATCTTCACCCGATCGTGCCTACTCCTTGCGACCGGCGTCTGCCTTCGCGTCGGAGCTCACGTCCGGCTTCCCGTCCGGCTTCCTGTCCGGCTCCGGCTCCGGCTTCCCGTCGGACTCCGGCTTTCCGTCCGGCTCCGGCTTCCCGTCGGGCTCGGCTTCGGCCTTCACGTCGTCCGCCGCGTCGTCCGCCGCGTCGGCGTCCGCCTCCGGGAGCTCGTCGGCCTCCGCCTCGCCGTCGTCGAAGTAGGCGTCCAGGACCTCGTCCAGGGCGGCTTCCCACTCCTTGAACCGGCTCCTGGACGTCGCCTCGATCTCGATCGGGTACCAGCGGCGGTCGGGCGTGTGCACGGTGACGGTGAACCGCTTGCCGAAGCGGCCCGTCTCCGTCTCGACGGCCCCGACCTCGTCCCAGCGGAACTCGCAGCTCTGGTCGTCGAGGGCGAGACGTACGCCCCTGCGGTCGGCGACGATCTTCGCCCGGCGGTCGGAGGCCTCGAAGACGGGGCCGGCGGGGGCCTCCTCCTCGTCCGGTTCCCCGGACGACTCGGCGGCCGTCTCGGCGGACGGCTCGACGGTCTCGTCCGCGGGCTGCTCGGCGGACGGCTCCGCGCCGGCGGCTTCCTCCGCGTCGGGGACGTCGTCGGACTCGGTGTCCGCCGCCGTCCGCGCCTTCGCCGGTCTCACGTCCTCCGGTTCGGCGGACACGGGCGAGCTGAGCCCGGGGATGAATGCCGGGTCGAATCCGGCGCCTTCCAGGGGCTGGCTGGTCGATCCTCTGCGCTGCTCCACAGCGGGCAGTATGGTCGACGATCCTGTGCCGGACACAGCCAGCCCCGACTTCGTTATCAGACGCCTACACGAACAGGCTCAGCAACGCCGCCACCACGAACCCCGCGACCGACAGGACGCTCTCCAGCACGGTCCACGTCTTGAGCGTGTCCCGTTCGCTGATGCCGAAGTACTTGGCGACCATCCAGAAGCCGCCGTCGTTGACGTGCGAGGCGAAGATGGAGCCCGCCGAGATGGCCATGATGACCAGGGCGACGAACGCCTGGGAGTGGTCGCCCTCGGCGAGCAGCGGTGCCACGATGCCCGCCGTCGTCACGATGGCCACCGTCGCCGAGCCCTGCGCGACCCGCAGCACCAGGGAGATCAGGTAGGAGAGGACGATGACCGGCAGGCCGACGTCGTTGAAGGTGTCGGAGAGGGCCTGGGCGACTCCGCTGGCCTTGAGGACGGCGCCGAAGACCCCGCCCGCGCCGACCACCAGCAGGATGTTGCCGACCGGCTTCAGCGAGGCCGTCGACACGGTCTCCAGGGACTTGCGGGACCAGCCGCGCCGGATGCCGAGCAGGTAGTAGGCGAGGAACAGGGCGAGGGTCAGGGCCACGAACGGGTTGCCGAAGAACTCGATCACCGAGCGGAGGGTGGACTCGTCCAGGGCGATGGAGGAGAAGGTCGCGGCGAGGATGAGGACCAGCGGGGTGCCGATGATGCCGAGGACGGTGCCGAGCGCGACCGGGCTCTCGTGCGGGGCGACGCCGGCCTTGGACTGCTCGTCGATGACGGCCTGCTTGGCCTCCTCGGCGGCCTCGACCATGTCCTGCGGTACGGGCACGAAGATGCGGCGGCCGATCCAGGCGGAGAACGCCCAGGCGGCGAGCACGGCCGGGATGCCGCAGACGATGCCCATGAGGATCACCCAGCCGAGGTCCACCTTCAGCAGTCCGGCGGCGGCCACCGGGCCGGGGTGCGGCGGCAGGAAGGCGTGGGTCATCGACAGGCCGGCGAGCAGCGGCAGGCAGTAGAGCAGGACCGACTTGCCGGAGCGCTTGGCGGCGGCGTAGACGATGGGCGCGAGGACGAAGATGCCCACGTCGAAGAAGACCGGGACGCCGAAGATCAGGCCGGTCAGGCCCATGGCGAGGGGGGCGCGCTTCTCGCCGAACAGGCCGAGCAGCCGGGTGGCCAGCACCTGGGCGCCGCCGCTGACCTCGAGGATGGCGCCGAGCATGGTGCCCAGGCCGATGATGATGGCGACGTGGCCGAGGATGCCGCCCATGCCGGACTCGATGGTGGAGACGGCGTCGGACTTCTGGACGGTGCCGAAGAGTTCGGTGACCGACAGGCCGGCGAGCAGGCCGACGGCTATGGAGACGGCGAGCAGCGCGACGAACGGCTGCAGCCGCACCTTGATGATCAGGAAGAGCAGGAGCGCGATGCCGATCGCGGCGACGGTCAGCAGGCCCGCCGTGCCGTCGATCAGGTGGAGCAGGCCGCCGGTGTGGGGCGGGGTCTCCGAGGCCGCGAGCTGGAGCGATACAGGGGGCATACGGGGGTCCTCTGGGTAAACACATAAAGCTTTCGGGCAGGGCGGGGCGCGGCACGGCGCCCCGGGGGTGAGGGGCACCGTGCCGTGCGACAGGCAGAGGGAAGGCAGGC
Organism: Streptomyces sp. WG7; assembly: GCF_049975785.1. Lineage (NCBI taxonomy): Bacteria > Bacillati > Actinomycetota > Actinomycetes > Kitasatosporales > Streptomycetaceae > Streptomyces > Streptomyces sp. WG7. The sequence continues at coordinate 99,380 of NZ_JBNGGE010000002.1, forward strand.
AGGAGGATCGGGGAGCGGTCAGCCGAGGACGGCCAGCGCGTCGATCTCGATGAGGAGTCCGGCGGGCAGACCGACGTAGACGGTCGTGCGCGCGGCGGGCGGCTGGGTGAGGCCCTGCTCCTCGAAGTAGGCGTTGTAGATCTCGTTCATCTCGGCGAAGTGGTCCACGTCCGTGAGGTAGACGCGGATCATCATCACGTCGTCCCAGGAGGCGCCGCCCTCTTCGAGGATCGCCTTGACGTTGGCGAGGGTCTGGAGGGTCTGCTCGCGCAGGGTCGGGCCGGCCGGGGTGGGGGCCTTGCCCTCCTCGTGGGGGAGGAAGCCGACCTGGCCGGCGACCTGGAGGATGTTGCCCTTCCTGACGCCGTGGGAGAACTTCGCCGGCGGGGTGGTGTGGGTCGCGGGGGTGAGGGCGGTCTTGTCGGTCATACCGTGTCCTTCTCGGGGTGGCGCTCGGGGTGCTGCACGGGGGTCCTGCCGGAGTACTCGCCGCTGATGGCGTCCGCCGTACGGCGCACCAGCGGGAGCAGGGTGAGGAGTTCGTCGGCGGTGACGACGACGTTCGGCGCGGAGACCGACATCGCGGCCGTCACCCGGCCGTCGGCGCCCCGGATGGGCGCGGCGACGCAGTTGATGGACTCCTCGTGGCCGCCGAGGTCGGTGGCCCAGCCCTGTTCGCGCACCTTGGCCAGCTCCGCGAGGAAGCCATCGGCGTTCGGTGTCGAACGGGCCGTGTACATGGGGTAGTCGAGTTTCTCGACGACGGCTCGGCGCTCGTTCTCGGGGAGGTCGGCGAGCAGCAGCTTCGCCACCGCCGCGACGGTGATGGCGACCGGCTTGCCGATCCGCGAGTACATGCGGACGGGGTAGCGGCTCTCCACCTTGTCGATGTAGAGCACCTCGTTCTCCTCGTGGACGGCGAGGTGGACGGTGTGTCCGCACTGCTCGTTGAGGCGTACGAGGTGGGGGTGGGCGATCTCGCGGACGTCGAGGTTCTCCATCGCCTCCTGGGCGAGGGCGATGAGGCGGGCGCCGAGGCGGTAGCGCTGGTCGGACTGGCGGTAGACGAAGCCGTGTTCGTGGAGGGTGCGCAGGAGGCGCAGCGCCGTGGACTTGTGGACGCCGAGGCGGTCGGCGACCCGGCCCAGGTCGGCGGGGCCCTCGGCGAGCAGCGGCAGGATGCTCAGCGCGCGGTCGACGGTCTGGCTCATGGTGTGCGTACCTCCTCCTCGGCCCTCGCTTCGGCCTGTGTCCAGCCGGGGCCGAGTCGCAGTCTCCCCCACGCCTCGTCGTCGAGGGCGGCCAGGCGGTCGGCGTGGTCGCGTGCCGGGGGTGTGGCGAGGTCGCCGGGGACGGTGAGGGCGGCGGCGGCCATCAGGTGGCCGTGGCGCAGGCGCTCGCGCACGGGCAGTCCGCGCAGGGTGGCGGAGAGGAACCCGGCGGCGAAGGCGTCGCCCGCGCCGACGGCGGCGACGACGTCGACGGTGAGGGCGGGGACGGAGGTGACGTGGGTGGCCTGGGTGCCGTCGGCGCCGGCGGTCCGGTGGAAGGCGGTGGCGCCGGTCGCGCCCTGTTTGACGACGAGCAGCCCGGGCTCGGGCAGGGCGGCGCGGACGGCTTCGGGGCCGCCGAGCCCCCAGGCCTCGTCCTCGCCGACGAAGACGACGTCGGCGCCGCGCGCGAGTTCCAGGAGGACGCGGGAGCCGTCGGTGTCCCCGCGCCAGAGGCCGGGGCGGTGGTTGACGTCGAAGGAGACGAGGGGCCGGCCGGGGCGGCGGGCGGTGAGTTCGCGCAGCAGGGCGTGGCAGTCGGCGGAGAGCGCGGGGGTGATGCCGGAGAGGTGGAGGACGCGTCCGGAGCGGATCGCGTCGAGGTCCATGTTCCGCACCGACATCGCGGAGGCGGCGGAGCCCGCCCGGTAGTACGCCACCTCGTGCGCGTCGGTGGCCCGGTCGCCGGCGGTGCGGAAGTACACGCCGGTGGGGCGGCCGGGGTCGCGGCGCACGGCGGAGACGTCCACGCCGTAGGCGCCGATCGCCTCGACGAGGTGGTCGCCGAAGCCGTCGGCGCCGACCCGGCTGATCCAGCGGGCGGTGTGCCCGGCGGCGGCGAGTACGCAGGCCACGTTGGACTCGGCGCCGCCGATGGCCCGGTCGAAGGAGGGGACGTCGGCGAGGCGGCCGGGCACGGAGGGGAGGAAGGTGACCATGGACTCGCCGAGCGCGACGACGTCCACGGCGTCGGGGGTGGTGCTGCGGGGTCCGTCGGCGGTCACGATGGTCCTGACTCCTGGTGGCGTCTCGCGGGCGGCGGCTCCGTTGACCCCGCGTTCGCCGAGATGTTAGACAGCAGTAAGCGATATACGCAACGGTCGTTGCAGGTGTTGCAACGCACCTGCGACGCATCAGATCAGGGAGGCTCCATGGCCCTCGACCCCGGCCCCTCACACGGCCGCGAAGCCCTCGCCAAGCTGGCCGAGGAGCACGTCGACCACCGCTTCAAGGGCCTCCCGCCGGACGCGTACGGCCTGACCGTCGCCGAGCTGGCCGGACAGCGCCGCAACCTCTTCACCGGCGGTTTCACCACCCCCGTGCTGGCCCTGTCCGCCGAGCGCCTGGCGCACAACCTGAAGCTCATGGAGACGTACTCCGCCCGGCACGGCCTCGCCTTCGCGCCGCACGGCAAGACCTCCATGGCCCCGCAGCTCTTCCAGCGCCAGATCGAGCACGGCGCCTGGGGCATCACCCTCGCCGTGCCGCACCAGGTGCGGGTGGCGCGGGCCTTCGGCGTCCAGCGGGTCTTCCTGGCCAACGAGCTGGTCGACGCCGCCGCCCTGCGCTGGATCGCCTCGGAGCTGGACGCCGACCCGGACTTCCGCTTCGTCTGCTACGTCGACTCCGTGCGCGGCGTCGGGCTGATGGACGCGGCGCTGACGGAGGCCGGTGCCGCCCGCCCGGTGGACGTCGTGGTCGAGCTGGCCGCCGGTGAGGGCGCCCGGACCGGCGTGCGCACCGAGGCGGAGTGCGCCGCGGTCGCCGACGCGGTGGCCGGGGCGCGGACGCTGCGGCTGGCCGGGGTCGCCGGGTACGAGGGCGAGGTGCCGGACGCCGACCCGGAGAAGGTGCACGCCTGGCTGCGGCGGCTGGTGGCGCTCGCCGCCGGCTTCGACGAGGCCGGGCGGTTCGACGGGCTGGAGGAGATCGTGGTGAGCGCGGGCGGCAGCGCCTGGTTCGACGCGGTCGCCGACGTGTTCGCCGAGGTCCCCGCCCTGTCCCTGCCGGTGCTGAAGCTGCTGCGCTCGGGCGCCTACGTCTCCCACGACGACGGCCACTACCGCGAGCTGACCCCCTTCAACCGGGTCCCCGAGGAGGGCGCCCTGGAGCCCGCCTTCCGCCTGTGGAGCCAGGTCGTCTCCCGCCCCTCCCCCGAGCAGGCCTTCACCAACGCGGGCAAGCGGGACGCGGCCTACGACCTCCACCTGCCCTTCGCCCAGGTCGTCCGCCGCGACGGCGCCGAGCGCCCCGCCACCGGCATCGAGGTGACCGGCCTGTCCGACCAGCACGCCTGGCTGCGCACGACCGGCGAGGCCGACCTGGAGGTGGGCGACTGGCTCGGCACGGGCCTGTCCCACCCCTGCACGTCCTTCGACAAGTGGCAGCTCATCCCGGTCGCCGAGGCGGACGGGACGGTCGTCGACTACATCCGCACGTTCTTCTAGAGAAGCCGGGAGAAGCTGGGCATGGAAGAGCTGGTCATCAGGGACGCGGACGTCGTCGACGGCTCCGGCGCCGACGCGTACCGCGCGGACGTCGTGGTCGACGGCGGCCGGATCGTCTCGATCGTCAAAGAGGCGGCGGCCGCCGGCTGCCAGCGCCCCGAGGCGCGCCGCGAGCTGGACGCCGAGGGCCTGGTCCTGGCCCCCGGCTTCGTCGACATGCACGCCCACAGCGACCTGGCGCTGCTGCGGGACCCCGACCACAGCGCCAAGGCCGCGCAGGGCGTCACCCTGGAGGTCGTCGGCCAGGACGGGCTGTCGTACGCGCCGGTCGACGACCGCACCCTCGGCGAGGTGCGCCGCGCCATCGCCGGGTGGAACGGCCCCGGCGACGACATCGACTTCGACTGGCGGTCGGTCGGCGAGTACCTGGACCGGCTCGACGCGGGCATCGCGGTCAACGCCGCCTATCTGATCCCGCAGGGCACGGTGCGCGCCCTCGCGGTCGGCTGGGACGACCGGGAGGCGACCGACGCCGAGCTGGAGCACATGCGGCGGCTGGTCGCCGAGGGCATGGAGCAGGGCGCGGTCGGCATGTCGTCCGGGCTGACGTACACGCCGGGCATGTACGCGAAGGACGCCGAGCTGACCGAGCTGTGCCGGGTGGTGGCGTCGTACGGCGGCTACTACTGCCCGCACCACCGCTCGTACGGGGCCGGGGCGCTGCGCGCGTACGAGGAGATGATCGAGCTGACCCGGGAGGCGGACTGCCCGCTGCACCTGGCGCACGCCACCATGAACTTCGGGGTCAACAAGGGCCGGGCGCCCGAGCTGCTGACGCTCCTCGACGGCGCGCTGGCGGCCGGCGCCGACATCACCCTCGACACCTACCCCTACACCCCCGGCTGCACCACCCTCGTGGCGCTGCTGCCGAGCTGGGCGAGCGAGGGCGGCCCCGAGCGGATCCTCGGGCGGCTCGCGGACGACGACACGGCCGAACGCATCCGGCACCACATGGAGGAGACCGGCTCCGACGGCTGCCACGGCGTGCCCGTGGAGTGGGAGACGATCGAGATCTCCGGCGTGACCGAGCCGGCCCTCGCCGAGTACGTCGGCCGTACGGTCCTGGAGTCGGCGCGGCTGCGCGGCGAGACCCCGTGGACGGTCGCCCGCCGCCTCCTGCTGACCGACCGGCTGGCGCCGACCATCCTCCAGCACGTCGGCCACGAGGAGAACGTCCGCGCGATCATGCGGCACCGCGTCCACACCGGCGGCTCGGACGGCATCCTCCAGGGCAGCAAGCCGCACCCGCGCGCCTACGGCACCTTCCCGCACTACCTGGGCCACTACGTGCGCGAGCTGGGCGTGCTGTCGCTGGAGGAGTGCGTCGCCCACCTCACCTCGCGCCCGGCGGCCCGGCTGCGGCTGCCGGACCGGGGGCTGGTCCGCGAGGGGTACCGGGCCGACCTGGTGCTCTTCGACCCGGCGACGGTCGCCGCGGGCAGCACGTACGAGGACCCGCGGCGGCTGCCGACGGGTATCCCGTACGTGCTGGTCGACGGGCGCTTCGTGATGGAGGACGGACGGCGGACGGACGTACTGGCGGGGCGGTCGGTCCGCAGGACGCCCCGCTGACCGACCGCCCCGGCCCGCCCGGGCCGTAACGGTCCGGGCGGGCCCGTCCCGTTACGGCTTGGGCACGGCGCAGCCGCTCGCCCCGAGGTCGAGCTTGTTGTCCACGCCGAAGCAGGCGGGGAACAGGTAGGTCTGCTGGGCGTAGTTGATGCCCTGGCGGACGGTGACCCGGCCGTTCTCGTCGACCTCGCACGGGTTGTTGACCGTGCAGCGCTCGCCGCTCTCGTTGCCGGTGTTGTTGACGGCGACCACCGCGCCGGTGGCGCTGTCGACGACCGGTGAGCCGGAGGTGCCGCCGATGGTGTTGCAGGCGGAGGTGTAACGGACCGAGTCCTTCCAGGTCCAGTCGCCCTCCTTCATGCGGTACGCGAACCCGTCGACGGAGCAGTTGTATATCCGCTTCCAGTAGCCGGAGACCACGCTGATGGCCGTGCCGGCCGTCGGCCGGGTCCCGCTCAGCGTCAGCGCGTCGATCCCGTAGGAGCTCTTGATCTGCGCGTACGTCGTGCGGAGCCGGTAGACCGCCGCGTCCGTGTCGGTCATGGTCGCGTACACGAGCCGGTCGGCGCGCAGGGTGGCGACCCTGGTCCCGGAGGCGTTCAGCAGCCCGAAGGTGCGGCTGGACGCCCGGTCGACGAGGACCTGGCCGGGCGCCGGGAAGCCGCTCTCCAGGCAGTGCCCGTTGGTGAGCACCAGCGCCGGGTCGTCGGCCGCCGAGTCGGGCATGCGGACGACGGAACCGGAGCAGTTGCTGAGCGAGACGGTGCCGGCGAAGTCCACCGCGCCGGCCCTGGGCGCGGTGAGGCCGGACAGGGTGTCCGCCGCGGCACCGACCACGCCGTTGACGGCGTCCGTCAACGTGGCCGGGCCCGCGCCCGTGGTCGTGTCCGCGCCCGTGGGGGCGGGCGCGGCGGCGACCGCGGGTGCCGCGCCCGCCCCGGCCAGGGCCAGGGCGCAGAGCGCGACGACGAGAGGTTTTCTCATGGGGGTCCCCTCTTGCGACGTCGGGCGGCCGGAAACCCTCCGGCCGCCCTGGGATTGTCATGCGCATTGTCATCATGCGGACGACGAGGGGGCAAGGTCCGTTTGCGACGACCGGCGCCACCGTGGGGGCACGGACCACCGGCGCCGGACACAGGCGCCCGGACGGCCCGCCGCGGACACCGTGCGCGGCACCGCACTCCCGGGCCCGGACGACCGCCGCACCCGCGCCCACCTGGGACGTTCCCGGCCCGACCCGCGGCCCGGCCGGTCGCCGACGCCTCCCGGACCAGGGTCGCCCGTCCCCGTGGAGGCGGCGGGGGGCGCCGTGGGGAGGGCCGGTGTGGAGGTGATGGAGACACCGCCCGAGGGCGCGGACGACGGCCCGTCGGCCGGATCCGCACCGTCCGGCACGCCGTTCACCCCGTCGGCGCACGGAGACGACTACGGAGACGGCTACGGAGACGGCTACGGAGACGGCCCCGACAGGGCCGCGCACCGGGGAACACGAGGGGCGCCCGGGCCGACGCGCGCACCCACCCATCCGGAGCGACGCGTTCCACGTGGCGGACGACACGGCCCGCGGGGCGATACCGGGCCGTAAGCTCCCAGGCATGCAGGTGATCCAGTCGACCAAGCTCGCCAACGTCTGTTACGAGATCCGGGGCCCGGTGCTCGAGGAGGCGATGCGGCTGGAAGCGGCCGGTCACCGGATCCTCAAGCTGAACACCGGCAACCCGGCGGCGTTCGGCTTCGAGTGCCCGCCCGAGATCCTGGAGGACATCCTCCGCAACGCCTCGACGGCGCACGGCTACGGCGACGCGAAGGGCCTGCTGGCCGCCCGCCGCGCCGTGGTCATGCACAACCAGACCCTCGGCATCGAGACCGACGTCGAGCACGTCTACATCGGCAACGGCGTGTCCGAGCTGATCGTGATGGCGATGCAGGGCCTGCTGGACGACGGCGACGAGGTGCTCGTCCCCGCGCCCGACTACCCCCTGTGGACGGCGGCCGTCGCGCTCTCCGGCGGTACGGCGGTGCACTACCGCTGCGACGAGCAGTCCGACTGGATGCCGGACCTCGCCGACGTGGAACGCAAGGTCACCGACCGCACCAAGGCGATCGTCGTCATCAACCCGAACAACCCGACCGGCGCGGTCTACGACGAGGCGGTCGTCAAGGGCCTGACGGACATCGCCCGCCGGCACAACCTGCTGGTCTGCTCGGACGAGATCTACGACAAGATCCTCTACGACGACGCCCGGCACGTCCCCACCGCCTCCGTCGCGCCCGACCTGCTCACCCTCACCTTCAACGGCATGTCGAAGGCGTACCGGGTGGCCGGCTACCGGGTGGGCTGGATGTCGATCTCGGGGCCGCGCGCCCACGCCGACTCCTACATCGAGGGCCTGACGACCCTGGCGAACATGCGCCTGTGCGCCAACATGCCGGGCCAGCACGGAGTGGTCGCGGCGCTCAGCGGACGCCAGACGATCAACGACCTGGTCCTCCCCGGCGGCCGGCTGCGCGAGCAGCGGGACGCGGCGTACGAGCTGCTGACCCAGATCCCGGGCGTGAGCTGCGTGAAGCCGAAGGGGGCGCTGTACCTCTTCCCGCGCCTGGACCCCGACGTCTTCAAGATCAAGGACGACCGGCGGATGGTCCTGGACCTGCTGCGCCGCGAGAAGATCATGGTCGTCCAGGGCACCGGCTTCAACTGGCCCGAACCCGACCACTTCCGGGTCGTCACGCTCCCCTCGGTCACCGATCTGCGGGACGCGGTGGGCCGTATCGGCCGGTTCCTGGACGGTTACGGGCAGCCCTGAGACCTGCCTTTTCGTCAACGAATCAACTTTAGACAGAATCTAAGCTAGGATGGATTCCTGTTAGCACCCAGGAGGCCATCCATGTACGAACCGATCCGTGCCAAGTCGGTCCACAGCACGATGGCCGGCACCCCCCACGACTTCCCCCACCGCTCCCGTGAGGAAGAGCTGGACATCCAGCTCGCGGGCCATCTCGCCGCACTGCTCACCGTCACCGACGAGCTGCGCGCGACGGCACCCTCGGCCGATCTGGACGCCGCGGCCGAGCGGCTCGCCGAGCAGGTGACCCGCCTGCGGGGAGGACGTACGCCGGCCCGCGCGTCGGCGACCGCGAAGGGCCGCACGCCGAACGCGGCGGCCCTGCACCGGCGGGCGCACTCGCGCGCCGGCCGCGCCCTGGTCGTCGCCGCCTCCCGCGCCGACACGTCGGCCGCGATCCTCGCCGCCGAACGGATGGACGCGCACACCGCGGCCCTGCAGCCGCCCACCCTCGCGTCCCACTGAGCCCACCCGGGCTCCCTCGAACGGCCCCGGTCCGCGTGCACCCGCAGCGACGCGCGGACCGGGCGCCACACACCCCACACCCGCGGGCGGGGTACCCAGGGCGCGCTGCCCCGGGTACCCCGCCCGCGGGTGCGCGTGGTCAGCGGGTGACGCGGACCGTCGCCGACGCGGTGGACCCCTCGTGCAGGTCGTCGCCGGGCCAGCTGACCGTGTAGGTCGTGTCCCGGCGGGTGCGCGGCAGGTCGTCGATCGCGAAGGTGCCGTCGGCGGCGGCCGTCACCGACGACAGGGTGCCGGTGCCGAGCCGGTCGGTGCGCTCCACCTTCAGTACGGCCCGCTCGGGCAGCGCCCTCCCCTGCGCGGTGAACGTGCCGGTGATGTGGACGCCGGTACCCTTCGACGCCTCCGCCGGGGCGGTGAGCGCGATCGAGCTGGCCGCCCTGCCGACGGACACCGTGCGGGTGACGTCGGTGGCCGGACGACGGGTGAGGTCGCCGAGGAACGACACGGTGTACGTGGCGTCGCCGAGCAGGTCCGGCTCGTCGAGGACGGTGAAGGTGCCGTCCGCCTTGACGGACGCGGTGCCCAGCTCGTGGGTGCCGCCCGCGTCGGTGCGGGTCGCCGTGACCTTCAGCGGCTCGGCGGGGGCGGGGCCGTCCAGCTCCAGCTTCCCGCGCACCGCCAGCGCCTCACCCACGACCGCCCCGGCGGGGCTGTGGGTCAGCCCGCCGGTGAAGCGGGTGTCGTACTGGACGGCCGGCGGCTGGACGACGTGCAGCCAGTACTGGTTACCGGCGGTGTTGGTGGTGACCGCGAACAGCCGGGAGCCGTCGGCGGACCACTCCAGTCCGCGCGGCGCCACCCGGTCACCGTCGAGGCTGCCCTCGAAGGCGAACTCCAGCGGAGCGGTCGCGTCACCCGGGTCGGCGGGCGAGAGCAGCAGGTCGGGCGTGGCCCCGGAGGCCGAGGCGCCGCGCGCGAGGTACTTCCCGTCGCCGCTGAAGGCGACGGCGGAGGCGGAGGCACCGGACGGCAGCGCCGGATAGCCGGCCGCGGCGTCGGACAGGTCGGCGGTGTTCAGCAGCCGGGTCCCGGCGGCGGCGTCCGCGACGGCGACCTTGGTGCCGTCCGCGGAGAACGCCATGTCCTTGAGGTCCAGGGCGCCCTTGCCCTCGCCGTCGGCGAAGCGGCGGCCGGCCGTGCGCACCAGGGTCGTCCCGCTCGCGTCGAACACCGCGACGAACGGGTCGGCGGCCTTGGCGTTCGCGGGCTGGCCCATCATCAGCCGGTCACCGGGGCCCGCCTCGAGCTGGAGCTTGCCGTGGTCCTGCCATCCGCTGCGCTGCCAGGTGTTGTCGGGCTGGGTGTAGTCCAGGTACGTGAGCGCCGTGTCGCACTCCGAGGTGTAACCGGCGTACGGCGCGGTGTGGTACGCCCTGCCGCCCGCGAAGGCGAGGCTGCGCCCGCAGATGTCGGTGCCCGCCGTCCCGCCGGCGAGCGGCTGGTACGTGGTGGTGTCGTACCGCAGGATCGCGTCCCTGCCACCGGCGTAGAGCACGCTGCCGTCGTCGTTCAGCGCGAGTCCGGAGACGTGGCGCTGGGTGGTGATGGTGGTGACGCGCTCGCCGGAGAAGTCGTAGACGGCGATGAGTCCGCTGTAGGACGAGTTCCCCGTGTGGCTGTCGGCGACGTACACGCGCTGGTGCGCGGAGTCGACCGTCAGCGCCGAGAACGAGGAGATCGGCAGCTTGGCCACGAGGTCGGAGGCCGCCGCGTGCGCGGCGGGTGCGGCGGCGACGGTCAGGCCGCCGGCGGCGAGCGCGACGGTGAGCAGCGCGGCCGTGAGACGGCCGGTGCGTCTGGTACCTCGAACAGTATTCAACTGTGCCCCCCACAGGCTGTGTTGGCGACCCGCGCGGAAGGCCGTCCTCACCCGCGAAACGGGGGAACAGCCGTTCGGGTCGTACAAGATCGGGAGCGTACACCGGCACACCGCGCATCGCGGCGGGTTTCCGGCGGCGTGGCGCCGCGCCTCCACCCCGGCCGGACACCCGAAGCGCACGGCGGAGCCGGCGTTCGTCCGCCAGGTGCCGGGGGACCGGGAGTTCGCCGTCCGCCCCGGGGCTCCGGTGCTCGACGGCAGGAACGTCACTGCTCCCGGGCGTTCCTCCGAGTCGCTGACCTCTTGTGTCGCGGGGCGGTCGGGTGACACCGTGCAGCGCGACAGGAGAGGCATGCGATCACCAGATGTACCGCGCGGTGGCGGGGGTGCGGGCGAGCACGACGAGTTCGACGCCTTCTACGCCGAGAGCGTCGGCAGGCTCATCGGCCAGCTGTACGCGATGACGGGCGACCTCGCCGAGGCCCAGGACGTGGTCCAGGAGGCCTTCGCCCGGGCCTGGGAACGCCGGGCCGAGCTGGACCTGAACGGCGCCCCCGAGGCGTGGGTGCGCACGGTGGCCTGGCGGCTGGCGGTCAGCCGGTGGCGGCGGGTGCGCACCGCGCTGGCCTTCGCCCGGCGGCAGGGCCCGCCCGCCACCGCCCCGCCACCGGAACCGCACCACGTGGTGCTGGTTCAGGCACTGCGGCGGATCCCGGAGGCTCAGCGACGGGCCGTGGTGCTGCACCATCTGTGTGACCTGACGGTGGAACAGGTGGCCGCCGAGGTCGACTCCCCGGTCGGTACGGTCAAGGTGCACCTGAGCCGGGGGCGCGCGGCGCTGGCACGGCTGCTGGCCGACACCGATCTGGATCCCCGGACGAGCCGCCTGTCGGAGGGACGTCATGGCTGACGAAACGAGGCTGGGGGATTACCTGGCCGACCTCGCCGAGTCGGGCCGACGGCACACGGACCCGCTCGCCGCGGAGCGGATCCGGGCGCGCGGTGAACAGCGCCTGCGCCGCAAGCGGGCCGCCCTGGCGTCGGGCGGCGCGCTGCTGGCCGCGGCTGTGGTCCTGGGCGGTGTGTCGCTGACCCGGGCCACTCGGGGACCCGAGCCGCCCGCCGCCGTCCCGGCGCCGACCGCTTCGCAGTTCGTGCCGCCGGCACCCGCCCCGGGTGAGGAGTACACCAGCGAGCTGGGCTATGTGTACGGCGCGGTGGCGCAGGGCGACACGGTGCGGGTCACCGTCGAGCGGCTGCGTGACGTGCGGGGAACCGCGACACCGGGTGGTGGGGTGCACACGCTGACCCTGCCGCGCACGACGCTGGTCGAAGCACGGCGGCTGGCCGGCGGGAACCCCGCGGACGTGGAACTGGGCGAACTCGTGGACCGACTGGCCGCCGGACCCCGGTGGGTGTTCGCGATCGACTACGACGGCGAGGGCCGCGTGCGGTCGCTGCGGGAGGCGTACTGGCTCGCGGAGTGAGTCCGCGTGGGGGGGCTGGGGCGGGCGGCATCAAAAATAAATCGCCTCGGGGTGTAACCGTGGGGGTGGGGTGCCACGTAGAGACTGCGTATCCAGAACACACGTGATCTCTCGGGGGACTTGACCATGCGCCTCGCACACCGCCGGCCCGCCCTGCGCTGCCTCACCGCTCTCACCTTCGGCCTTGTGGTTCTGACCGGGTGCGGTGGTGAGGGCGACGGGCAGGCGGCCACCAGCGCCACCACCGCACCCGCCACATCGGCGACGCCTTCCGCTTCCGCGGTGGCCGGGGAGAAGCCCCCGGCCACCGCGCCGGACGGTACGGCGTCGGCGTCGGCCGGTGCTGTCTCCTGGTCCGGCACCAAGAAGTTCGTCCAGATCGACGGCGCCCGGTCCAGCGACGGGCGGACGTACGTGTCGGTGCGGCCCGCCCAGAAGAAGGTCCACCCCAAGTTCGAGGCCTGGGTGATCACCCCGGGCAAGGGGCCCTACACGGAGGTACCCCTGGCCGAGAACGCCCAGGTGCTGCTGTCGGTCCCGCTCGGCGACGAGACGCGTGCCGCGTCGTACTCCCAGGCCGAGTTCGTCAGCCGGCTGACGGCGAAGTCGCCCTCGGCCCGCTCGGCCATCGGGTACGACCTGAGCTTCGACGGCCAGGGGCAGGTCACCAGGCTGCAGTCGCTGCCCATGCCCTGAACAGCGGATTTCACCAACCGAAGGGAAGACCATGCAGATCATCAATCGCCGTCGCCTCGCCGCACTGGCCACCACAGGAGCCACCCTCTCGGCCACGCTCGGAGCGGCGGTGGTCGCGGCCCCCGCCGCATCGGCTCACGGCAGCTACCGGCACTGCACGACCTCAGCGTCGCTGTTCGCGGCCAACAACCCGGACTTCAGGGTGGCGATCCCCCTCGGGTACAGCGGGAGCCAGAAAACCGCCACGTGCTACCTCACCAACGGTGACTCGGGCAAGGGCGTGACGGTCCTCCAAAGAGCCCTGAACAAGTGCTACTCGGCGGGCCTGGTGGTCGACGGCGTCTTCGGCGACCGGACGGAGGCCGCGCTGCGCGGAGCGCAGAGGGCCACCGGTGCGACCGTCGACGGCGAGTACGGCCCCAACACGCTGAAGCACATCGGCTGGCCGACCTACCGCCAGAGCACGGGGCAGTTCGTGCACTGCTACAAGTGGTCCAACATCCAGTGGGTGATGATCTGACCCTGCCCGTTCGGCCAGTGCCCGGGTGTGCCTTCCCTCGTGGCGGAGGGAAGGCACGCACGGCACCTACTTGAGGGACGTGACGAACGACGTCCAGGCCTCGGCCGTGACGGTGAGGACCGGGCCGTGGGGGACCTTGGAGTCACGGACGGGGACTACGGCGGTGTGGGCGTCGCAGACTTCGAGGCAGTCGCCGCCCGTTCCGTTGCTGTACGTGCTCTTGCGCCAGCGGGCGACGCCGGGGAAGGCTTCGGCTACCTCCACGCAGTTGCCGCCGGTGCCGTTGCTGTAGCTGCTCTTGCGCCAGACGGCCATGCTCAAGTCAATCCCGTTGCTTGCCATTTCGGTCATCCTCAGCCGCTTGCTCGATCAGGGCGAGGGACGCCTCCGGAGGCAGCGCGGCGGCCCTGAGCAGATCGTACGACCTGCGGTACTCCTCAACGAGGGCTGGATCATCGATGGTGTCCCCGCTGTGCTGCGACTCCAAGTAGACCAGCGGTGGTGCATCGGGGAAAGCCATAATTGTGGCCGCTCCCATCATGAGCGGATGCGGTCCGCAGTTCCACGGAAGGATCTGTGGAACGATCCGCCGACGCCGTGCCATCCCAGCAATGCGCTCCCACTGCTCAGCCGACTGTTCCGGCGGCAACATCGGCTGCCGCAGTAGAACCTCTGGCAGGATCGCCCAATACATCGGCATCTTGTGGTTCTCCTCGAAGAGCCGGGCCCGCGCCAGTCGTGCGCTGACCTTCTCCTCCACCTCCTCGACCTGAGCGAGTGGCATGGCGGCCTGAACAAGCGCCCGCGCGTAGGCATCCGTCTGAAGCAGGCCCGGAATCAGGGTCGGGCACCACTCCTCGATGGACTTGGCGTGCTTCTCAGCTTCCAGCACCCGCTCGAAGTACTGTGCGTGTCCCCGCCGTTTCGCCCTCCGCACGTCCTCGCACCGCCGCCGGAAGAAGCCGTCCGTGCCGAGCACCTTGTCCACGTGCTCGGCCAGCTCCGCCGGCATCCGGCGCGTCCCCCGCTCGATCTCGCTGAGGTGACTCGGACCGTAGAAGCTGCCCTCGACCAACTGCTGGAGGGTCAGCCCCGCCTCCTCCCGTTTCCAGCGCAGCTCGCTGCCGTAGAAGGTCGGGACGCCCGTCGAACCGTCGATGTCCTTGCGCTGCCCCATCGTTCACCTTCCTTGGTGTGCCGTTACCGCCCGCTACCGACTCCCGGACCGCATACGCGCAGTTCAGGACCGGGATGCCGAAGGGCTGTCACGCTACGCCGACCGGCGTCACAGTGTGAGCGGTTCGTCACACAGAGCACTGGAAGGCGTGAACCCCCATGCACAGCCCCACCGAAGCCGACGCCTGCGCCGAGGAGTTGCGGGCGGCGCTCGCCTCGCACGGCATCACCCTGCCGTCCCTCGGCGTCGACCTGCCGACCTTCGCGGCCCGCTGCCCCACCCGGCCGCTGATCGCGCTCGGCAACTGCAACCTCCTCACCGCCCAGGCCCTGACCGCCGCCCTCCGCAAGGGGGCCGCGTGATGCGACCGGTCACCACCCTGGAGCTGTTCGCGGCACCGGCCGAGCTGTCCGCCGTACGCCGCGCCCTGCGCGACTACGGCGCCGACGTCCAGCTCTGCGCCAGCGAGCTGGTCACGAACGTGATCCAGCACCTCGGCGAGGGCATTCCCGTCACCGTCCGGGTGTGGTGCGACGGCGGCGGGCCTACGCGCCTGGAGGTCACCGATCCCGACCCGCGTGCGCTGCCCGTCCTGCGGGCGGCGGTGGGTGCCGAGGAGGAGTCGGGGCGTGGGCTCGCGCTGCTGGACGCGCTGACGGTGAGGTGGGGCGTGACGCAGGGGCCCAGCCACAAGACTGTGTGGTGCGAGGTGAGGGAGGGGCCGTCGGACGGCGGCGTTGTCCCGGGCCGGGGCGCGGTGTCAGTGGCGTCCGTTTCCACCGGGCGCCGCCCTGAGCCGGAGAGCGTTGCAGGGACGACTACCGCGGGCCGCGGCCCGCGGTAGTCGTCCCTCAATCCGCGTCGCGGGGCGTCAGCCGCCCAGGACCGAGCCGAACTCGGTGTTCGGGTGGGTGAGGCCGAAGTCCTGCACGCTGAACGAGGTCGCGCCGGTCGTCGTCAGCCCGGCCGCCGAGCCGCGCAGCACCCCGTCGGCGCCGTCGCGCACCGACCCGGCCGGTGAGGTCCGGATCTCCAGGATGGACACGGAGCCGGGTGCACGCGGTGCGCCCGCGACATCGCTACGGCCTCGTCGAGCCGCACGACCCGTCGGGGCGGTGAGACCTCAGTCGCGCACCGACACCTTGGTGAGCTGCTCGGAGACCTCCCAGAGACGGCGCGCCAGCTCGGGGTCGCGGGCCGCTTTCGGGGCCTGCACCGGTTTGGGCGCGCCGTACATCTGCAGGACACCGGGCCCCACATAGGTACCGCCGGGGATGTCGGCCGTGGCGGCGTACAGGGTCGGCCGCGCGCCGGCCGCCGCCGACGACGCGAACAGGGGAGTGCTCAGCCGCATCAGCGTATGCGCGAGGCCGCGCGCGTCCGACAGGGCGCCGGTCGCCGCCCAGCCCGGGTGCGCGGCGGTGGCGAGGACCTCCGAGCCCGCCGCCGTGAGCCGTCGCTGCAGTTCGAAGGTGAACAGCATGACGGCGAGCTTCGACTCGTTGTAGGCGCGGGAAGCGTGGTAGCTCCTGCGCTCCCAGTTCGGGTCGTCGAGGTCGAGACGGGCCGCCTGGGCGACGGACGAGATCGAGACGACGCGGCCGGTGAGGTGCTCACGCAGGAGCTGCGTCAGGGCGAAGTGACCGAGGTGGTTGACGCCGAACTGCGCCTCGAACCCGTCCTTGGTGCGGGTCAGCTCAGGCGGGTAGATGGTGGCGGCGTTGTTGACCAGCAAGGAGATGTCGCCCTGCCAGTCATCGGCGAAGCGCCGGATGGAAGCGAGGTCGGCGAGATCGAGCGCGCGGACCTCGGTCCGTCCGGACAGCTCCGCGGCGACGGCTCGCCCTTTGTCGACATGGCGCACCGCGAGCACGACGCGGGCCCCGGCGGCGGCGAGCGCTCGTGCGGTCTCGCGCCCGAGGCCGCCGCTCGCACCGGTGACGATCACCGTTCCGCCGGAGAGATCAGGAAGGTGAGTGGCGTGGGATTCGCTCATGGCGCCAATCTAGACACTGTCAAGAAACTTGGCAACGACAAGATGCGGGTAATATCTGCCTGTGCCCAACGAAGCCCGCCCGTACCACCACGGCAACCTGCGCGCCGCGCTGCTCGACGCGGCCGAGCGCAACGTCGAGAGGTCCGGGACGGAGCAGCTGTCGCTGCGGGAGCTGGCGCGGGTCGTCGGGGTCAGTCACGCGGCGCCGCGCGCCCACTTCGCCGACCGTCAGGCGTTGCTGGCCGCGTTGGCGGAGCGGGGTTTCGGCCGCCTGGGCGCGCAGTTGAAGGCTGCACGCGACGGTGCCGGTCCGGATTTCGGCGAGCGGCTGCGGGCGGTGATAGCCGGGTTCATCACCTTCGCGAACAGCAGGCCCGTGCTGCTGGACCTGATGTTCTCCGCGAAGCCGTACGGGGACAAGGCGCGGCTGCCGGCGGCGGCCGAAGCCCTGGCGGTGGTGTACGACCTGATCGGCGACGGCGTGGCCGAGGGCGCGCTCGCCCCAGGTGACCCCGAGCGTTACGGGCTGCTGCTGTACTCGTGGGCCCAAGGCCTCGCGAGCCTGATCGCCGGCGGCGGCCTCGAACCCGAGGTGACGGACTCACTGGTCTCCGACGCGGTGTCGACGTTCATCCGCGGTAACGCCGCCGGCTGAACGTGCCCAGCCGACACCCGGCGCGAGGAGCGAGGAACGAGCGGCGCGCAGGACACGGCCCAGCGGCTGCGCGCGATCTGCCGCGAGCTGTCGGACCGCTTCTACGAGCGGGCGGACGTCGTACGGACGCTGGCGGTGACGTTGCCGGCCGGACAGCACTCGCTGGTGCTCGGTCCGCCCGGTACGGCGAAGTCGGAGCTGGCGCGGGAGCTGACGGGCCGGATCGAGGGGGCCGCGTACTGGGAGATCCTGCTGTCGAAGTTCACCGCGCCGACGCGGATGTTCGGGCCCATCGACGTCGCCGCGCCGGCCCGGGGCGAGTACCGGCAGGTGTACGACGGGCGCGCCACGACCGCGCACATCGCGGCGGCACGGACTTCCAGCGTCCGCTGGGCACCGCCGTGGACGTGCTGGAGGAGGAGTTCGACGACACGGCCCGCGGACGCGGCGACATCGTGCTGATCACCGACGACGCCTGCGAGGTGACGGAGAAGTGGGTGCGCGGCTGGAACGACGCCAAGCACCGCCTGGGCTTCCGCCTCTTCGGCGTGGCCATCGCCACCCCGGACGCCGCCACCGGGTCCGGGTCGGTCCTGGAGTCCCTGTGCGACGACCTCCGCACCGTCGAGGACCTGGCGGACGTCCACACGGCCCCCGACCTGTTCCGCGTCATCCGACCCGGTGCGCCCGCACGGGTTCAGGAACCGCGGTACAGCCGCCGCAGGTCGACCAGGACGACCTCGCCCCGGTCCGCGGCCGCACGCAGGTCCGGGTCGAAGCCCGCGCCGCTGTAGCAGGCGGGCGTGGCATGGCTGGTGTCCACGCCTCGTGCGGCCAGCAGGTCCAGCATGCGGTGCAGGCGTTGCAGGTGCCCGAGGTGCATCACCTTGTTCCACTTCGCCTCGCCCACGGACAGGAGGATGCCCTGGTCCTGGCCGATCGCGCCGTGCACCACGACGTCGGCCTCGATGCCGGTGCGGCTCGCGGGGTCGGCGACGGTCCCCGAGGAGACCTGGATCGGCATGCCTCCGAAGGTCCCGGGGTCCGCGTGCCACTCGGCCCACTCCCGGCACAGCCGCTCGAAGTGCGGCCCCACGACCTTGCTGAGGAACGTGGGACGGCTGTGTTCCCAGACCGTGGCGGCTCCCCGGCGGCGGCTGAGAAGTGCTGTCTCGGGCCGTAGGACGGCATGGTGGAAGCTGATCAGTGGCTCGGCGACGTGATACGTGGTGCGGTTGCCCCGGAAGGCGTCGGGCTCGGCGGTCAGCAGACCGCAGTTCTTCAGGACGGTCAGCGGGAGGGAGATGTCCGTGGCCTTACGGCCCACCGCGCTCGCGATGCCGCCGCTGGTGCGGTTGCCGCCCGCCACCGCGGCCAGGACCGAGTGGTACAGCGACCGGTCGCGCAGGTCCGGCTCGGCGGCGAGGAGGTACGGGGCCTCGCCGTGGATCGGCCGGGCCGGATTGAGCACGGTGCGGCAGACCCAGGCGTCGAAGTCGTCGGCGCCGTCCGGTACGTCGTCGTCGACGAACTCGCGCCGGTAGGCGGGGGTCCCGCCGACGATCGCGTGGACGAGGACCGCCAGCCGTGGATCCTGGATGCCCCAGAACTCGGCGGCCTCCCGGAAGCCGAGGGAGTGGACCACGAGGTCGAGGCCGGCCCGGCCGTAGAGCGGGGAGGCCCCGGAGAGCAGCCCGCCCATGAAGGACATCGCGCTGCCGCACAGCAGAATCCGGGGACGCTCCTTGCGGTGGCGTTCGGACCGTACGCCGAGGGCGGCCTGCAGCCGGGACGGGAGGGAAGGGGCGTTCCGCACCAGGTACGGGAACTCGTCGATGACCACCGGTAGCGGCCTCTCCGCCGCCAGCCCGAAGAGCATCTCCAGCGCCTCGTCCCAGCTCTCGGGCCGCCCGGGGACGGTGGACCCGGTGAAACGCGCGACCGCCTCGCCCAGCAGTCGCAGGGACTCGGTGGCCGACGCCTCGACGGCGGCGAAGTAGAAGCCTCCTGTGGCCTCGGCGAGCGCCTGGAGCAGAAAGCTCTTCCCTTGACGGCGACGGCCCGACACCACTCCGAGCCGGGGACCCGCGCCTTCGGCTGTCGCGAAGGCGGTCAGCTCACTCCACTCCCACTCCCGGTCGAACATGTCAGGCGGTCTCGGCAGGCTGCGTGATGCGGGCCGGGCCATGGGGACCTCCCTGGTCTCGGAGGCGCGCCCCTTTTTAGAGGCGTACCTCTTAGAAGTACATCTCTAAGAACGAAGGAAGTCGGTCCGGGTTACTCGAGGAGCGCCCGCCGGCCGGACTGGTCGGTTCCCGTTGCGTACCGGTATCACCCGGACACCGGCCGTTCACCGGGACCGCCGGGGAACGTTGGGTTCCGCGGGGATGCTCCGGGGGTGAGACGAATTACGGGAATCGTCCTCGCGGTGCTGCTGATCGGTGGCGTGGTGGCCGCCGTCGTCGCGGGCCGGGACAGCGAGGAGACGGGCACGGCAACGAAGACCGTGCGCATGGTGACCGGATCGGAGAAGGCGGAGTTCTTCGCCGATCCGGACGTGGTGGAGGCCCTCGCCGCCAAGGGCTACACCGTCGAGGCCGAGACCTCCGGGTCCTGGGCCATGGAAGGGCTGGACCTCGAGGGGTACGACCTCGCCTTCCCGTCCAGCCGGGCGCCCGCCGTCGAACTGGCCGAGAAGTACGAGGTCCGGGGGATGCTCCCGCGCCCGTTCTACTCGCCCCTCGTCGTCGTGTCCCGCCGCGGGGCCGCCGAGGTGCTGGCCGCGAACGGGCTGGCCGAGCTCGACGAGGAGAACCCGGGCACGCTGAAGATGGCGGCCTACCTCGACGCGGCCGAGCGCGACCGCACCTGGCAGCAGCTCGAGGGGGCCGGGAAGTACGGGGAGCTGACCGGCACCCTCTACATCTCCAGCACCGACCCGGAGAGCTCCAACTCCGGCGCGCTGTACCTCGCCGCCGCCTCCTACGTCGCAGGCGGCGGCAAGGTGGTCGCGAGCGACGCCGACGTCGAGCGCACCGCTCCCCTGCTGCGCAAACTGGTCAGCGTCCAGGGCGCCCAGCAGACCGGCACGGACGCCGCGTTCCGGGACTTCGTCAGCGGCGCCGGCAACCCGCTCGTCCTCGTCTACGAGTCCCAGGTGGCCACGCTCCTCGACGAGCAGCAGAACGCGGACGACCTCGTCGTCCTCTACCCGGACACCACGGTCAACAGCGACCACACCGTCGTCCCGCTCACCGAGAACGGCCGGGGGCTCGCCGAGCTCCTCGGCGACGACCCGACGTTGCGCAAGCTGGCCGTCCGGCACGGCTTCCGCCCGCAGGGCGACGTGGCCGAGTTCGCGGCGGCCGCCGTGGGCCGCACCGCCTACCTCAAGCAGCGACTGACCGGCGTCCGCCAGGCGCCCGTGCCCACCTCCGCGGTGCTGCGCGAACTGGCGCGACGGGCGCGCGGATAAGGGGGAACAGCAACCGATGAACAGCAGCGCAGACGGCGACTTCGTCCTCACGCCGCCCGAGGCCGTCCCGCCCGTGCCACGGGAGAAGGCCGGCGGGCTCGTGCCCGTCGACGACGGCGTGCGCGCCGGCATGGCGGCCAAGGCCGCCGCGTACGTCGAGGGGCTGGCCGCCCTGGACGCCCGCTCCCCCGAGTTCGCGGGCAAGGTCGGTGAGATCACCGCACTGGGCGCCGGCGAGATGCGTACCGCCACCGCGCAGTCCAACCGCATGCTGGAACGCACGGTCCGGAGCCTGCCCGACAAGGGCGGCGACGCCCAGTCCAAGGTCGCCGGATCGCTGGTCGAACTGCGGCGCGTGGTCGAGGACCTGGACCCGCGCGACCTGCCCGCGAACAAGGGCCGCAAGTTCCTCTCCCGGCTGCCGGGCGGCAACAAGCTGCGCGACCACGTCGCCAAGTACGCCTCCGCGCAGGGCACCCTGAACCAGATCGTGGGCTCCCTGCGGGCCGGACAGGACGAACTGCGCCGCGACAACGCGGCGTTGCAGACGGAGCGGGTCCGGCTGTGGGAGACCATGGGCAAGCTCCAGGAGTACGTCGTCCTGACGGAGGCCCTCGACACGGCCGTCGAGCGGCACATCGCCGGCGTCGAGGCGGCCGACCCCGCGCAGGCCGACTCGCTCCGCGCCGACGTCCTCTTCCCCGTCCGGCAGAAGCACCAGGACCTGCTCACCCAGCTCGCGGTGTGCGCGCAGGGCTACCTCGCCATGGACGTCGTACGCCGCAACAACGACGAGCTGATCAAGGGCGTGGACCGGGCGGCCACCACCACGGTGTCGGCGCTGCGGATCTCCGTGATGCTGGCGTCCGCGCTGGACCACCAGAAGAAGGTGGTCGAGCAGGTCAACGCGCTGCGCGGCACCACCGAGGAGCTGATCCGGGGCAACGCGGAGATGCTGGCGACGCAGAGCGGGGAGATCCAGCGCATCGCCGCCGACCCGGCGGTCGGGGCAGAGACCCTGCGGACCGCGTTCCAGCAGATCTACCGCACCCTCGACACCATCGACACCTACAAGGTGCGGGCGACCGAGGCGATGGCGGTGACGGTGGAGAACCTGACCTCCGAACTCCAGCACGCCAGCAGCTACTTGGAGCGCAGCCGGTCGCAGGGCGCGCTGGAAGGGGGGCTCGGATGAGACGACGGTCCCTGGCCGCGCTGCTCGCCGCCACCGCGGCCCTGCTGGGCGCGTGCACCGCCGCACCGGAGAAGGAGAAGGAGAAGGACCCGCACTCAGCCGAGCCGGGCACCCTGCGGGTCCTGGCCTCCAGCGAGCTCAGCGACATGACGGCGGTGCTGGAGCAGGTCGAGAAGGACACGGGCGTCACCGTCCGGCCGACCTGGATCGGCACCCTCGACGCCGTGGACATGCTGGCCACGGGGAAGGCGGACGGCAGGTACGACGCGGTGTGGCTGTCCTCCAACGACTATCTGCGGCTGCGCCCGGAGGCGGCGGAGAAGGTCGTCTCGGAGACACCCGTGATGTCCAGCCCGGTCGCCATCGGCGTCAAGCCGGCCACCGTGCGGCGGCTGGGCTGGAAGCCGGAGGACGTCACCTGGTCCCAGGTCGACCAGGCCGTGCGGGAGGGGGAGCTCACCTACGGCATGACCGACCCGGCCCGTTCCAACTCCGGTTTCGCCACGCTGGTCTCGGTCGCCTCGGCGCTCTCCGGAGCCCAGTCCGCGCTCACCGACGCCGACGTGACGAAGGCGCGCCCGCGGCTGAAGGAGTTCTTCCAGGGGCAGAAGCTGACCTCGGGCTCGTCGGGCTGGCTGGCCGGCGCCTATTCCCGCCGCGGTGACATCGACGCGCTCCTCAACTACGAGTCCGTCCTGAAGGGGTTCGAGAACCTGACGGTGATCCGCCCGAAGGACGGTGTCGTCACCGCCGACTACCCGCTGTCGTCGCTCGCCGCCACGGACAAGGAGACCCGCGACGACGTGCGCCGGGTGGCCGAGGCGCTGCGCACGGACGGTGTGCAGCGGCTGATCACCGACCGTACGTTCCGCCGGCCGGTCGTCGCCTCCGTGCCGCCGGCGGCCGGCCTCGACACGAGCAGGCGGCGCGAGCTGCCCTTCCCCGGCGATCTCTCGGTCGCCGACGGCCTGCTCGACGCCTACGAGAACGAACTGCGCCGCCCCTCGCGGACCGTGTACGTCCTCGACACCTCCGGCTCGATGGAGGGCGAGCGCCTCAGCCGGCTGAAGCAAGCGCTGACCCGGCTCACCGGGGACTTCCGCGACCGGGAGGAGGTCACCCTGATGCCGTTCGGGTCGGCGGTGAAGAGCGTGCGCACCCATGTCGTCGAGCCGGACGCCCCGGAGCAGGGGCTGGAGGCGATCCGCCGGGACACCGCGGCACTGCGGGCCGAGGGCGACACGGCGATCTACACGTCCCTGGAGAAGGCCTACGACCACCTCGGCACCGGTGAGGACACGTTCACCTCGATCGTGCTGATGACGGACGGCGAGAACACGGCCGGCGCCGAGGCGGGCGACTTCGACTCCTTCTACCGGGGGCTGTCCGGCGACCGCCGGAACACCCCCGTCTTCCCCATCCTGTTCGGCGACTCCGACCGCGCGGAGCTGGAGCACATCGCCGAGCTGACCGGCGGCCGGCTGTTCGACGGGCAGGGCTCGCTCGACGGGGCGTTCGAGGAGATCCGTGGCTACCAGTAGGGCGATGGCGTATCTGGAGTCCCGCAAGAACCTGGCCGGGGGCGCGGGCGGGCTGGCGGGGCTGGTGCTGACGTTCACGGGCGTGGCGGGCCCGTACTGGCCGGTCGTGGTGGTGGGGCTGTACGGGGCCGGGGCGCTGATCGCCCCGCCCGAGCGGCCCGCGCCGCCCGAGTTCCCCGACCCGTCCGCGCAGCTGGACGAGGTGCGGGCGGACTTCGAACGGCTGCGGGACTATCTCGCGGACGTCGATCTGCCGCCCACCGCGCGGGGCCGGCTCGACGAACTGACGGAGCTGCTGGCCGCGTTGCTGGACCCCGGGTGGGCGACCGAGATCCTCGCCCAGGACCCGGAGGCCGTCCACATACTGTCGCGAGCCGTGCGGCAGGACGTGGCGGAAGCCGTCGACGCCTACGTCCGCACCCGCTGGTGGACGCGGCTGACGCCGGGGCAGATGCCTCCGGAGCAGCACCTGGTGCGTCAGCTGGAGCTGCTGCACGCGGAGGCGGAGCGGCTGGCGCAGCAGCTGCGGGAGACCGAGGCCCGGCGGCAGGAGTCCCACACGCGGTACCTGGAGGACCGCTCGGGCTGACCGGCGCCGGGCGAGTCCGGGCACGCCGACGGGCCGGGCACGCCGAGGGCCGGGCACGCCGAAAGTCCGGACCCGCCGAAGGCCGGACACACCGAAAGTCCGGACCCGCCGAAGGCCGGACACACCGAGGGCCCGGGCACGCCGAAAGTCCGGGCACGTCGAAGGGCCGGGTCCTCCGCACGCCGTTGTGCGGCGACCCGGCCCGAGCGGGACCTCCCCCGCGCTCCGGGGTACTACGAGCTACTGGAGCGGAGGGAGACCCCCTCGCGGCCGGCCTTCGTGACGACTTCGCGGGTCAGGGCTAGTCGGACCGGCCGCGGAGACTGCGGGGGACGTCAGCCCAGGCGCTGCACCAGGGCCCGGTACTGGTCCCACAGCTCGGCGGGTGTGTGGTCGCCGAAGGTGTTCAGGTGCTCGGGGACGAGCGCCGCCTCCTCGCGCCACACCTCCTTGTCGACGCTGAGCAGGAAGTCCAGGTCGGCGTCGGCGAGGTCGAGGCCGTCGGTGTCCAGGGACTCCTTGGTCGGCAGCACGCCGATCGGGGTCTCGACGCCGTCCGCCTTGCCCTCCAGGCGCTCCACGATCCACTTCAGGACGCGGCCGTTCTCACCGAAGCCCGGCCAGACGAACCTGCCCTCGTCGTCCTTGCGGAACCAGTTGACGTAGTAGATCTTGGGCAGCTTGGACTGGTCCTTGTCCTTGGCCACGTCGATCCAGTGACCCATGTAGTCGCCCATGTTGTAGCCGCAGAACGGCAGCATGGCGAACGGGTCGCGGCGCAGCTCGCCGACCTTGCCCTCGGCGGCGGCGGTCTTCTCGGAGGCCACGTTGGCGCCGAGGAAGACGCCGTGGTTCCAGTCGAAGGACTCGGTGACCAGCGGTACGGCGGTGGCGCGGCGCCCGCCGAAGAGGATCGCCGAGATCGGCACGCCCTTGGGGTCCTCCCACTCCGGCGCGATGATCGGGCACTGCGCGGCGGGGGTGGTGAAGCGGGCGTTGGGGTGCGCGGCAGGCGTGCCGGACTCGGGCGTCCAGTCGTTGCCCTTCCAGTCCGTGAGGTGGGCCGGGGTCTCCTCCGTCATGCCCTCCCACCACACGTCGCCGTCGTCGGTGAGGGCGACGTTGGTGAAGACGGAGTTGCCCCACAGGGTCTTCATCGCGTTGGCGTTGGTGTGCTCACCGGTGCCGGGCGCGACGCCGAAGAAGCCGGCCTCGGGGTTGATGGCGTACAGGCGGCCGTCCTCGCCGAAGCGCATCCAGGCGATGTCGTCGCCGATCGTCTCGACGGTCCAGCCGGAGATGGTGGGCTCCAGCATGGCGAGGTTGGTCTTGCCGCAGGCCGACGGGAAGGCGGCGGCGACGTACTTGGGCTCGCCGGTGGGCGGGGTCAGCTTCAGCACGAGCATGTGCTCGGCGAGCCAGCCCTCGTCGCGGGCCATCACGGAGGCGATGCGCAGGGCGTAGCACTTCTTGCCGAGCAGGGCGTTGCCGCCGTAGCCGGAGCCGTAGGACCAGATCTCGCGGTCCTCGGGGAAGTGCGAGATGTACTTGGTGGAGTTGCACGGCCACGGAACGTCCTCCTGGCCCTCCTCCAGCGGGGCGCCGAGGGTGTGGACGGCCTTGACGAAGAAGCCCTCGTCGCCCAGCTCGTCCAGGACCGGCTGTCCCATGCGGGTCATGGTGCGCATGGAGACGGCGACGTACGCGGAGTCGGTGATCTCGACGCCCAGCGCGGACAGCGGGGAGCCGAGGGGGCCCATGCAGAAGGGCACGACGTACATGGTCCGGCCGCGCATGGAGCCGCGGAACAGGCCCCCTTCGCCCTTCTCACCCGTGAAGATCTCCCGCATCTCGGCGGGGTCCTTCCAGTGGTTGGTCGGGCCGGCGTCCTCCTCCTTCGCGGAGCAGATGAAGGTCCGGTCCTCGACGCGCGCGACGTCGGAGGGGTCGGAGGCCGCGTAGTACGAGTTGGGGCGCTTGATCGGGTCGAGCTTGCGGAAGGTGCCCTTCTCTACGAGCTCCCCGCACAGGCGCTCGTACTCGGCCTCGGATCCGTCACACCAGACCACTTCGTCCGGCTGGGTCAGTTCGGCGATCTCGTTCACCCACGAGATCAGCTCCTGGTGGTCGGTGGGGACGGGGGGAGCAGCGATGTCGCGCGCCACGATTGCTCCTAAATGAGGGTTTTTGGTTGGGAGGCCCCGTGGGGGCTGCGACCCGGATGCGTGACGATGACCTCTTGGGCGCTCATCCGGTGTCGACCGCACTCATTTGATCATCCGACGAGAGCGCCCATCTGTCCAGAGGGCGTCACACCTGAGCGGAGTGAGGATCGCCACGTGCCCGCGCCGGAGTTTTTCGGGGGTGCGCGGCCGGGTACCCCGTGAGACGATGACCACTCAGCGACCACGAACGTCCGTACTGATGCGTAACTTACGGTCCCGTAGGTACGATGCGCCCATGACTGCGTCCGCTTCCGACGCGCCCAGGGACACGCCGGCCGCCGGCCGCGGTCCCGTAGCGCTCTCCCTGCCGCATCCGGTCAAGCCGAAGCTGCGCGGCTGGCTGCATCTCGGCATGTTCCCGGCCGTCCTCGTCGCGGGTCTGGTCCTCACCGCCCTCGCCGAGTCGACCGAAGCACGCATCGCCTGCGGGATCTACGTCCTCACGGCCTGTCTGCTCTTCGGCGTCAGCGCGCTCTACCACCGGGGCGACTGGAGCCCGCGGATGGACGGCGTACTGCGCCGCCTCGACCACGCCAACATCTTCCTGATCATCGCGGGCACCTACACCCCGCTCACGATGCTCCTGCTGCCGGAGGCCAAGGGCCAGTGGCTGCTGTGGGGCATCTGGGCCGCCGCCGCCGCGGGCATCCTCTTCCGCGTCTTCTGGGTCGGGGCCCCGCGCTGGCTCTACACCCCGTGCTACCTCGCCATGGGCTGGGCGGCCGTCTTCTACCTCCCTGAGTTCATGCGGGCCGGCGGCATCGCCGTCCTCGTCCTGGTGATCGTCGGCGGACTGCTCTACAGCGCGGGCGGCGTGATCTACGGCCTCAAGCGGCCCAACCCGTCACCGCGCTGGTTCGGCTTCCACGAGGTCTTCCACTCCTTCACGCTGGCGGCCTTCATCGCGCACTACGTGGGAATCTCGCTGGTCGCCTACTAGACGCGCCGCCGAAGGCCCGGTGCGCCCCGTGCGGGCGCGTCGTGGCCGGCCGCGCCCACGCGGGCCGAGCCGCGGACGGCAGAACCCGTGCCCCCGCGGGCAGCCCATCCGCGGCAATGACCCCCATGACGGCCGCACGCCCCCGCTCCCCCGCCGACCGCTCCCGCGGCCTGGCGGTACCGGGCCGAGCACCACCACGAGAAGGATCCGGCCGACCTGGCCGCACGCGCCCCGGACGTCCTGGAGCACGGACGCCGACTCCCCGAAAAGGCTGAGGCCACCCCCCTGCCCCATGGCATCCTGACCCGGTGAACGGTCCCGAGATCCGCGTCGAATTCGCCCCCGAACTGCACCTGTTCGTCCCGCGGGCCCGCCCCACCGGCGCCGCCCGCGCCACCACCGACGGCGTCTCCACACTCGGCCACGTCGTCGAGTCCCTCGGCGTCCCGCTGACCGAGGTGGGCACGCTCCTCGTGGACGGCCGCGAAGTGCCGCGCGGACACGTTCCCAGCGGCGGCGAATCGGTCAGCGTCCGGGCCGTCGAACGCCCGCAGCGGGTCCCGGGCGCGCCCCTGCGCTTCCTGCTCGACGTGCATCTCGGCACCCTCGCCCGCCGGCTGCGGCTCCTCGGCGTGGACACCGCGTACGAGTCGACGGACCTCGGCGACCCGGCGCTCGCCGCGCTGTCGGCCGCCGAGAAACGGGTCATGCTCAGCCGCGACCGCGGCCTGCTGCGCCGCCGCGAACTGTGGGCCGGCGCCTACGTCTACAGCAACCGCCCCGACGACCAGCTCCGCGAGGTCCTGGACCGGTTCCGGCCCGAGCTGCGCCCCTGGACCAGGTGCACCGCCTGCAACGGGCTGCTGAAGCAGGCCACCAAGGAGGAAGTCGCGGACCAGCTCAAGGGCGGGACCGAACGGTCGTACGACGTGTTCGCGCAGTGCCGCGCGTGCGGGCGCGCGTACTGGAAGGGCGCGCACCACGAGCAGTTGGAGGCCATCGTGGAGGCGGCGGTACGTGCGAGTACTCAGGGCGGCTGAGCACCGGGTTTGAGTACGCGGACCGATCGCACGGGACGGCCGGCGCGGTGTGATGGGCGGCATGACCACTCCGCCCGCGCCCGTCCCGCCGCTGCCCACCGCCCGCATCGTGACCGGGTGCTCCGTGGCCGGGCTCGTCCTGCTGCTGCCGACCGTCGTCCTCGCGTGGCTGGCCGTGTTCGCCTCCGAACGCGGCGGCCGCTGTCTGACGTACGGCGAGCGGTGCTCGACCGTGCCGGGCGAGGCGCTGTGGGCCTGCTTCTGGGCGGCGGCCCTCCTGGGCGTGCTGGCGCTCGCGTGGCCCCGTACCCGGTGGAGGCCGGTCGGGTACGGGGCCGTCGCCCTGCAGTGGGGTGCTCAGCTCACGCTGGGCGGGCTGATCCTCAGCGGCGCCTGACGTCCCCCTTCCCGCAGGCGGTGCCGTCCCCGTTCGGGTCCAGGCGCAGCGGGTCGTCCTTGCCGTTGACCTTCAGCCGGCCGTAGTCGTGCTCCTTCAGCCAGGTGCAGCGCTCCGTCGTCGTCGCCTTCACCTCGGCGGGGAAGGCGGTCGGCACACAGACGTTGGCGGAGCCGTAGTGCCGGTCGCAGCCGGAGACGGTGGGGCCGACCGGCTGCGCGGCCCGCTTCTCGCCGGCCGCCGCCACCTTGCCCCGCGGGGCGTCGGCGAAGGAGTGGACGTGCGCGGAGGCGTCCTTGGTGCTGAGCGCCCGCGGACCGTCCAGGTGCACCCACTTCGCCACCGAGGGCACGCCGTTGGCGTCGACCGCGAAGAGCATGTACCAGCCGGGCGGGGCCAGGTTGGGGTTGCTGGTGACGTTGAGGTCGACGTTGTTCCCGTCGACGGACAGCGGCAGGTCGACGAACCGCTGGTTCGGGTCGGAGGAGTGGGTGACCGCGGCCGGGCGGATCAGCTCGGCCTTGGCGATGGGCCGGTCGACGGTGATCCGCTGGGTGTCGCCGTAGTTCCACTCGGTGTCGATGACCGAGGTGATCGCCGGACGCTCGCCCTTGAGGAGGTAGGGCGGGGTGTAGACGGACACGTCGTGGTTCCAGGAGCCGTTGCCCGGGTTGTCGCCGGTCGTCATCACCCGGCCGTCGGGGAGCAGGAACGCCGAGGAGTGGTAGCCGCGGGCCTCCGGGTCGGTGGCGACCGGGTCGAAGGTCTCCGTCTCCGGGTCGAAGATCGACGTCTCGAACACCGGATCGGCCCGGTTGTGCAGCGCGCCGCCGGTCTCCAGCACCGTGCCGTCGGGCAGCAGGACGGTGGAGACGTACATCTTGCCCTGGTCGCCGGTCTGCGGGACCGGGCCGTCGCCCAGGTCGACGGTGCCCTGCGGGAGCGACGGCCCGGCGACGTACGCCGGGTTCGGCTGCTTGAGGTCGATGATGTCGGTGAGGCGGTTGGCGTCCGGGTTGGAGTCGATGTTGCCGCCGCCGACGGTCAGCACCTTCTGGTCCTGCGCCGGGGGCAGCAGGACGCTCATCGACTGGTCCCGCTCGTCCTTGCGCTGGAGGCCGGGGACCTCGGTGATCGTGTTGGCCTCGTAGTCGTAGATCGCCGAGCCGGTGCCGGGGATGTTGTTGCCGAAGACGTGGCTGCCCGAGTAGAAGAGCCGGCCGTCCTGCATCAGGATCATCGACGGGTACAGGCCCCAGTACGACCAGGTCTGGTTGACCTGCCAGGTCGGCAGCCACTTCTGCTGCTCGTCGGACCACAGCTCGGCCGTCACCGAGCCGGTGGAGTCCTCGCGCAGGCCGCCGAAGGAGATGACGTCGCCGTTGCCGAGGATCGTCGCCGACGGGTACCAGTGGCCGTCGTTCATGTCGTTGGTCTTGAGGTAGGTCTCGGTCTCCGGGTCGAAGACGTACGAGTCCTTGTAGCCCTGGTAGCCGATCGTGCCGTCCGCCGAGGGGTAGCCCAGGTTGCCGCTCATGACGAGCACGCGGCCGTCCTTGAGCTGCACGTGCCCGGCGCAGAACATGTCCTTCGGCGTCGGGATCGTCCTGTAGTCGCCGGTCTGCGGGTCGTACACGGCGGAGGTGAAGGTGCCCGCCTCGAACATCTCCGGGTCGTTGCCGGAGCCCGCGATCAGCAGCACCTTGCCGTTGTGGAGCACGACGGAGTGCATGGAGCGGACCGGGTTCTGGGTGGGCAGCACGTCCCAGCGCCCGTTGGCGCACTCCTCGGCGGTGCCCGTGCACCCGGGGTCCGGGACCGGGTCGGCGACCTGCTCCATCGTGTAGTCGTCGGTGGTCGCCGAGCCGGTGCCGTAGACGGAGACGCCCCAGCTGATGCGGTCGGTGCCGGCCGGGACCTCGGGGGTGCGGACGCTCGCCTCGGTCCAGTCGGCCGCCAGGTCCAGGGTCTTCAGGTCGGTCCAGTACTGCCAGCCCGCGGTGGCGTCGTGCCGGAAGAGGGTGAGGGAGGCGTCCGGGGTCGTCGTCTTGTACCAGAGCGACAGGTCGTACTGCCTGCCCTCCGTCACCACCGGCGCGCACTCGGCGGACTCGGTGATCAGGGCCTTGCGGTCGCCGTCGGTCCGGCGGGTCAGCTCGACCTTCATGGCCCGGTCGCCGGAGTGGGCGTCGGCGACGGTCTCGTAGCTGAAGTCGTTGTCGCCCCAGCCGGACTTCTCCCAGCAGTACGGCATGTCGCCGGTGGACGCGGTCTCGAAGCCGGGGTTCTTGACGAGGTTGGCGGCCGACGCGGGCTGCGGTGCGGTGAGGAGGAGCCCGCCGGTGAGGGCGGACACCGCCAGGAGGGCGGAGGTTCTCCTTCGGGTTCTTCTTCTCATGCCTCACTCCTTGCTGGACCGGCCTTGCGGCGGCGCGGGAGGTACACGAGCGCTTCGGTCCCGGCGAAGCGCAGGACGAAGGTGATGACGAGGGCCAGGGCGGTGGCCGGCAGCACGGCCAGCCCGAACTCCCCGACGAGCAGGGCGATCAGCGGGATGCGCAGCACCAGGTCGGCGTTGGCGATCAGCACGAACCTGAGGGTCCGGTCGGCCCAGTGCCGGTGCCTGCGCCGGTCGCGGAAGAGCAGCCGCTCCAGCAGCAGGAAGTTCCAGGCCACGCCGAACTGGTTGGCGGCGATCTCGGCGGGCAGGTAGTGCACGCCCGCCTCGGTCAGCGCCCACAGCGCGGCCAGGTTCGGCACGAAGCCGCTCAGCCCGATCAGCCCGAACACGACCATGCGGGCCAGCGGCGAGGCGGTGCGCAGCCCGGCCAGGTGGCGCAGGAAGCGCAGCCCCTCCCGCGCCGTCGACTTGGACTCCCCGGCGAAGCGCTCCTCGAAGACGAACGGCACCTCGGTGACCGTCTGCGGGCGGCCGCGGACGGCGAGTTCCAGGAGGATCTTGTAGCCCAGCGGCTTGAGCACGTCGGCGGTGACCTCGCTGCGGCGGATGGCGAAGAAGCCGCTCATCGGGTCGCTGATGCCGTGCAGGCGGCGCGGGAAGAGCGCCTTGGTGAGCCAGGTCGCCGCGCGGGAGACGGCGATCCGGTAGCTGCCCGCCAGCCCGGCGCGGCTGCCGCCCTTGATGTAGCGGGAGGCGACGACGAGTCCGGCGTTCGCCCGCTCGCCGGTCGCCACCAGCTCCGGCACGAGGGACGGCGGGTGCTGGCAGTCGCCGTCCATGACGACGATCCAGTCCGAACCGGCCGCCTTCATGCCCTCGACGACCGCGCCGCCCAGCCCGCCGGCCGGCTCCTCGCGGTGCAGGACGGTGACCGGGAAGGGGCAGTCCGGCGCCGCCGCGCGGATGACGTCCGGGGTGTCGTCGGTGGAGTCGTCCACGAAGACGACCTCGCAGGGCAGCCGGGCCGGCACGGACTCGGTGATCAGCCGCAGCAGCCGCCGTACGTTCCCCGACTCGTTGAAGGTCGGTACGACGATGGTGACGGCGCCCGGCTCGGGCACCTCCGAGGCGCGTACGGCCGGATGTCCCAGCTCGTCGGGGACGGTCGACTCGTGGCTCATCGGGCGGCTCCGGAGGGCTGGACGCGGCGGATCTCGATACGGTCCGCACCGGTGCCGAAGACGGCTACCGGAGCCGAGTGGTTCATGGCCGCCTTGACGTTGGGCAGGTCGACCGCGTCGCGCCGCACCGTCGGGGAGGCGACCACGTAGTCGATGTCGCGCCAGCCGCCCGGCATCGTCTTCGTCACCGCCGGGTCGAGATCCGCCTTGTAGAACCAGATGACCCCGAGCCCGGGCTCGTACCCGGCGTGCACCAGGTCCAGCCAGAGCGCGTCGTCGACGAGGACGCGGGTGTCCTGCGGGTTCGGCACCTCGCTCGCCAGCCAGTCGGCGGCGGCCTCGTAGGGGGCGTTGGCGTCGGCGGTGACGGCGGTGCGGTCGCCGTCGTACCAGCGGGGCACGACGTAGGCGCCCGCGGCGAGCACCAGGACGCCGGCGAGCGCGTACCGGGCGAGGGTGATCCCCCGTTGCTCGGCCTCCGTGCGCCATCTGCGCAGCACGGCGTGGGCGACGCTCGCGGCGCCGCCGGCCAGCACCAGGGCGAGGAAGGGCAGGGCCTGGATGACGTACATCGCGGGCAGGTAGCCGCTCGGGCGCAGGGCGAGGGCGGCGAGGATCGCCACCGTCAGGGCCGGTCCGGCCAGGGACCGCGCGGTGACCGACCAGCGCCAGGTGGCCAGCAGGAGCAGCGCCCCGGCGAGGCCGCCGAGCGGCAGGACCCGGTCGTAGTACAGCCAGGACTGGAGGACGCCCCACGAGCCGGAGCCCTCGTCGAGGATGAAGCCGGAGCCGGGCCGGGTCAGCTGGTACTCGATGCCCTCCCACAGCGAGACGTGCCCGCCGCCCGGCAGCAGTTCGCCCTTGAGCAGGGCGAACAGGGGGTAGGAGAAGCCGATCAGCGCGCAGGCCGTGACGGCGCCGGTCACCGCGAACTTGCGGGTGTCCTTGTGGCTGTGCCGCCACATGGTGACCAGCACGGCGGGCAGGACGACGAGCATCGTCTCCTTGGTGAGCACGGCCGTGGCAGCGGCGATGCCCGCGCCGAAGTGGTGCCACAGGTGGCGGCTCGGGGAGGCGGCGAGCGCGAACGCCAGCAGGGTCCACATCACCGCGAGGTTGTCGAGGAAGATCTCCCGCTGGAGCACCACCGACAGCGGGGAGAGCCCGAAGAGGGCCATGGCGAGTCCGGCCGCCCAGCGCGGCAGGGACAGCCGGCGGGCGATGACGTAGACGAGGACGGCGGAGACGGCGCTGACGGTCAGCATCACGCCGCGCATGGCACCGACGGTCATCGACTCGGGGCTGACCAACGCGGGTATCCAGGTCAGCACGGCTATCTGGATCCAGCCGAGCGGCGGGTGGTCGTACCAGTAGGTGTAGTGGGCGAGGCCCTCGCCCTGCTGGACGGCCCAGGCCTGGGCGAGGTAGGTGCCCTCGTCGTCGCTGAGGGTCGGGTAGGCGGAGATGTTCCAGCCCTGCACGAGCATGATCGCCACGAGCAGCGTGCCGCACAGCAGGAGGTCGGGGCGCGAGGAGCGCAGGCGGCCCGGTGGCGCCTTCGTGCCGGTGGCCGGGCCGGTGTCGTGGGCAGGCTGCCGCTGCGCGGGGACCGTGGTGCCGGCCGCCGCGGGGAGGGTGGAGGTCACGCGGGAACGTCCTCTCGGTCCGCGGGTGCGAGGTGGGCGCCCACGTGGCTGGTCAGCTCCCAGTCGTTGCGGCCGCGCTGCTCACGCCATACGGCGCGGACGGCGGCCCCGGCGAGGAGGACCTGGTAGAAGGGGCCGCCGACGATCAGCTTCAGATAGTGCGTGAAGCGGATCCGCAGGCCGTACTGCTTGCCGAAGTCGTGCAGGCCGACGACCTCGAAGACGAAGGTGACCAGGGCGGTGACGGCCGGCAGGAAGGTGACGAAGGCGATGCCGACGGGCACGTCCAGGAAGAGCGCGACGGCCGCGTTGAGCGGGATGATCACACCGGTGAAGGCCTGCAGGAAGGGCGTCATCAGGGTGTAGCGGGCCAGCAGCCGCTGACTGAAGGTGGGCAGCTGGGTCCAGTCCTTCTTCCGGTACACCTGGAGGAAGCCCTGGTTCCAGCGGGTGCGCTGCTTGAGCAGGGACACCAGCGTGCCCGGCGTCTCCTCCCGGGTGACCATGTCGGAGTCGTAGGCGACGACGACCTTCTTGCCGGTGCTGGAGAGCCGGACACCGAGGTCGCAGTCCTCCGCCAGGCAGTCCGGGTCCCAGCCGCCGGCCGCCCGCAGCACGTCCGTACGCACGAAGACGGTGTTGCCGCCGAGCGGGATGAACCCCTTCTGCGCGTGCAGGTGCAGCCGGGAGCGGAACCAGAAGAAGTACTCCAGGCAGTTGCGCAGGCTGTACCAGCTGGAGTGGAAGTTGATCAGCTGGACGCCGCCCTGCACGACGTCGGCGCCGGTGGTGCGGAAGGCGTGGTCGACGTGGGCGAGCAGTTCGGGATGGACCTGGTCCTCGGCGTCGAAGACCCCGACGACGTCACCGCGGCAGTGCGGCAGCGCCGTGTTCATCGCCCTCGGCTTGTTCTTCTTCTCGTGGGTGTCGACGACGACCCGCACCCGCGGATCGGCGCCGGCGGCCTTCTCGGCGACGGCGGTGGTCTCCGGGTCGTCGTGTCCGACGATCACGATGATCTCGAAGTCGGTGTGGGACGAGGTCAGCAGCCGCTGGATGGTGTGGTCGAGCACGGCCTGCTCGTGCCGCGCGGGCACGAGCAGCGAGAACGAGACGTGCTCGTCGCCGTCGGGCGGGCTGAACCGGGTGGAGGCGAGTACTTCCGGCGTGCGCCAGGCGTGCATCTGCCACCACAGCGTGAACGCCGCCATCCAGAAGAGCGCCAGTGAAACGGCAGCGATGAAGACGGACGTAAGCAAGAAAGATCCCCCCAGATCTCCGAACTCCCCCTGACGCGGCGGAGCACCCGGACGGGGCGCCCGCTCCGCCGAGTCACGGTGAAGAGACTAGGGGTAACCTGTGAAACTCATAAGGTGTTTGAGTGAAGAGCATGTTTCCTCACTACGAGGACCGGGTCTGATCAGTTCGCCTGCCGGTTACGTTCCGAATACGTGCGGTTCTGCCGTTCCGGCTGTTCAGGTGGTACGCAGCGCGGCACGCAGACGTTCCGGGTCGGTGGTCGGCGCGTCACAGGTGAAGTTCCGGCAGACGTACGCGGCCGGTGCCCCGTCCATCAGCGGCCGGCCGGCGAGCAGGGGGAACTCGTCGCTCCCCTCGGCGCCGACGGCGACGACCGCACCGGGCGCCGTCCCCAGGAGTGCCGTACGGTGCAGGCCCTGCGTGGCGCTGTCATCCGGCGCGGGCCCGACGACGGCGACTTCACGCGGCCCGTCGAGCAGCGCCTCGGCGGCGGCCAGCCCCCAGCCGACGAAACGCGGGACCCGCGGGCCGAGCGCCTTCACCACGCCGAGGGCGTGTTCGGCGGCGGTGCGGTGCGGCGCGGAACCGGTGTGGGCGGCGTAGGACAGCAGGGCGTTCGCGGCGGCGGTCCAGCCGGACGGGGTGGCGTTGTCGGTGGGGTCCTGCGGGCGGCGGATCAGCCGCTCGGCGTCGGCCGCGGTGTCGTAGAGGGAACCGGAGTCGTCGGTGAAGCGGGTGAGGACGTGGTCGAGGAGCAGCCCGGCGAAGTCCAGCCAGACGCCCTCCCCGGTGACCGACGCGAGCGCGAGGAAGCCCTCCGCGACGTCGGCGTAGTCCTCCAGCACCCCGGCGTGGGCACCCGCCCGGCCGTCCTTGCTGGTGCGGCAGAGCCGGGCCTGCTCGTCG
Source organism: Streptomyces sp. WG7 (assembly GCF_049975785.1). NCBI lineage: Bacteria > Bacillati > Actinomycetota > Actinomycetes > Kitasatosporales > Streptomycetaceae > Streptomyces > Streptomyces sp. WG7. The sequence continues at coordinate 135,250 of NZ_JBNGGE010000002.1, forward strand.
AGGTGCAGCCGCACGAGCAGGTCGGCGGCGGCGACGGCGGCCTCCACCAGGTCGGGGCGCTCGAAGTAGGCGCCCGTCTCGGCGAGCGCGGCGATCGCGAGCCCGTTCCAGGCGGCGACCACCTTGTCGTCCCGGCCCGGGGCGGGACGGCCGTCGCGGGCGGCCAGCAGCCGCTCCCTGACCGAGGCGATCCGCTCGGCGTCGAACACGCCCTCCTGCTGCGGGAGTTGCAGCACGGAGGAGCCGTGCTCGAAGGTGCCCTCCTCGGTCACCCCGAAGTACCGGGCGGCGAGTGCGGCGTCGTCGGCGCCGAGGACCTCGGTGAGCTGCGCGGGCGTCCACACGTAGTAGGCGCCCTCGACGTGCTTCCCCATGCCGTCGTCGCTGTCCGCGTCCAGCGCGGAGGCGAAGCCGCCCTCGGCGGTGCGCAGTTCGCGCACCATGAAGTCGGCGGTCTCCAGCGCGACCCGGCGGGCGAGGTCCGAGCCGGTGGAACGCCACAGGTGGGCGTAGACGCGGCACAGCAGGGCGTTGTCGTAGAGCATCTTCTCGAAGTGCGGCACGACCCACTCGCGGTCGACGGAGTAGCGGGCGAAGCCGCCGCCCAGCTGGTCGTAGATGCCGCCGCGTGCCATCCGCTCGCAGGTGTCGCGCGCCATCTCCAGCGCGCCGTCGGCGCCGGTGCGGGCGTGGTGGCGCAGCAGGAACTCGACCACCATGGACGGCGGGAACTTCGGCGCCCCGCCGAACCCGCCGCGCTGCGGGTCGTACTCCCGGGTCAGCCCGAGCAGCGCCTGTCCGAGCTCCGCCTCCCCGGGCGGCCGCGCGTCCCCGTAGGAGATCTCCCGCCCGGCGAGGTCCCGCACGATCTTCCCCGCGACCTCGGTGACCTCGTCCCGCCGCTCCGCCCACGCCTGGTGGACGCCCTGGAGCACCTGCCGGAAGGACGGCATGCCGTGCCGGGGCTCGGGCGGGTAGTAGGTGCCGAAGTAGAAGGGCTCCGCGTCCGGCGTCAGGAACACGGTCATGGGCCAGCCGCCCTGCCCGGTCGCCGCCTGCACGGCCTCCATGTAGACGGCGTCGACGTCGGGGCGCTCCTCGCGGTCGACCTTGACGCTCACGAAGTGGGAGTTGAGGAAGTCGGCCGTGGGCCCGTCCTCGAACGACTCGTGCGCCATCACGTGGCACCAGTGGCAGCTGCTGTACCCGACGCTGAGCAGCACCGGCACGTCCCGCCGCCGTGCCTCCTCGAAGGCCTCGTCCGACCAGGGCCACCAGTCGACGGGGTTGTCGGCGTGCTGAAGGAGATAGGGGGACGTCTCGTGCGCCAGTCGGTTCGGCATGGTGTCCATCCTGCCCCAGTACCCGCGCGTCCCCGGACGGCACACCGTCGTGGCGCCCGCCGACCCCTCCCCAGGGTCTCCCCGTCGCAGGACACTTGACCGACGGACAACCGGGGAAGGACCCGGTAACGGGCCGGGGGAGTCCCAGCGAGGTCTGGGGACACCCGGGCGACACCGATGCCGCCGGAGGGGGCGCGACATGCGGGACAGTCATCGGTCGGAGGCCGAGCGGTTACTGAGGCGGGCCGTGGAGGAGGAGGTGCGGCGTTCGGGCGGGCGCACGGACGGGAACGTGCTGCTGTCCCGGGCGCGCGGGTCGCTGGACGCGATGGCCGGGACGGCCGCCGAGGAGTACGAGGCCTACACCCGCGCCCTCGACGAGGCGGCGGCCGGACAGCTCACCTTCCGGCAGCGCTACGCCCGGGAGGGCGCCGGCACTCCCCTGCTGGTGGCGGCCGTGGCGGCGGTCGCCGCGGTGGTGGCCGACATGGCGCTCGGCACCGGCGCGGGTACCGCCGTGGGCGCGGGAGTGACCGTCGGGGTCGTCGGCGCCGCGGCGACCGTGGTGAAGGTGGTCGGCTCCCATGTGCCGGCCGCCCATCACCGGGCCGGGGCCGTGAGCCAGCCCGGCGGGCCCGAGCAGTTGCGGTTGCAGTGGCTGACGGCGCTGGAGGTACGCGGCATCCGGCCGTTCCTGGACCAGCAGCGGATGCTCGCCGCGTCCACCGGGCCGAAGAAGGCGGCGGCCGGGCCGAAGCTGCGGGGCGCCGACAAGAGTGCCGCGGCCCGGGGGCGCAGCGCGCTGGAGCAGTCGTTCGCGCAGCTCCCGGAGCCGGAGGGCACCTTCGCGGGCCGGCGTCAGGAGATGGCGCGGCTGCGGCAGTGGGTGCAGGCGGCCCGCGCGAGCACGGAGACGAAGCCGACGGTGGTGGTGCTGCACGGGGCGCCCGGCAGCGGCCGTACGACGCTCGCGGTCCGGGCCGCCCACGAGCTGCGGGACTACTTCCGCGGGGCGTGCGTGGTCGACCTGCGCGGGGACGGTGCCGGTGCGCGCGAGGGCGGCCCCGCGCCGGGCGGTGAGGCTCCGCTGAGTACCCGGGAAGCCCTGCTGCATCTGCTGAACCGGCTCGGGGCGCCCCGCGAGCAGTTGCTGTTCCGTGAGCGGTCCTCGGCGGACCAGCAGGTCAAGCGGCTCAGCGAGCTGTACCGCCAGCACCTGGCGGACGTGCCGGTCACCGTCGTCCTGGACGACGCCGCGGACGCCGACCAGGTGCGCGCGCTGCTGCCGGAGCGGTCGGACAGCCTGGTGCTGATCACCGCGCGGAAGGCGCTGCAACTGCCGGCCGACCTTCCCGCGCGGGTGTACGACCTGCCGGTCGAGGCGCTGGACGCGGCGGGCGCGGAGGAACTGCTCGGCGCCGCCGCGCAGGACGCGTCGGGGCCGTACGACGCCGAGTCCGCCGACCGGATCCGGCAGCTGTGCGGCGGGCTGCCGCTGGCGCTGCGCGTCGCGGGGTCGTCGCTGGGCCCGCGCTCGCCGCGCGCCCTGGCCACCGACCTGGCCGCGTACGGGCCGGTGGACCCCGTCGAACGGGCGCTGTGGCTGCGCTACACCGACCAGCCGGAGCCGGCCCGGCGGCTGCTGCGCCGGCTGGCGCTCGCGGGCCGCACCTCGCTGGGCGCCCCGGCCGCGGCCGCGCTGCTGGCCACGGACGAGACCGAGGCGGCGCGGCAGCTGGCGGCCCTGTCGCGGGCCGGCCTGCTCGACCGCGTCCGGGGCAGCCGCTACCGGCTGCACGACGTGGTGCGTGCCTTCGCCCGGTCCCGGCTCGCCGACGAGGAGGATCCGGGCGAGCGGACGGCGGCGCAGGAACGGCTGATCGCGAACTACGCCGAGCTGGCCGACTCGGTGCTGCGCCTGGTCGACGGCAACATGTCGACCCGCTCGGACCGCTTCGGGCAGTACGGCTTCACCTCCCTGGACGAGGCGCTGCGCTGGCTGGACGACGAGTCCAGCTTCATCACGGCGGCGCTCCGGCACGCGGAGGGCGTCGACCAGGGCGCGGTGCTGAACCTGCTGGGCGCGCTGTGCGACTACTGCCTGCTGCGCGGCGATCTGTACCGGCTGGGTGAGATCAGCGAGCTGGCGCAGTCCGTGGACCAGGGGCTGCTGGTGCGGTCCGTGCAGTGGCGTACCGGTATCGCGGCCCGGCAGCTGGGCGAGCTGGACAAGGCGCGCACGACGCTCACCTCCGTCGTCGACCTGTACATGGAGGCCCACCACGACGCGGGGGCGGCCCGTGCCCTGTGCTCGCTGGGCATCACGCTGCACCACCAGGGCAATCTGACGGAGGCGGCGGCGAAGCTGCGGGAGGCGCTGGACCTCCAGGCCCCGCCCGAGCTGGCCACGGACCGGGCGTGGACGCTGCACGCGCTGGCGGCGGTGCAGCGGGACCGGGCCCGGCTGGCGGAGGCCCTGGAGCTGCTCACCGAGTCGCTGGTGCTGCACCGCGCGGGCGAGTCGGTGCACGGCCAGGCGTGGGCACACTTCCAGCTCGGCCAGCTGCACCTGCGCATGGGCGACGTACCGCGTGCGGAGGCGGACCTGCGCACCGCCCTGGAGCTGTACGGCCGCACCCAGGACGCCCGTGGCGAGGCCTGGGCACTGACCCAGCTGGCGCGGGCCCGGCTGGTGGACGGGGACGTGTCGGTGGCGGTGGAGGAGCTGCGGCGGGCGGCGGCCCGGCACCGGGAGAACGAGGACGCGCGCGGCAAGGCGTGGAGTTTCTACTACCTGGGCCAGGCGCTGGAGGAGACGGGCGCCCTGGACCAGTCGGTGCGTGCGCTGGAACGCTCCCGCACGATGTTCTCGCGGATGCGGGACGCGTACGGTCTGGCCTGCGCCCGGCACCACTCTGCGCGGGTCACCCGCGACCAGCGTGCCGCCCAGACGGGCTCGCTGCGGAACTCCGGCTTCGCCCGGCAGCTCCTGGTCGACGCCCGCGCCGACTTCCAGCGGATCGGCGTCGGCCACGGCGAGGCGTGGACCTGCCTGGAGCTGGCGGTCGTGGACGGGGGCAACGCCCGTACGCCGCAGGCGCTGGCGCTGTGCGACGAGGCGGCCGAGCTGTTCGCGGCGTACGGCGACCGGCGGGGCGAGGACTGGGCCCGTTTCCTGCGCTGCACGCTGCTGCCGTACGCGGCCCCCGGGGGCGTGGAGGTCGGTACGGCGGTGGCCCAGGAGGAACTGGCCCAGCTGTCCCGCGCCCCCCATCCGGCACGGGACGCCAAGCTGGACGGCTACGTGCGGGCGTACCGGCTGCTCCTGGAACGGGGCGTCCAGCTGGAGTCCGGCTGGCAGGCCTGGCGCCTGGGCATGGTCCCGGACCGTCAGGCCCGGGAGGTCATGGGGGTGGCGGTGACGGCGACGTAGGACACCCCGGGGCGGCACGGGCGGGCGGTGGGGGTCCGGCGGGTCCACCGCCCGAGCACGGCGGGGAGTGGGGGCGTGCGACCGCACCGGGTCGCACTCCCCCGCCTCCGGTCCGCCGCCGGCGCCGGGGGCCGGGCGTCACCCCTTCTGCGGCTCGACCCGGCCGGAGGCCTCCGCCTCCGGCTCCGGGGCCTCCTTGAAGTCGACCTTGCCCATGTGCCGGCTCATGGACCGCATCAGACCCCACACCGCCAGGGCCATCACCGCGAAGACGATGAACCCGAGGACACCGGGGGTGACCTTGTCCTCGTCGAGCTCGGCGAGAGTGACGAGGTGCGTCATTGCCAGGCTTGCGCTTGCACTCATGTCAGGCATTGTCCCGGATGCCCGCGAAGAGGTCGTCCTCGGGGAGGGAGGTGTCCACGAGGGACTTGGCGAGCTCGTACTCCTCGGTGGGCCAGACCTCCTTCTGGACGTCCATCGGAACGCGGAACCAGCCGCCGTCGGGGTCGATCTGCGTGGCGTGGGCGATCAGCGCCTTGTCGCGGATCTCGAAGAAGTCGGCGCAGGGCACGTGCGTGGTGAGCGTGCGCTCCTTGCGCTCGAACTCCGACCAGCGCTTGAGCCAGTCCTCGTAGGGCGACTCCAGGCCGCGCTCCAGCAGCGCGTTGTGCAGCGCCTCGGTGCGGGGGCGGTTGAAGCCCTGGTTGTAGTAGACCTTCAGCGGCTGGTACGCCGTTCCGTACTCGGCCTCCGGGTACTTCTCGGTGTCGGCCGCGCCCTCGAAGGCCACCATCGTGATCTTGTGGGTCATGATGTGGTCGGGGTGCGGGTATCCGCCGTTCTCGTCGTAGGTGGTGATCACCTGGGGGCGGAAGGAGCGGATCTTCCGCACCAGCTCGCCGGCCGCCTTGTCGACGTCCTCCAGGGCGAAGCAGCCCTCCGGCAGCGGGGGCAGCGGGTCGCCCTCGGGCAGGCCGGAGTCGACGAAGCCGAGCCACTCCTGCCCGACGCCCAGGATCTCCCGGGCCTCGTCCATCTCCTTCTTGCGCACCTCGTGGATGTTCTCCTCGATGTACGCGTCACCCTGGAGCTTCGGGTTGAGGATGGAACCGCGTTCCCCGCCCGTGCAGGTCACCACCAGCACGTCCACCCCCTCGGACACGTACTTCGCCATGGTGGCCGCGCCCTTGCTCGACTCGTCGTCGGGGTGTGCGTGGACGGCCATCAGTCGCAGCTGGTCAGTCAAGACTCAATCCTCAAGTCGGTCGGCGCCCTGTGTGCATCGGCGCAATCCAATAGGTGCCGCCCCACAGGGGCGTCGTCGAGGGGCGGCGGTCGGGTGACGGGTGGGAGGCTTCTATAGTGACCGAATCGGGGGGCGAATAATTCCGGAGCCCGGGAAGAGCGGCTCCTGCCGGGAGGACGATCATGAGTACGGCGAGCACGCAGACGCCCGAGAGCCGGTACGGCCGCTCGTCGGACGAACGGGCCGACCGCACGCTCAAGATCGTCGGCGCCGTGCTCGGCGCCGTCCTGCTCGCGGTGATCGGCTGGTTCGGCTACCACTACGTCGGCCAGAACAAGATCAGCGGCGAGTTGATCGGGTTCGAACTCGCCGAGGACTCGGTGCAGGTGCACCTGGAGGTCCGCAAGGACGCCGGTGCCGTCGGCTACTGCACGGTGCGCTCCCAGGCGGAGGACGGCGACGAGGTGGGCCGGGCGGACTTCCGCTTCGGCGGCGACTCCACGCGCATCGACGAGGTCGTCACCCTGCGCACGAAGGCCCCGGGTACGACGGCCGAGCTGCTCGGCTGCCACGCCGACTGACTTCGCGAAGCCCCGTCGGCGCGAAAACGTCCGTGCTGACCTGCGAGGACATGAATCTGGTGGCTTATGTCCTCCCCCTTTGGCCCCTGAATTGTTAGGCTCGTGGTTTCGCCCTTCCGTGAAGGAACATCCTTCTGGGTAGGGCGTTGATTTGTATTCCCAGCACCAACGAGGAGCACCCGTGACCCAGACCAGCGAGAACGTCACCTGGCTGACCCAGGAGGCGTACAACAAGCTCAAGGAGGAGCTTGAATACCTTACTGGTCCTGCGCGCACCGAGATCTCTGCCAAGATCGCCGCGGCCCGTGAGGAGGGGGACCTGCGTGAGAACGGCGGGTACCACGCGGCGAAGGAGGAGCAGGGCAAGCAGGAGCTCCGCGTGCGCCAGCTGACCCAGCTGCTCGAGAGTGCCAAGGTCGGTGAGGCTCCGGCCGCGGACGGCGCGGTGGCGCCCGGCATGGTCGTCACGATCGCCTTCGACGGTGACGAGGACGACACGCTGACCTTCCTGCTCGCCTCGCGCGAGTACGCGAGCTCGGACATCGAGACGTACTCTCCGCAGTCGCCGCTGGGCTCGGGCGTCATGGGCCACAAGGTCGGCGAGGACGCGCAGTACGAGCTGCCCAACGGCAAGCCGGCTTCCGTGAAGATCCTCAAGGCCGAGCCCTACAACGGCTGACCAGGCTCCCTCCCCCGGCCGGTGGTGCACCCGGCCGCCTGTTGTCGACGAGCCCCCGGCGTCCCGGTGAATCCCGGTGACGCCGGGGGCCGCGTCGTCATGTGGCGGCTGAGCGGTACTTGCGCACCGCCAGGGTCCGGAAGACCACGATGATCAGGACGGACCAGATCACCGAGGCCCAGACGGGATGCTGCATGGGCCAGGCGTCGGACTGCACGACGCCCGGGTTGCCGAACAGCTCGCGGCAGGCCTGCACCGTGGCGCTGAACGGGTTCCACTCGGCGATGTGCCGGAGCCACGGGGTCATCTGGCTGGAGTCCACGAAGGCGTTCGAGACGAACGTCACCGGGAACAGCCAGATGATCCCGCCGGAGGTCGCCGCCTCCGGGGTGCGCACGGAGAGGCCGATCAGCGCACCGATCCAGGTGAAGGCGTATCCCAGGAGAAGCAGCAGGCCGAAGCCGGCCAGGATCTTCCCGGTGTTGGTCGGTTCCGCGGAGCCGGTGCGCCAGCCCACGATCAGCGCGACGATCGCGAGGACGAGCAGCGTGATGGCCGTCTGCGCGAGATCGGCGACGGTGCGGCCGGTCAGCACCGCACCGCGGGCCATCGGCAGGGAACGGAAGCGGTCGACGAGCCCCTTCTGCATGTCGTCGGCGATACCGGCCGCCGATCCCGCGGTGGCGAACGTGACGGTCTGCGCGAAGATGCCCGCCATCAGGAAGGCCTTGTAGACGTCCGGGTCGGTGGTGTTCCCGATCTTCATCGAGCCGCCGAAGACGTAGGTGAAGAGGACCACGAACATCACCGGCTGGATGACCCCGAACAGGACCATCTCGGGAATCCTGGTCATCCGGATCAGGTTCCTGCGGGCGATGACCAGGGAGTCGCGGAGGGACTGGCCCACGGGGTTGGCGGGCGCCGCGACCCGCGTGGCATCGGTGTCGGCGCTCACTTGGCCTCCTCCTTCTCCTGCTGGTGGCCGGCGCCCGCCGCCCGGCCGTTCGCCTCGGCCTCGGCCTCGGCCATGTGGCCGGTGAGGGAGAGGAAGACGTCGTCGAGAGTGGGGCGGCGCAGGCCGATGTCGTCGATCTCGATGCCGCGGGTGTCGAGTTCGCGGATGACCTCGGCGAGCAGCTTCGCACCGCCGGTGACGGGGACGGTCAGCTTGCGGGTGTGCTCCTCCACGGTGGTCGGCCCCTTGCCGAACCCGGCGAGCACCTCGGCGGCCTCCCTCATGTGGTCGCGTTCGTGGACCACGACCTCGACGCGCTCTCCACCGGTGCGGGCCTTGAGCTGGTCGGAGGTGCCCCGGGCGATGACGCGGCCGTGGTCGACGACCGCGATGTCGTGCGCGAGGTGGTCGGCCTCCTCCAGGTACTGCGTGGTCAGCAGCAGGGTCGTGCCGCCGGCGACCAGCTGTTTGATGACCTCCCACAGCTCCTGCCGGTTGCGCGGGTCGAGGCCGGTCGTCGGTTCGTCCATGAACATGACGGGCGGGGAGACGACCAGGGCGGCCGCCAGGTCGAGCCGGCGGCGCATGCCTCCCGAGTAGGTCTTCGTCGGGCGGTCGGCGGCGTCCGCGAGGTGGAACTGCTCGAGCAGCTCGCCGGCCCGGGCCTTCGCGGCCCTGGCCCTCATCTGGTAGAGCTGGCCGACCATCTGGAGGTTCTCCCGGCCGGTCAGGTATTCGTCGACGGCGGCGAACTGGCCGGAGAGGCCGATCGACCGCCGCACCTCGTTGGGCTGCCTGAGCACGTCGATGCCCGCGACGACCGCTTTGCCGCTGTCGGGGCGCAGCAGGGTCGTGAGGCAGCGGACGGCGGTCGTCTTGCCCGCGCCGTTCGGCCCGAGCAGGCCCAGGACCGTGCCCTCGGGAACGTCGAGGTCGACGCCGTCCAGAGCCCTTACGTCACCGAAGGTCTTCACCAGGCCTTCGGCATAGATGGCGCCTGGCATATGGGTCTCCACGTCTTCGGGGATACTTCGGAAAGCCTAGGTTTGTACGTTTCGCTCCGCTCAGCGAGCGATTTACGACACACAGTAACGCGATGTATCGCGTTCCACAATGCGGTTACCCGAACGAGTGACGCGGTGGCGGTGGCGATGGCGGATCAGGTGATGCTGGTCAGCCTGCGACGGTGAGCCCGACGGCGGTCAGCCGATGACGGGGTACCCCGCCTCCCGCAGCGCCCGGCCGACCTCGGCACAGTGCTCCGGCCCCTTCGTCTCCAGGTGCAGCTCGACCTCGGCCTCCGTGAGCCCGAGCCGCGGATCGGTCCGGACGTGGCTCACGTCGAGGACGTTGGCGTCCACCACCGACAGCACCCCGAGCAGTGTGGCGAGGGCACCGGGCCGGTCCGTCAGGCGCAGCCGGACCGCCAGGTAGCGGCCCTGCGCGGCCATGCCGTGCCGCAGCACGCCCTGCATCAGCACCGGGTCCACGTTGCCGCCGGACAGCACCGCCACCACCGGCCCCGCGAAGGCGCCGGGCTCGCTCAGCAGTGCCGCCACCGGACTCGCCCCGGCCGGCTCGACGACCAGCTTGGCCCGCTCCAGGCACAGCAGCAGCGCGGTGGACAGCTCGTCCTCGGAGACCGTGCGGACCTCGTCCACCAGGTCGCCGACGATCCCGAACGGCACGTCACCGGGCCGTCCCACCTTGATGCCGTCGGCCATCGTCGACGGATTCTCCACGGCCACCGGGCGGCCCGCGGCCAGCGAGGGCGGGTACGCCGCAGCGCCCTCGGCCTGCACGCCCACGATGCGCACGTCCGGCCGCAGCGCCTTCACCGCGACCGCGATCCCGGCCACCAGCCCTCCCCCGCCGATGCCGACCACGACGGTCCGCACCTCGGGGCACTGCTCCAGGATCTCCAGCCCGACCGTGCCCTGCCCCGCGATGATGTCGGGGTGGTCGAAGGGGTGGATGAACACCGCGCCGGTCCGCTCCGCGTACTCCTGCGCCGCGGCCAGCGTCTCGTCGACCACCTGGCCGTGCAGCCGCACCTCCGCGCCGTAGTCGCGGGTCGCGCTGATCTTGGGCAGCGGGGCGCCCTTCGGCATGAACACCGTCGAACGCACCCCGAGCAGCGACGACGCCAGCGCCACGCCCTGCGCGTGGTTGCCCGCGCTGGCCGCGACCACACCGGCGGCCCGCTGCTCGGGCAGCAGCCCGGCGATACGGACGTAGGCGCCGCGCAGCTTGAACGAACCCGTCCGCTGGAGGTTCTCGCACTTGAGGTGCACCGGCGCGCCGACCAGCTGGGACAGGTGCCTACTGCCCTCCATCGCCGTCACCCGCGCCACACCCGAGAGCATCTTCTGGGCTCCGCGCACGTCGTCGAGAGTGACGGGTCCGACAAGGGCGGCCGTGCTGTAGCTCATGTCTCCAGCATCGCAGTTCGCGGGCGCCGGGGGCCGTTGTGACCAACCTCCGAGACCCGCCCGCTTTGCGCAGCGCCGGCACGCCTCGCCGCCCGGCCGCGTACCCTGTCCCCCAATCAGCAGCCCTCCACGAAGTGAGCCCCCGGCCATGCCCACAGCACCTGAAATGTCGATGGACATGACGACTGCCGGTGACACCGGTCTTCTCGAGACGCTCCAGCACGAGGTGGCGCTCTTCGCCCGTCGTGCCGAACAGACCCGGCTCGGCGGTGTCGGGCAGGTGCGCAACTCCATGGACCGCGCCGCCTACCTGCTCCTCAACCGCCTCGACAAAGAGGGCCCGATGGGCGTGAAGGCGCTCGCCGCGAGCATGGGCATCGATTCCTCGACGGTCACCCGGCAGGTGGCCCCGCTCGTCGACACCGGGCTCGTGAAGCGGACCTCGCACCCGGAGGACGGACGCGCGGTCGTGCTCCAGCTCTCCCCGCGCGGCGAGTCGCGGCTGGAGGAGGTCCGCTCCTCCCGGCGTCAGCTCATGGCCGAACTGACCCACGACTGGGCACCGGAGGAGCGCGAGGCGTTCTGCACGCTCCTCACGCGCTTCAACGGGGCCCTGTCCGCCCGTATGGCCCCGCCCGGCGCGGCGGGGCCGGAGTCGCCGTCGGCCTCCTGAGCCGCCTCCCACCGGCTTTCCCGGGCGGTTCGCACCGCACTCTTGACCGGCGGGCCGCCCCTGGCCTGATATGAGACCTCAGGGGTCGTCGCCGTCCGGTCGGGAGGCGCGGTGCGAGAACGGCAAGCGTCCCAGAGTGCCCGCCGGGACCGGGAGTTCGAGGCGTTCGTCGCGGGCGCGGCAGGCCGGCTGCTGCATGCCGCCACCCTGCTCACGGCCGAACCGGCGGGCGACAACCCGCGCGCGCGACGCCTGCTGGGCCTGTCCCTCGCCCACACGTACGCGTACTGGGACCGGCTGCACGGGGAGGACCCGTACGACCGGGCCCGGCAGTACCTGGCCACCCGCTTCGCCCGCGAGGCCTGGCACCGGTACGGCGGCGGCCTCGGCCGGGCCCGTCGGCGCCCCGTCGGCACCCTGGGCGGGCTCGCCCCGCAGGAACGCCTGATCCTGGTGCTCAGGCTGTACGAGGGGGTCGCCGAGGAGCAGGCCGCAGCCCTGCTGGGCCTGCCCGTGGAACGCGTACGGACGATCTGCGACCGGGCGACGGCCACCCTTCTGCACCCGCCCTCGGGGCCGGCCGGCCCGCCGGCGGCCGCGAAGACGAAGACGGCGAAGACGGCGAAGACGAAGGCGGCGACACCATGACGGGCACGGCGTCCGGCACGACGACCGGCACGACGACCGGCACGGCGACCGGCACGCGCGCGTGGCGCACCGGGGGACGCCGGTGAACCGCCCCCAGCGAGAGGCCGCCGTTCGGCGGATCATGGAGCAGTCGCCGCCCCGGGTGCCGCCCGAGATGTACGCGGACGCGGTGCGCCGCGGCGGTCGCATGCTGCGGCGCAGGACCGCCGCCCGCCGCCTGATGTGGCTGGTGCTGTGCGCCGCGGCGGTGGCGTTCACGGTGTGGGCGGTGACCGTCCAGCCCTGGGTGGAGCCGCCGTCGGAGACGACCCCACCCGTGACGGGCTGGGACGGCTGGTGAGCCCTTCCTACTGGCCCAGGGCCTGCTGGAGGTCCGCGAGCAGGTCGTCGACGTTCTCGATGCCGACCGACAGACGCACCAGGTCGGCGGGCACCTCCAGGGCCGAACCGGCGGCGGAGGCGTGCGTCATCCGGCCGGGGTGCTCGATCAGCGACTCGACGCCGCCCAGGGACTCACCGAGCGTGAACACCTTCGCGCGGTTGCAGACCTCGACGGCGGCCTCCTCGCCGCCCGCCACGCGGAACGACACCATGCCGCCGAACGCCTTCATCTGCTTGGCGGCGACCTCGTGCCCCGGGTGCTCCGGGAGGCCCGGGTACAGCACGTCCGTCACGCGCGCGTGCCGGGAGAGCATCTCGGCGACCTTGCCGGCGTTCTCGCTGTGCCGGTCCATGCGCACGGCGAGCGTCTTGGTGCCGCGCAGCACCAGCCAGGAGTCGAAGGGCCCGGCGACCGCGCCCATCGCGTTCTGGTGGAACGCCAGCTCCTCCCCCAGCTCCTGGTCGTTCACGATCAGCGCGCCGCCGACGACGTCCGAGTGACCGCCCATGTACTTGGTCAGGGAGTGCACGACGACGTCGGCGCCGAGCGCCAGCGGCTGCTGGAGGTACGGCGTGGCGAAGGTGTTGTCGACGACGAGCCGGGCGCCGGCGTCCCGGGCGACCTGGGCGACGGCGGCGATGTCGGTGATGCCGAGCAGCGGGTTGGAGGGCGTCTCCACCCACACGGCCCTGGTCTTCGGCGTCAGCGCGGCCCGCACGGCGGCGGGGTCGCTGGTGTCGGCCACGGACCACTCCACGCCCCACCGGGTGGCGACCTTGGCGAAGAGCCGGAAGGTGCCGCCGTACGCGTCGTTCGGGATCACCACGTGGTCGCCGGGGCGCAGCAGCGTACGCAACAGGCAGTCCTCGGCCGCCAGTCCGGACGCGAACGCGAGGCCGCGACGGCCGCCCTCCAGGGCGGCGAGGTTCTCCTCCAGGGCCGTACGGGTCGGGTTGGCGCTGCGGCTGTACTCGTAACCGCCGCGCAGTCCGCCGACGCCGTCCTGCTTGTACGTCGACACCTGGTAGATCGGCGGGACCACCGCGCCCGTCAGGGGGTCGGCGGTGTTGCCCGCGTGAATCGCGAGCGTCTCGAAGTGCTGACTGATGTGCCTGTCGCTCATGAGCACCGAGGGTAGCGGCGCGGACGACTCCGCGCGTTTTCCACAGGACCGCGGCACAGGTTGGCCAATTGTCGGCGCCGTCTGGTTCGCTTGAGACATGGAGATTCTCTGGGTCCTGATAGCACTGGTCATGCTGGCCTTCGTGCTGCTTCCCGTTCTGCGGCGCCGACGGAGCGCGGTCGGCCTGGTACCCGCCGGCCACCCGGACGCGGCGGACCCCGCGAACTACGGCTTCGCCCGCGAGGAGGAGCTGGACATCCGCATGCCCGGCCCCGACCAGGACCTGCTCGACGTCCTCGACCTGGTGCAGCGCACGCAGGACTACCGGGGAGCCCAGCAGCTCCTGGCCGGCACGGAGGCGGCGGGCGAGCGGCGCTGGCAGCGCGTGCAGGCCTTCGCGGGCGCCGCGTCGCTGGAGCTGGCGCAGCGGCCCGGCGGCGTCGGGGAAGCGCCGGGCGGGCAGTGGCTGCGGGTGTGGCGGGCGGAGGCGCCCAAGGACGCGGGCGGCGCGGCCGTGCACGCCGAGTTCCTGGTGCAGCAGGCGTGGCGGACGGCGACGCCGGGCACGGACGACTTCCGGATCATCATGGAGGAGGCGAAGGCGGCCTGCGCGGAGGCGGCGCTGCTCGCCCCCGGTGACCCGGTCCCGTACATCGTCGAGCTCTCGGTGGCCCGCGGTCTCGGCTACCCGCGCGAGGACTTCGAACAGCTCTGGCTGAAGATCCTCGACCGTGCCCCGAACCACATGGGCGCGCACCTGGCGGCCCTGCACTACTGGTGCGAGAAGTGGCACGGCTCCCGCGACCTGGCGTACTCCTTCGCGGAGGCGGCGGCGGCCCGCGCCCCGCAGGGCTCCCTCCTCGCGGCGATGCCGCTCTTCGCGGTCTTCGAGCACCTGCCCGAGGTCAACCTGGTCAGCGGCTTCTACCAGAGCGAGGTCGTCGCCAAGGCGGTGCACGGCGCCCTGCACGCCGTCCACTCGGCCCGCCCCGACGACCCGATGCAGGCGCACGTCCGCCACCTGCTGGTCTTCTTCCTGGTCCGCGGCGAGCGCTGGGCCGAGGCCATGAACCAGCTGATACTCATCGACGGTCACGTCGGCGCCCTGCCCTGGACCCTGTCCGCCGACCCGGCGGCGGAGTTCGCCGTCTACCGCGCCCTGGCCGTGGCGGGGTACGAGGCGAACGGCGGCAGCCCGGCGACGCTGCCGCGCTGACGGCCCGGCCCTCCGCCCAGGCGGCCCGGCGGAATCCCGCCGGGCCGCCGTCTCGCGGTCGGCCCTCGGCGCGCGCGGGGAGCCCTCGGGGGCGGGCGGTCAGCCCTCGGTGCGCGCGGGCAGTCGCCATCCCGGGCGCGGGAAGTGGCAGGTGTAGCCCTCGGGGTAGCGCTGCAGGTAGTCCTGGTGCTCGGGCTCGGCCTCCCAGAAGGGGCCGACCGGCTCCACCTCGGTGACGACCTTGCCCGGCCACAGCCCGGAGGCGTCCACGTCCGCGATCGTGTCCTCGGCGATCCGCTTCTGCTCGTCGTCCACGTAGTAGATCGCCGAGCGGTAGCTGAGGCCGATGTCGTTGCCCTGGCGGTTCTTGGTGCTCGGGTCGTGGATCTGGAAGAAGAACTCCAGGATCGCGCGGAAGTCGGTCTCCTCGGGGTCGAAGAGGATCTCGATGGCCTCCGCGTGCGTGCCGTGGTCCCGGTACGTCGCGTTCGGCACGTCACCCCCGGTGTATCCGACCCGGGTCGCCGTGACCCCCGGGAGCCCGCGGATCAGCTCCTCCATCCCCCAGAAGCATCCGCCCGCCAGTACGGCCCTCTGCGTCTGCGTAGCCATTGCGGCCCTCCCATATCTGTCAGCTCGGTCACTCGGGCTACTCGGCTCGCACACCATCGGCGTCCACACCCTCTCCCTGCTCAACGCGCGAGGGTCCCGGCCGATTCCGTACGTGCCCGAGCCGCCCGCACCCGGTGGGCGTGCGCTCCGGGCTCGGGTGCCGGGAAGAAGATTCCGGGTGCCGGAGAAAAGATCACGCACGGGCGATGACTTTGCTCCGGAGCAGGAGTCTTGCCCGGGGGCGCCCCTGCCGGGCGTCCATCCCGTCCATCCCGTCCGTTCCGACCGGGACGACGCGGACCACGGCCATCGACAGGAGACCATCCCCGTGACTGATCCGGAACCGACGACAGACCGGAACCGCGCCACTGAGGTCTGGCCCTCGATCCACACCGAGCGAGCGGCACTGGCGGCGGATCTCGCGGATCTGGCGGACGAGCGGTGGGCCGTGCCGTCGTTGTGCACCGGTTTGACGGTACGGCAGGTGCTGGCGCACCTGACCGCGGGCGCCAGTCTCACCACCGTGCGCTGGCTGGCGGGTGTGATCCGCTGCCGGTTCGACTTCGACAAGCAGGTGGCCATGCGGCTGTCCGAGCACCTCGGCGCGACCCCGGGCGAAACCCTCGAACGTTTCCGGCGCGTCGTCCCGAGCACGACCAAGCCTCCCCTGCCCGCCATCGCCATGCTGGGCGAGACGATCGTGCACGGGGAGGACATCCGGCGCCCGCTGGGCATCCACCGCGACCGTCCGATCGAGGTCGTCACGCAGGTGGCCGAGTACTACCGGGGCACGGACCTCGTGGTCGTCGCCAAGGGACGCATAGGCGGCCTGCGGCTCGTCGCGGACGACGGCCCGTTCACGACCGGCTCCGGGCCTCTCGTGTCCGGGCCCACGCTGGCGCTGGTGATGGCCATGACCGGGCGCGCGACGTACTGCGACGACCTCGAGGGCGACGGTGTGGAACTCCTCCGCAGCCGCTGCGGGACGGGGTGACGCGAGGTCGCGCCGTGCGGCCCCGGGTCATTCCGGCCGGCGCAGCCCCGCGACGAGGAGCCCGACCAGGCGGCGCGCGTCGTAGCGGGGATCGTTCTCCGCGCCGATGCAGAGGTTGCCGACGCCGCGCATGAGCTCGTAGGCGGACAGGTCGGACCGGATCTCGCCGGAGGCGGTCGCGGCGTCGAGGAGCTGGGTGCACACGGGCACGAGGCGGTCGAGGAAGTACGCGTGCAGCGTCTCGAAGCCGGCGTTGTCGGACTGCAGGACGGCGGCGAGTCCGTGCTTGGTGACCAGGAAGTCGACGAAGAGGTCGATCCACCCGCCCAGTGCGGCGTACGGGGTCGGACTGCTCGCCAGGAGCGCCGGGCCGGCCTCGGCGCAGGACTCCACCTGGTGCCGGTAGACGCCGATGATGAGGTCCGCCCGCGTCGGGAAGTGGCGGTAGATCGTGGCCGTTCCGACGCCGGCCCGGGCCGCGATGTCGCGTACCGGCGCCTCGACGCCCGACTCGACGAAGACCGCGGCGGCCGCGTCCAGCAGGGTCTTCTGGTTGCGCCGGGCGTCCGCCCGCCGGGGCCGGGCCGCGTGCGCCGTGGCCTCGTCGCCGTCCTGCTCCTGCACCACGTCGTTTCCTCCGTCACCCGCGATTGCCAAACGGGACGCTGTCCCATATCCTCAAGCGGGACACGGTTCCATTTGACCGCCATGATGCCAGAGCCCGGAGCCGTCACCAAGCTTCGCATCGACATGGGGCGGGAGCGCCGGGTCCTGGCGCCCGGACGGGCAGGTTCCTGTCTCCTGGTTCCTGCCCGTCCGGGCGTCCGCCGTGTGTGTCCACGGCGGTAGGGCCCGGGGCGTCGCGACCGTGCGACAGCCGAGGGGACGGCTCAGATCGTCGCCGTGTCGATCACGAAGCGGTACCGCACGTCGCTCGCCAGGACCCGCTCGTACGCCTTGTTGACCTCGGACGCGGCGATCAGCTCGATCTCCGCGCCGATGCCGTGCTCGGCGCAGAAGTCCAGCATCTCCTGGGTCTCCCGGATGCCGCCGATCATGGACCCGGCGAGGGTCTTGCGGCCGCCGAGCAGCGTGAACAGGTTGAGGGAGACCGGCTCCTCGGGGGCGCCGACGTTCACCAGGGCGCCGTCCGTCTTCAGCAGGCCCAGGTAGGCGCCGAAGTCGAGCGGGGCCGAGACCGTCGAGACGATCAGGTCGAAGGTGCCCGCCAGCTGCTCGAAGGTGGCCGGGTCACTGGTGGCGTAGTAGTGGTCGGCGCCCAGCTTCAGGCCGTCGTCCCTCTTGCGCAGCGACTGCGACAGCACGGTCACCTCGGCGCCCATGGCGTGCGCGAGCTTGACGCCCATGTGGCCGAGGCCGCCCATGCCGACGACGGCGACCTTCTTGCCGGGGCCGGCGTTCCAGTGCCGGAGCGGGGAGTACGTGGTGATGCCGGCGCACAGCAGGGGCGCGGCCTCGTCCAGCGCGATGCCCTCGGGGATGCCGAGGACGAAGTTCTCGTCGACGACGATCTTCTCGGAGTAGCCGCCGTAGGTCGGCTCCCCGTCCTTGCCCACGGCGTTGTAGGTGCCGATGTTGCCGCTGGCGCAGTACTGCTCCTGGCCGGCCTCGCAGTTGTCGCACTCTCCGCAGGAGTCGACCATGCAGCCGACGCCCACCCGGTCGCCGACGGCGTACTTGGTGACGCCGGGGCCGACCTCGGAGACGATGCCGGCGATCTCGTGGCCGGGGACCATCGGGAAGATGGCCTCGCCCCAGCCTTCCTGTACCTGGTGGATGTCCGAGTGGCAGATGCCGGCGAACTTGATGTCGATCAGGACGTCGTGCTCGCGCACCTCGCGCCGCTCGATGGTGGTCCGCTCCAGCGGGGCCTTGGCGGCGGGTGCGGCGTATGCGGCGACAGTGGTCATGCCGGGGGGTCTCCGGAATTCTCGTGACAGCGGTGTGGGTATGGCCTCCAGCCTGCCTCCGATCCGGGCGTCCACCCAGACCACGGCTTTGCCTACGACCAGCGTGCGTACCACCGACGGGGACAGGCTCAGGGGCGTACGACCGGGAATACGACCGGCGATACTGGAGGGTATGGATGGACAGCTGGACCGGCGTGCCGAACTGAGCGAGTTCCTTCGCACCCGGCGGGCCCGGCTGAAGCCGGAGGACGTGGGGCTGCCGTCGTTCGGGCGGCACCGCCGCGTGCCGGGGCTGCGCCGGGAGGAGCTGGCGCAGCTGGCCGGGGTGTCGGTGGCGTACTACACACGCCTGGAGCAGGGCAACGGCCGGAACGTCTCGGCGGAGGTCCTGGACGCGATCGCCCGCGCGCTCCGGCTGACCGACGCCGAGCAGGCGCACCTGACGCATCTGGCGAAGCCGAAGCAGCAGCGCCGGCGGTCGGCGGGTGCGCGGGCTCAGCAGCCGGTCCGGGTGGCGCTGCTCCAGCTGCTGGACTCGATCGAGACCGTGCCGGCGTACGTGTCGGGCCGGCGCTCGGAGATCCTCGCCTGGAACCGGATGGCGGCGGCCCTCTTCGGCGACTGGGGCAAGCTGCCGGCCGAGGAGCGGAACTGGGCGCGGCTGGTCTTCCTGAACCCGGACTACCGCGACCTGTTCGTGGACTGGGACCAGAAGGCGTCCGACATGGTCAGCTTCCTGCGCATGGACGCGGGCCGGCACCCGGACGATCCCCGGCTGTCCGCGCTGGTCGGCGAACTCTCCGTGAAGAGCGAGGAGTTCCGGCGGCTGTGGGCCACGCACGACGTCAAGGAGAAGAGCTACGGCGTCAAGCGGATGCGGCACCCGCTGGTCGGTGACCTGACGCTGTCCTTCGAGACGTTCCGCCTGGTCGACGACGACGAGCAGGCCTTCGTCACGTACCACGCAGAGCCGGGCTCCCCGTCGGCTGAGGCGCTGCGGCTGCTGGCGAGCTGGGGGACGGACGCGGCGGCCTCGCTCACACCGTGAGCTCCGCGGCACGATCCGCGGAGTGATCCGACACCGCTCGGCGAGCCCCGCGATCCGGTGGAGCGATCCGGTCGAGCGATCCGGTCGAGCGGTCCGGGCGAGCGGTCCGGTCGAGCGGTCCGGGCGAGCGATCCAGACGAACTGTCCGGCCGAGCGGTCCAGACGGACTGTCCGGCCGGCTCCCCCTGCGGCACGCTCGGGTCGAGCGGCAGCGACTCGTGCGGGATCGCCCAGGAGGTCGGCGAGGGGCACGCGGTGCGGTGCCGCGCGCGGCGGCGGCACAGCGGCCCGGCCGGGGCCGTCGGCTCCGGCCAGGCCGTTTCGCGTGGCGCGGCCTACCTGCCGTGGTACGCGTCGTAGATCGTGATCACCGACTCGTTCTTCTTCTTGTCGGTGATCGTGGCGCGGAAGGAGACGGACTTCCCCTTCGCCGGGTTCCTGACGGTGACCTTGCCCTTCTTGACCGTGGCCTTCTTCCAGGTCTTGCCGTGGTCGTAGGACAGGTGCACGGTGAGGGACTTGAGGTTGCGGCCCGCGGCGGCGCCCTCGACGGTGACCGGGACGGTGACCCGCTTGCCTGCCGTGACCCTGCTGTCCAGGCCGGTGGCCGCTGTGAAGCGGGCGGTGGAGGCGGGCAGCTTGGTGAGTTCGGCCGTCTGCTCGGAGCGGAACGTCCAGCTCGCGTCGATGCGGCTGGAGGCCGCGGCGACCTCGGCGGACCGCTTGACCGACGTCGTCAGCCGGTACCGGGCGTCACCGGAGGGGACCTCGAACCCGTCCTCGCCGAAGAGCGGGTCCTGGTGAGAGCCGACCTTGGCGCCGTTGCGGTAGAGCGTGGTGGCGACCGAGGTGAAGGCCGAGGAGCCCGCGTGACCCTTGCCGTCGGCGAAGAGCGGGAGGGCGCCGGTGATGGTGTCGCCGTCGCGGTAGAGGCCGACGTCCGAGGTGAGGCGCGGACCGAAGACGGCCGTGTTGAAGGTCGCCGTGTAGCTCTTGCCCGCCTTGTAGCGCTGGGGCGTTCCGAGCGTGTAGCCGGCCTCGACGGTCGGGAAGCCCTCGGCGTCCCGGCCGCCGTACTGCTCGAAGCCGAGGTCCCACGTCACGCCGCCCCCGGTGGACAGGTGCAGGGTGCGGATGCCGGGCAGGGACTGCTCGATGCCGATCGAGGAGCCGCCGAAGCCGCCGGGCAGCCAGCCGACCGCGGAGACCGCGCCCTTCTTCCCGCTCGCGGAGGCGCCGAGGCCGGCCTTGAGGGTGGCCAGCTCGCCCGCCTTGTAGTGCCGGGTGTGGCCGGTGGCGAGCTGTTCGGTCCTGCCGCCGGCGACCAGGTCGTACTGCTCCGTGGCGCCCTTGCTCCAGTGGCCGTCCCACTGCTGGCTGAGCGAGCCGTCGGTGATCCGCGGGCCGAGGTGCCTGGTGCGCAGGCCCTCGTAGGTGTCCAGCCACCAGCCGAAGCCGTAGTGGCCGTCGCCCGTCTCCACCGTGAAGTCGACGGCGGCGAGTTCGGGCTTCGCGGCCTTGTCCGGGACGGTGATGTTCACCGGCTTCGCGGTGCGCGCGTCCAGGGTGACGGTGGTGTTCCCGGTGACGTCCAGTTTCGGCTGGGCGAGCCAGTCGGCGCCCTTCCAGGTCCCCGGGTCGTCGCTCACGCGGATCGCGGAGTTGAGGATGTAACCGCCCTTGGGCACGCGGACGGTGACGGTGCCGTCGGCCTCGTACGGAGTGACCCAGAGGTCCTTGCCGAGGCCGGAGGTGCCGGCCAGGTCGATCTCGTAGTTCGGGGTCGGTTTTCCGTCGCGGCCGATGACCTTCAGGGTGACCTCGTGCGTCTCCACCTCGCGGTGTACGGCGGCGGCGGTGCGGACGGTCTGCCCGCCGCCGTCCGCCGTGACGTACGCGGAGTAGGTGCCGTCGACGGTGCCGCCGAGCCGGGTGTCGGCGGTGAGGGCCACGGAGGCCCTGCCGCCCGCCGGGACGGTGACCGAGGTGGCGCCCAGCTCGAAGAAGCCCGCGGGGGCCGCCTCGCCCCTGGGGTCGGTCGCGGTCGACGTCAGCCTGAGCGTGACGTCCTCGGTGCCGAGATTGCGGTACGTCAGCTGCTTGGTGACCGGCTTGTCGTCGGTGTGCGGCCACTGCTGGGTGCCGAAGGCGGCCGACACCGGCTCGGCGATCACGGTCTGCCCGATCGCCCGGTCGACCTGGACGCGGCCCGAACCCTGCTGGAAGGGCGTGTACGCGCCGCCCTTCGCCGATCCCGTCAGCGCGCCCTTCAGCTCGGCGTACGTCCAGTCGGGGTGCTGCTGCTTGAGGAGGGCCGCGGCGCCCGCGACGTGCGGGGTCGCCATCGACGTACCGGAGATGGTGACGTATCCGGCGGGCTTCTCGCCCTCCTCGCGGGCGAGGACGCTGTCCTTCGCGGAGGCGGCGGTGATGTCGACGCCCGGGGCGGTCACGTCGGGCTTGATCGCGCCGTCGAGGCCGGGGCCGGTGCTGGAGAAGGAGGCGAGCTCGTCCCCGTCGTCGACCGCGCCGACGGTCAGTGCGGCGGCGGCGCTGCCCGGGGAGCCGACGGTGCGGTCGCCGAGTTCGCCGTCGTTGCCGGCGGCGATGGCGAAGAGGATGCCCTTCTCCTCGGAGAGCCGGTTGACCTCGGCTTCCAGCGGGTCGATCTCCGGGGTGTCGCCGCCGCCGAGGCTGAGGTTGACGACGTCGGCGCCCTGCGCGGCCGCCCACTCCATGCCGGCGAGGATGCCGGAGTCGTCACCGAAGCCGTCGTCGTCGAGCACCTTGCCGTTGAGCAGCTTGGCGCCGGGGGCCACGCCCTTGTACGCGGCGCCCCCCTTCGCGCCGGTGCCGGCGGCGGTGGAGGCGACGTGGGTGCCGTGGCCGTGCCGGTCGGTGGCGTCGGGCGACAGGGAGAAGTTCTTGGACGCGACGACCTGGTTCTTCAGGTCGGGGTGGGTGGCGTCGACGCCGGTGTCCAGTACGGCGATCTTCACGCCCTTGCCGTCGTAGCCGGCGGCCCATGCCTCGGGGGTGCCGATCTGCGGGACGGACCGGTCGAGGCTGGCCCTGCGGACGCCGTCGAGCCAGACGTGCGCGATGCCGGAGGCGGTCTTCCCGCCGTCGGTGACCGCGTCCCACAGCTCGGGCGCGTCCTCGTGCGGAGTCTGTACGGCGTCGGCGTTCAGGGAGGTCAGGGAGCGGCGGAGGGTGCCCGCGTCGCGGACGTCGGCCTTGGTGGCCTTGGCTCCGCCCCGGTAGCCGACGATGACCTTCAGGCCGTTCCGCTGGGCCTTCCGGGTCGTCGCCTTGTTCAGTTCGGTGATGTCGAAGAGGCGCCGGTCCAGTCTGCCGGTGGCGACCAGGCGGGCGGCGTCGGCCGGGACGACGAGGGTGTGCCCGCCGGCCCTGCGGATCTGGACGGGTATGTGCTCGCGGCCCTCGGCCCGCTCCAGGCCGACGACGCGGCCCTTGGCGTCGACGGCGACCCGGTCGCCGGTGATCAGTGTGACGCGGTTCCTGACGGTGCCGGCGGCGGCCTGTGCGGCACCGGCCGGCGCCGCCGCGGCGCGGGCGGGCGCCGCCGTACGGTCCCCGTCCGCCGTCCGTGCCCCGTCCGCCGCGGCCGGGCTGGTCATGCCCGCCGCGAGGGCCGCGGCGGCCGCCGTGGCGACCGAGGCCGCGCGGGCCCTTTTCACTTGTCTGCGCAACGTTCCCCCTTGCGGAAGTACCGGGAGAATTCCCCGTTCACCCGGCCGGGGGTGGTCTCGCACACGTGTGCTCCCCCGGAACTCGGAGTATGTCGAGGGGAGATCAACCGCTCAAGGGCGGAAGCGGCGGTGGCGGGGACGGTCGGGAAACCGCCTGCCAACTGTTACGAGACCGCCGTCCGGCGTTACGTGTTCGCGCGAACTCCGTGATGTGTTCGCGCGAACTCCGTGACACGTCAAGGGGGTTGAACGCCGGACGCCCGCCACCCCGGTACGGGGCGACGGGCGTCGGACGGTGCGAAGTCGCTGTGCGGCGTGGTGCGTTCGGCGTCAGACCGCCGAACCCGCCTTCCACTGGGCCCAGTCCATGTTCCAGCCGTTGAGGCCGTTGTCCGGGGCGATGGTCTTGTCGCCGGTGTTCTGTACGACGACCACGTCACCGACGATGGAGTTGTCGTAGAACCAGGCGCCCGGCGTGTTCGGGTCGTCGGCGCCCTGGGTGTCGGCCAGGCCCACGCAGCCGTGGCTGGTGTTGGCCTTGCCGAAGATGCCCTTGCCCCAGTAGTTGCCGTGGATGAAGGTGCCGGAGGTGCTCAGGCGCATGGCGTGGGGCACGTCCTTGATGTCGTACTCGCCCTCGCCGTCGTCGTCGGTGAAGCCGACGGTCGCGCCGTTCATCCGGGTCTCCTTGAACTTCTCGGAGATCACCATCTGACCTTCGTAGGTCTTGTTCTCGGGGGAGCCGGCGGAGATCGGGATGGTCTTGACGGTCTTGCCGTCCTGCGTGACCTTCATCTGCTTGGTCTTCGCGTCGACGTACGAGACCTGGTTGCGGCCGATCTTGAAGGTGACCGACTTCTGCTGGACGCCGTAGACGCCCTCGGCGCCCTCGACCCCGTCGAGCGCCAGCTTGAGGGTGACGGTCGCGCCCTCCTGCCAGTAGTCCTGGGGGCGGCAGTCCATGCGCTGGGTGCTGAACCAGTGGCAGGAGACTTCCTGGCCGCTGGTGGTGTTGACCGTGATGCCCTTCTGGACGGCGGCCTTGTCGGTGATCTCCTTGTCGAAGTTGATCGACACGGGCATGCCGACGCCGACGGTGGTGCCGTCGTCCGGGGTGAAGGTGCCGATGAAGCTGTTCTTCTGGGAGACCGTGGTGAACGAGGCGTTCTCGTGGGCGGCGCGGCCCTCCGAGTCCGTCGCGGTCGCCGTCACCTTGTAGGTGGTGGCCCGCTCCAGCTGGCCGCTGGGCTTCCAGCTGGTCTTGTCGGCGGATATCTCGCCGCTGACCACGGTGCCGTCGTTGGCGGTCATCTTCACCTCGGTGAGCGTGCCCTTGCTCACCGTGACGCCCGCGGAGTTGTTGATGGAGGCGTTGTCCGAGTTGTCCTTTGGCGTGATCTTGATCTGGGCCTCGGACGCCTTCTTGGCCGCCGCCTTGTCGGCCTCGGCCTGCGAGGTCTTGCCGTCCCCACCCCCGGAGGTGTCGGCGTCGCTACTGGAACATGCCGTGAGCACCAGCACACCGCCGAGCAGTGCGGACGCGGCCACCAGGCCCTTGCGCCGCTTACCGTCCGTCATCACACGTTTCTCCATCGTTGCCGATTCCGGAAACCCCGAGATTCCCCGTCAAGAACTTCCAACGCTACGACCGGTTCGTCCCGTTCCACATCGCTCGCATGTGTGGGGCATACCACGTTCACCGAAGAAGAGGGCGATACGGGAGCCGGTCGGCGCGCCCCGTGAGACGACGAAACCCCGGGCGGTGGTTGCCGCTCGGGGTCACGTATTTCCCCACACTGCGTCAGCCGACCGTCATTTCATCGTCTTCCGGGTCGTTCTCGTCGCCATCTTCCTCGCCGAGGTCCCATTCGGGCGAATCGGGGTCGTAGTCGATCAGCTCGCTGCTCCAGGAGGCCTGCTGGAGGTCGACTCCGGGCACCTGGCTGACCAGGTCGAACGGGTCCACGAGATGGGCCAGTGCCTCGGCGGTGTCCTCCGTCACAGCGCGCTCGGCGTGGGCCCGTTCCGCGTCGGACAGGTCGGCGTCGTCGGTGAGCGACTGGAGGGCGGCCCCGGTGACGGCCTCCTCGTCGTCGACCTCGAGGACGAGATCGACGCGGATCCGTACAAATCGTGATGTCTCTGGAGTGCTCATGCCCGGAGCGTAAGGCCGGCCGCTCCCGTGACTTTCCTGTGACCCGCGACTTTCACTAACATCTGCCCACACGGCCAATTCGCCAGCGCCACAAGGGGATCGATATTCCGTGTCATCCGCTCGCCGCCCGTTGCTGACCGCCGCCGCCGCAGGCGGCCTGCTGTGCGCCATGTGGTTCGTCCCGTCCGCGAACGCGACTCCCGACACACCCGTGCTCAATTCCGCGTTCACGAGCCCGTCCCCGCAGGTCACCGAGCAGGCCAGAGTCGCGTCCACGGGCACGGCGGTCACCGGTGAGGGCACGACCCGCCTGGCCGACACCGGAAGCTTCGACAGCACGCCGTACGTCGTCGGCGGTGCGCTGTGCCTCGGTCTCGGGGTCGGCTTCGTCGGGTATTCGGTGCGCCGGGAACGTCTCGGCCTTTGACAGTTCTTGACGTTCTTTTGGGTTTTTTGACCTGGCGGGGGCGTCGACTGCTCAGAGGCAGTGCCAGGCAGTGCGGTAGGGCCCCGTCGGTCATCCCGACGGGGCCCCGCGTGCTGTGCCGGTTCCGCTAGCGCAGCGGCCCGGTGACCGTCTCCGCCGCCGCGACCAGGTGCCCGGCGCGCACGAACGCGTCCGCCGCCGCGAGGTCGGGCGCCAGGTAGCGGTCCGGCCCGGGACCCTCGACACCGGCCGCCCGTACGGCGTCGATGACGGCCCGCGAGGCCGGGGCCGGGGTGAGACCCTCGCGGAGCTGGAGCGCGCGCGTGGCGGCGTACAGCTCGACGGCGATCACGCGCGTGAGGTTGTCGACGGCCGTGCGCAGCTTGCGCGCCGCCGACCAGCCCATCGACACGTGGTCCTCCTGCATCGCGGAGGACGGGATCGAGTCCGCCGAGGCGGGTACGGCCAGCCGCTTCAACTCGCTGACCAGGGCGGCCTGCGTGTACTGGGCGATCATGAGGCCGGAGTCGACGCCGGCGTCGTCGGCGAGGAACGGCGGCAGGCCGTGGCTGCGGTTCTTGTCCAGCAGCCGGTCGGTGCGCCGCTCGGCGATGGAGCCGAGGTCCGCGACGGCGACGGCGAGGAAGTCGAGGACGTAGGCGACCGGGGCGCCGTGGAAGTTGCCGTTCGACTCCACCCGCCCGTCGGGCAGGACGACCGGGTTGTCCACGGCCGCCGCCAGCTCGCGCTCGGCGACCAGGCCGGCGTGGGCCATGGTGTCGCGTCCGGCGCCGGCGACCTGCGGGGCGCAGCGCACCGAGTAGGCGTCCTGGACGCGGGGGGCGTCGTCCTGGTGGTGCCCGGTCAGGCCGGAGCCCTTGAGTACGGCGAGCATGTTGGCGGCGCTGGCGGCCTGCCCGGGGTGCGGGCGGATGGCGTGCAGCTCGGGGGCGAGTACGCGGTCGGTGCCGAGCAGGGCCTCCATGGTCAGCGCGGCGGTGATGTCTGCGGACTTGTAGAGGGTGTCGAGGTCGGCGAGGGCCATGACCAGCATGCCGAGCATGCCGTCGGTGCCGTTGAGGAGGGCGAGGCCCTCCTTCTCGCGCAGCTCGACGGGGGTGATCCCGTGCTCGGCGAGCAGTTCACCGGCCGGCCGCACGGTGCCGTCGGGGCCCTCCGCGTCCCCCTCGCCCATGAGGGTGAGCGCGCAGTGCGACAGCGGGGCGAGGTCACCGGAGCAGCCGAGGGAGCCGTACTCGTGCACGACCGGGGTGATCCCGGCGTTCAGCACGTCCGCCATGGTCTGCGCGACCTCGGGGCGGACGCCGGTGCGCCCGGAGCAGACGGTCTTCAGCCGCAGGAACATCAGCGCGCGGACCACCTCGCGCTCGACCCGCGGCCCCATCCCGGCGGCGTGCGAGCGGACGATGTTGCGCTGCAACTGGGCCCGCAGGTCCGGGCTGATGTGCCGGGTCGCCAGGGCGCCGAAACCGGTGCTCACGCCGTACACGGGGTCCGGCTTGGCGGCCAGCGCGTCCACGATCCCGCGGGCCGCGGCCAGGGCGGCCACCGCGTCGTCGGAGAGCTCGACCCGGGCGCCGGCGCGCGCCACGGCGAGGACGTCGGACGCCGTGACCCCGGAGGTCCCCACCACCACACTGTGCATATCCATATTCAGGAGCGTACGCACTGAATTCGATGATGTCACGAGGGAGGTACGTCACCAGCGGGCCCCCGTTTCACCCCTTACCGGCGCCGGCCCTACGGTGAGTGCCGCCCGCGGAAGCGCCTGCGCTCCCCGTCCTCCTCCCGGGACGGCTCGTCCGCGAGCCGCACGACGGGGTCGTCGGGTCCCTCGCGGCCGGCGACGACCGGTCCGGCCGACCGTTCGGCCTTGGCGCGGTACTGGGCGGCGTCGGCGAGCCGGAACAGCCGGCGGGCGGAACGAACGGGCCCCACGGGGTCCTCCGTGGACGCGACCCCGCAGGCCACGCCGTCACCGAGCTCCAGCTCGGCCGCCCGGCGGCACAGCTCCTCGGCCGCCTTGACCACCTCGTCGGCGGGCGGCCCGACCGCCAGGAGGCAGAACTCGTCACCGCCGAGCCGCGCCGCGAGCGCCCCCGGCAGCATCGCCCCGCACAGCGACAGCACCGACCCGAAACGCTCCAGGAGCCGGTCGCCGACAGCGTGCCCGTGCGTGTCGTTCACCCGCTTGAGGCCGTTCAGATCGCATACGGCGAGACTGACGACGACGTCCTCCTCGCGGTGCCGCTCGACGGCCTCGTCCAGGGCGGAGTCGACGGCACGGCGGTTGGCCAGCCCCGTGAGGGCGTCGGTGAACGCGAGGCGCCGGACCTCCTCAAGCCGCTCGGTCTGCGCGATCCCGGCGGCGACGACCGAGGCCAGCACGGTGGCGAAGTCGGCGTCGGCCCGCTCGAAGACCCGCTCCCCCACCGGACGGGCCACGTACAGCTCGCCCCAGGCGCGGCCGTGCAGCACGATCGGCGCGACCACACAGCAGCCGCGCCCCCGGCGGCGCAGCGCGGCGACGCGCTGATGGACGTATCCGGGACGCCCGGCGGCGGGCCCCTCGGCCGTCTCCACCCAGGCGTCGGGCTCACCGCCGCCGGCCCACCGCTCGTGCAGGAACTCGGTGATCTCCGCGAACTGGTGCACCGGGTAGGACTCGTCCTCCGGGAACTCCTCCTCGCCCTCGGCCAGCCGGCCGACGTTCACCAGGACCCGGAGGCGGCCCAGCTCGCGCTCCCACACCGACAGCGCGGCGAAGCTGCCGCCCAGCGCCAGGCACGTGCCGAGGGCCGCCGCCCGCCACGCGTCACGCGAGCTGTGCGCGGCGGCCATGCCCTGCGCCAACGCCACGACGGCCGCGAGCCGCCTGTCCTCACCCATCACTCCAGGCTAGGGAGATTCACGCCCGAACGGGACTCAAGCAGGGCGAACGGGGACGATCACCCTGCCGACACCGACACCGACACGGATACCGACACCGACATCGGCACCGACATCGGCACCGATACGGGCAACGGCACCGGCACGGACGCCCGGCCGCGGAGCGCCCTCACTCCCCCGGCCACCGCGGCGCCCGCTTCTCGTTGAACGCCGCCACCCCCTCCGCCCGGTCCCCCGAGAACGCCACCGCCCGCCACGCCGCGTCCTCGACCTCCAGACCGGCCCGCAGATCCAGCCCATGCCCGAGCCGCAGCGCGCGCTTGGCCGCCCGCAGCCCCACGGGCGAGTTCGCGGCCATCCGGGACGCCAGGTCCAGCGCCTCCGCCCGGTCCCGCCCCTCGTCGACCAGCTGGTCCACGAGCCCCAGCTCACGCGCTTCCCGGGCCTCCACCCGCCGCGCCGTGAAGACCAGCTCGGCGGCGCGCGCCGCCCCCACCCGCCTCGGCAGCAGCTGCGTACCGCCGCCGCCGGGAATCACCCCGACGGACACCTCGGGCAGCCCCACCACCGCCGTGGAGTCGGCCACGATCACGTCGCACGACAGCGCCAGCTCGAACCCGCCCCCCAGCGCGAACCCGTGCACGGCCGCGACCGTCGGCACCGGCAGCTCCAGCACCGCGGTGTACGCCGCCCGCGCCACCGGCCGCTGGCGCAGCAGATCGGCGTCGGAGAAGGAGTTGCGCTCCTTCAGGTCGGCCCCGACACAGAACGCCCGCTCGTGGGTCGAGGTCAGCACCACCACCCGTACGTCCCGGTCCTCGCCCAGCGCCGCGCACGCCGACCCGACGGACCGGGCCATCGCGGTGGAAACGGCGTTCATGGCCTTCGGCCGGTCGAGCGCGAGCTCCGCGACATGCCCGTCCGCGTGCCGCCGCACCAGGACGAACTCTCCGAACCGCTCCTCGCTCATGACACCCTCCGGTTAACGCGTGTTAACAGTCGACCACCCGATCATCGCAGGCGGGCCCGCGCGGCGGAAGGCCGGACGCGTCCGCGTGCCACCCCGCTCCGCCGCCTCGCGCCGCCCACCCGTTCGAGTGACATCCCCGCCGACCGCCGTACCCCGGCAGGCGGGAGCGCCTAGCCTCGCTCCGCCACGGCGCGGCGGGGGCGCGTGCGCACCGGGGAGGAATCATGACGACGACCGGCACAACCGGTACGACCGATACAACCGGTACGACCGGGGCGACCGGCACACCGGCGGATCCGCAGCACCCGGGGGGACGCCGCGGCCGGCACCGCAGGCCCCGCGCCCGCAAGGCGCTCCTCGCCGTCGGCGGCCTCGCCCTGGCGGCCGGCACCCTGAGCTTTGTACGCCTGGTGTCCGGGCCCGGCGGCGACGTGGGCGGGATCGGCGCCGAGGCCGGGCCACGCGGAGAGGCGGGCGGGGCGCAGGGCGCCGCGTCGGACCGGACGACGACACCGCCAGCGGCGAGCACCGCCGGTTCGCCCGGGGCGGGTCCGTCGGCGACCTCGGCCATGGGCGGCCCGAGCGGTCTCCCGGGGCCGGGGCCGTCCGCGAACGGCCCGTCGGCGGTGCCCCCCTCCGCGACGACCGCACCGGACACTCCGAACCCGAGCCGGGGAGCCCGGTCCCCCCTCACTCCGCAGCCGCCACAGCGGGCACAGCCGGGACAGCCGCCCCGGCCCTCGCAACCACCGCGGTCCGGTACGTCCGCGCCGCGCCCCACGCCGGCCCCGTCACCGACCCGCGGCACGCCACCCGCGCCCGCCCCGGAACCCGGCAGCCCGGACCTGTGCGTGCCGGTCATCGGCCTGTGCGTGGACCGGGACCTGCTCGACGGCGACTGACAGCCGACGGTAGAAGCCCGACGGCTGACGCCTGACGCCTGACGGGCTGACGGGCTGACGGGTTGACGACAGACGCCCGACAGCTGACGGCTGCGGCTGACGGCTGACGCTGCTGACTGCTGAGAACGACAGCTCCGGCGGCGCCCTACGACTCCCCGCCGTCGCCCCGCCGCGTGAGCAGCCAGGGCTCGACCACGCCGAGGCCGCGCACCGGCCGCTGCCACATCGGCTGGAGCGCGAAGCGGTACGCGGGCGGCTCCTCGCCCTCCTTCTCCGCCTCGGCGGCCTCCTCGGCCGCCGCTGCCTCCGAGGCCGGGGCGTCCCGGGTACGGATCAGCTCCTCCGCGAAGGCGGCGTCGACGAGGACGGCGTCCCGGGGGGCTATCGAGGTCAGCCGGGAGGCCAGGTTGACGGTCGTACCGAAAACATCGCCCATCCGGGTGGTCACCGTGCCGAAGGCTATGCCGACGCGCAGTTCCGGCATGGTCTCGTCGTTCGCCATCGTCTCGATGAGGCGCAGGGCGATCTCGGCCGCCGTACCGGCGTCGTCGGCGGCGTAGAGCACCTCGTCGCCGAGGGTCTTGATCAGCCGTCCGCCGCGTGCGGCCACCAGGTCGGCGGCGGTGGTCTCGAATGCCTCGACCAGCTCGCCGAGTTCCTCCTCCTCCATCCGGCGGGTCAGCCGGGTGAAGCCGACCAGGTCCGCGAAGCCGACCGCGAGACGCCGGTCCACCATCTCCTCGTCGTCACCGGCCTGGACGACCCGGCCGGCCGAGGCGGCGAGCTGGCGCCGCCAGACGTAGACGAGGAACTCCTGCAGTTCGGGCAGGAGCAGCTCGACGATGGGGTAGGTCACCTCGGTGCGCGTCATCCCGGGCTCCGGAGGCTCGGTCAGGCCCTCCAGGAAGGAGTCGATCTGCCACTCGGCCAACCGGGCCGTGGTCTGCCCGGTGGACCGGGCCACCTGCACCGCCATGGCCTCGCTGAGCAGCCCCGCCTCCACCAGGCCGGCCAGGCGCCGCAGGGCGAGGACGTCGGCCTCCGTGAGCGCCTTGACCTGGTTGATGTCGGCGAAGCCCATGGCCCGCCAGAACCGGGTGGCCAGTTCCATGGACACGCCCGCGCTGCGGGCGGCCTGGAAGGGGGTGTAGCGGCGCTCGGCGCCCAGGATGAGCCCTTCGAGGCGCAGCGCGAGCGGGTCCTCGCCGGAGTCGCCGGAGTCGGCGGACTCCGGGCCGGGCTCGGGGTCCACCCGGCCGTCCCCGTCCGCGCCGGAGCCCGTGTCGTCGACGGTCACGCCTGCTGCCCTTCCGATCTGCTGCGGTCAGGTTCGACCGGCCCCAACTTTACGTCAGGTGTGCCCCAGCTCACTCCCGACGAGCCTGCGGCCGCAGCCTGCGGGTTCCCGTGCGACGGGGGCCGCACGGGCGGGCGTGCTCACGCCGGCCCGGGGGCCGCACGGGCGGGCGTGCTCACGCCGGCCGCAGGTGCACGATGTCCCCCGCCCCCACCGGCTCCTGCACCCCCGCCTCCGTGGCCAGGACCAGCCTCCCGTCGCCGTCCACGGCCACCGCCTCCCCCACGAGTGACCGCTCCCCCGGGAGCTCCGCGCGCACGACCCGCCCGAGCGTCGCGCACCCCGCCGCGTACGTCTCCTGCAGTCCGCTGGCCGCCGGGTCGCCCCCCGCCGCCCGCCACCGCCCGTACCAGTCCTCCAGCGACCGCAGCACCCCGCGCAGCAGGGGGTCCCGGTCGGTGCTCACGGCCCCGGCCAGCGCGAGCGACCCGGCCCGTGCCACCGGGAGCTCGTCCGCCCGCAGGCT
The DNA here is from genome assembly GCF_049975785.1 of Streptomyces sp. WG7. NCBI lineage: Bacteria > Bacillati > Actinomycetota > Actinomycetes > Kitasatosporales > Streptomycetaceae > Streptomyces > Streptomyces sp. WG7. Next base: position 167,449 of record NZ_JBNGGE010000002.1, read on the forward strand.
GACGTTGATGCCGACGCCGATGACGACCCCGTCGTCACCGGCCCGTTCGGCGAGGATGCCGCCCGCCTTGCGTTCCTCGTCGCCGACCGTCACCAGCAGGTCGTTGGGCCACTTCAGGGCCGTGTCGACGCCGGCGGCCCGGGACAGCGCGGTCGCGACCGCGACACCGGTGAGCAGCGGCAGCCAGCCCCAGCGGGCCACGGGCACCTCGGCGGGCCGCAGCAGTACGGAGAAGAAGAGCCCGGAGCGGGCGGGTGCCGTCCACTGCCGGTCCAGGCGGCCCCGCGCGGCGGTCTGCTCCTCGGCGACGAGGACGACCCCTTCCGCCTGCTTCCCCTCGGCGGCGCGGGCCACGAGGTCGGAGTTGGTGGAGCCGGTGCGCTGCACCACGTCCACCTGCCGCCACAGTCCGCCCTCCCGTACCAGCCCCCGGCGCAGGGCCGTGGTGTTGAGGGGCGGCCGGTCCAGGTCGGACCACCGGTTGCGGGGGGAGTCAGAGGCATCTCGGGGCGTCATGCAAGCCACGATAGGTGTGGGAAACACCGCACTGCCGATCGGAAGGCCCCCCACTACTCTACGGATGAGTAACCGTCCCCACCGTTTGAGCAGGCAGGGAGCCGCATCCCGATGTCCGAGCCGGAAGAGCAGCAGCCCGACATCCACACGACCGCGGGCAAGCTCGCGGATCTCAGGCGCCGTATCGAGGAAGCGACGCACGCCGGTTCCGCACGCGCCGTCGAGAAGCAGCACGCCAAGGGCAAGCTGACGGCCCGTGAGCGCATCGGTCTCCTGCTCGACGAGGGATCCTTCGTCGAACTGGACGAGTTCGCCCGGCACCGCTCCACCAGCTTCGGCCTGGACGCGAACCGCCCCTACGGCGACGGCGTCGTCACCGGTTACGGCACCGTCGACGGCCGCCCCGTCGCCGTCTTCTCGCAGGACTTCACCGTCTTCGGCGGGGCGCTGGGCGAGGTCTACGGCCAGAAGATCGTCAAGGTCATGGACTTCGCGCTGAAGACCGGCTGCCCGGTCATCGGCATCAACGACTCCGGCGGTGCCCGCATCCAGGAGGGCGTGGCCTCGCTCGGCGCGTACGGCGAGATCTTCCGCCGCAACACCCACGCCTCCGGCGTCATCCCGCAGATCAGCCTGGTCGTCGGCCCGTGCGCGGGCGGCGCGGTCTACTCCCCCGCGATCACCGACTTCACGGTCATGGTCGACCAGACCTCGCACATGTTCATCACCGGCCCGGACGTCATCAAGACGGTCACCGGCGAGGACGTCGGCTTCGAGGAACTGGGCGGCGCCCGCACCCACAACACCGCCTCCGGCGTGGCCCACCACATGGCGGGCGACGAGAAGGACGCCGTCGAGTACGTCAAGCAGCTGCTGTCGTACCTGCCGTCCAACAACCTCTCCGACCCGCCCGCCTTCCCCGAGGAGGCCGACCTCGCCGTCACCGACGAGGACGCCGAGCTGGACGTGCTCGTCCCGGACTCGGCGAACCAGCCGTACGACATGCACACCGTCATCGAGCACGTCCTCGACGACGCCGAGTTCCTCGAGACGCAGCCGCTGTTCGCGCCGAACATCCTCACCGGCTTCGGCCGCGTCGAGGGCCGCCCGGTGGGTGTCGTCGCCAACCAGCCGATGCAGTTCGCCGGGTGCCTGGACATCACCGCGTCCGAGAAGGCGGCCCGCTTCGTCCGCACCTGCGACGCCTTCAACGTGCCCGTCCTGACCTTCGTGGACGTCCCCGGCTTCCTGCCGGGCGTCGACCAGGAACACGACGGCATCATCCGCCGCGGCGCCAAGCTGATCTTCGCCTACGCCGAGGCCACCGTCCCGCTCATCACGGTCATCACCCGCAAGGCCTTCGGCGGCGCCTACGACGTCATGGGCTCCAAGCACCTGGGCGCCGACCTCAACCTGGCCTGGCCCACCGCCCAGATCGCCGTCATGGGCGCCCAGGGCGCGGTCAACGTCCTGCACCGCCGCACCATCGCCGACGCGGGTGACGACGCCGAGGCCACCCGCGCCCGCCTGATCCAGGAGTACGAGGACGCCCTCCTCAACCCCTACGTCGCGGCCGAAAGCGGCTACGTCGACGCGGTGATCATGCCGTCCGACACCCGGCGCCACATCGTCCGCGGCCTGCGTCAGCTGCGTACGAAGCGGGAATCCCTTCCCCCGAAGAAGCACGGCAACATCCCCCTGTAAGGAGCCTGACGTGATCAAGGTCGTACGGGGCAACCCCACCCCGGAGGAGCTGGCCGCCGCTCTGGCGGTGGTCCGCGCCCGCGCCGCGACGGCAGCCGCCGAGCCGTCCGGCGCCGAGGGGACGCGCGACGCGTGGTCCGACCCGTCCCGCATCGCGGGCCACCAGCTGCCCCACCCGGGCCCGGCGTCCTGGGGCCGCACCTACTGGCCGGGCTGAGACGTACGCCCCTGGGGCGCGAGGAACCGCCGCACAGCACGGCAACCCCGCGCCCCAAATAAGTACCCGTACTCAAGCGCCGCCCCGGGCCCGAGCCCCACGCTGGTGGCATGCTGTGGTCCGACCCCGAGAACGAGCCGCCCAAGGAACTGCGCGACATGCAGAACATGCTGCGGCGGCTGAGTGTCTTCCTGGCGGTGGCCATGGTCCTCGCGATGATCGTCATCGGCTCGAGCTGAGGCACCGGCGTCCCGGGCGGCCCCCGGCGCCGCCGATACCCTGGTCCCATGACAGACCAGCAGCCGCGCCGCCGACTCGTCCTCGCCTCCCAGTCCCCGGCCCGGCTCGGCCTGCTCCGCCAGGCCGGGCTCGCCCCCGAGGTGCTGGTGAGCGGCGTCGACGAGGACGCCGTCACCGCGCCCACCCCCGCCGAGCTGGCCCTCGCCCTCGCCGAGGCCAAGGCCTCCGTCGTGGCCGCGAAGCCGGAGGTGCACGGCGCCCTGGTGATCGGCTGCGACTCGGTGCTCGACCTGGACGGCCAGGCCCTCGGCAAACCGGCGGACGCCGAGGAGGCCACCGCCCGCTGGAAGGCGATGCGCGGACGGGCGGGCACGCTCCAGACCGGGCACTGCATCTGGGACACCGCCTCCGGCCGCCACGTCTCGGCCACCGCCTCCACCGTCGTCCGCTTCGGTGAGCCGACCGACGAGGAGATCGCGGCCTACGTGGCCTCCGGCGAGCCCCTGTACGTCGCCGGGGCCTTCACCCTGGACGGCCGCTCGGCCCCGTTCGTCGACGGCATCGAGGGCGACCACGGGAACGTGATCGGCATCAGCCTGCCCCTCGTACGCCGGCTGCTCGCCGAGCTCGGGGTCGGCATCACGGAGTTGTGGGCGCCGACGGCGGGATGACCGGGGAGCCGTCGTCGCCCCCGCGGTCCCCGGGGAGCCCTGCCGCGGGCTCCTCGCCCGCGTCGTAGGCCACCAGCAGCAAAACGATCAGGGCGAGCACGACGACCATGAACAGGAAGGCCCGCGGGCCTACCAGCCCCCAGGTGAAGGCCCCGAGCAGTCCGTGCACCACGGCGGCGCTGACCAGCAGGATCCGGCCGGGGCCCGCGGGCGGACGGTCGCGCAGCGCCACGAGCAGGGCGACCAGCCCGCACAGGGCGAAGTAGAGCCCGAAGACGACACCGCCGATCTTCGACGACACGGACATCGCGTCCGGGTCGAGACCCGCCAGGGACATGTTCTGCCGGTCGACGACGACTCCGAGGAACCAGTTCAGCGCCGCGACGCCGGCCGCCTCCGCGAAGAGCACGACCGCCACGGTCCACGCCACCGGCCTGCGCACTGTCACCGGTCCCCGCCCCCTTTCGGCCGCTGCCGCACAGGACAGCCGGTTGCCCCGGGCGCGCCCGCCCGCCGCCCGGCCCGCCACCCCTCGGGGAGACTCTCCGGGCCGTGCGTCTTCTTCGGCATCCGGAACGCTACTAACGGGTAAACCTCGCGACAAGGGGTCTGCGTCGGGCAAAGAATCATTGGGCCATTCGTAGGGACTCGACAAAGAAACCCGGTGGCACGCAGCACCCTCTTACAGAGACCTTGCCCACACCGGGGGGCTAGGGTTTCTTCGAGGAGTCCTGCGTATCGCGGTACGACAAGGGATTTCGCGGGTCGAGCGAGCCTCGAATCACGCTCCGTGTGGGCAAGCTCACCATTGGGGACGGGTCGAAGTGTCGTGTCGGCAGTCCCTAAACTCGGCTTGTTTCAAGGAGGGAGCCTCAATCGTGCGCAAGGTGCTCATCGCCAACCGTGGCGAAATCGCTGTCCGCGTGGCCCGGGCCTGCCGGGACGCCGGGATCGCGAGCGTGGCCGTCTACGCGGACCCGGACCGGGACGCTCTGCATGTCCGCGCCGCTGATGAGGCGTTCGCCCTGGGTGGTGACACCCCCGCCACCAGCTACCTGGACATCGAGAAGGTCCTGAAGGCGGCGCGCGAGTCGGGCGCGGACGCCATCCACCCCGGCTACGGATTCCTGTCCGAGAACGCCGAATTCGCCCAGGCCGTCCTGGACGCCGGCCTGATCTGGATCGGCCCGCCGCCGCAGGCCATCCGCGACCTGGGCGACAAGGTCGCCGCCCGCCACATCGCCCAGCGGGCCGGCGCCCCGCTGGTCGCGGGCACCCCGGACCCGGTCTCGGGCGCGGACGAGGTCGTCGCCTTCGCCGAGGAGCACGGCCTGCCGATCGCGATCAAGGCGGCGTTCGGCGGCGGCGGCCGCGGCCTGAAGGTCGCCCGCACCCTCGAAGAGGTCCCCGAGCTGTACGACTCCGCCGTCCGTGAGGCGGTGGCCGCGTTCGGCCGCGGGGAGTGCTTCGTCGAGCGCTACCTGGACAAGCCCCGCCACGTGGAGACCCAGTGCCTGGCCGACCAGCACGGCAACGTGGTCGTCGTCTCCACCCGTGACTGCTCGCTCCAGCGCCGCCACCAGAAGCTGGTGGAGGAGGCCCCGGCCCCCTTCCTGTCCGACGCGCAGGTGAAGGAGCTGTACGCGGCCTCCAAGGCGATCCTGAAGGAGGCCGGGTACGTCGGTGCGGGCACCGTGGAGTTCCTGGTCGGCGTGGACGGCACGATCTCCTTCCTGGAGGTCAACACCCGGCTCCAGGTCGAGCACCCGGTGACCGAGGAGGTCGCCGGCATCGACCTGGTCCGCGAGATGTTCCGCATCGCCGACGGCGAGGAACTCGGCTACGGCGACCCCGCCCTGCGCGGTCACTCCTTCGAGTTCCGCATCAACGGCGAGGACCCCGGCCGGGGCTTCCTCCCCGCCCCCGGCACCGTCACCGCCTTCAACCCGCCGACCGGCCCCGGCGTCCGCCTGGACGCGGGCGTGGAGTCCGGGTCGGTGATCGGCCCGGCGTGGGACTCCCTGCTCGCGAAGCTGGTCGTGACGGGCCGCACCCGCGCCGAGGCCCTCCAGCGTGCCGCCCGCGCCCTGGAGGAGTTCCAGGTCGAGGGCATGGCGACGGCGATCCCGTTCCACCGTGCGGTGGTCCGGGACCCGGCCTTCGCCCCGGAGCTGACCGGTTCCACCGACCCGTTCACGGTCCACACGCGCTGGATCGAGACGGAGTTCGTCAACGAGATCAAGCCCTTCACCGCGCCGGCCGGCGCCGAGGCCGACGAGGAGTCCGGCCGGGAGACGGTGGTCGTCGAGGTCGGCGGCAAGCGCCTGGAGGTCTCCCTCCCCTCGTCCCTCGGCATGAGCCTGGCCCGCACCGGCCTGGCGGCCGGCGCCAAGACCAAGCGGCGCGCGGCGAAGAAGTCCGGCCCGGCGGCCTCGGGCGACACCCTCGCCTCCCCGATGCAGGGCACCATCGTGAAGATCGCGGTGGAGGAGGGCCAGGAAGTCCAGGAAGGCGACCTGATCGTCGTCCTGGAGGCCATGAAGATGGAACAGCCCCTCAACGCCCACAAGTCCGGCACCGTCAAGGGCCTGGGCGCCGAGGTCGGCGCGTCCGTCACGTCGGGCGCGGCGATCTGCGAGATCAAGGACTGAGCGAAGGGCCGAGCGTCGGGCCTGACGGAGGCCCGACCGGGCCTGACGGAGGCCCGACGTGGGCCCGACCGAGGCCCGACGAGGGCCCGACGCAGGCCGACGAGGGCCTGGCGGAGGCCCGACGGAGGCCTGGCGAGGACCCGACGTGGGCCCGACCGAGGCCCGACGTGGGGCCCGACGTGGGCCCGACGGAACCTGACGCAGGCCGACGAGGGCCTGACGACCGTACGCACGTCCGGGGCGGGGGCGCCCGGTGGACCACAGCGGTCCGCCGGGCGCCCCCGCCGTTGGTGCCGGGGGACGCGACGGACCGTGCGGTGGCTCAGCGTCGGCGCATGTCCGCGACGCGTGCCCGTTCCGCCCCGGCGTTCTGCTCACCCAGGGCCGTCGCCGACCGCAGGCCGGCCGCAGCTCCCGGGACCTGACGGCGTGGTCCCGGAAGCGGCACGTCCCGGCGCTGCTGGCGTGCCGGGACGGCATCACTGCCGGAGGTCCCCGAGACCCCCGGGGCCGCGGGGCCTCCCGAGCCGGTCGCCGCTCCCCCCGACGCCCCGGTCACGGCGATCTGCACGCCCTGGTCGGCCAGGGCCTGGAGCTCGGTGGCGGCGCGGTCGTCGTGGGCGGCCGGCTCGTCCGTGACCAGGCGGGTGATGAGGTCCGTGGGCACGGTCTGGAACATGGTGTCCGTGCCCAGCTTGGAGTGGTCGGCGAGGACGACGACCTCGGCGGCGGCCTGCACCAGCGCGCGGTCGACGGACGCCGACAGCATGTTGGACGTGGACAGCCCCCGCTCCGCCGTCAGCCCGCTCCCGGACAGGAAGGCCTTGGACACCCGCAGCCCTTGCAGGGACTGCTCGGCGCCCGAACCGACCAGGGCGTAGTTGGACCCCCGCAGGGTGCCGCCGGTCATCACGACCTCGACCCGGTTGGCGTGGGCGAGGGCCTGGGCGACGAGCAGCGAGTTGGTGACGACGGTCAGGCCGGGCACCCGCGCGAGCCGGCGGGCCAGCTCCTGCGTGGTGGTGCCGGCCCCCACCACGATGGCCTCGCCCTCTTCGACGAAGCCCGCGGCGAGGTCGGCTATGGCCGTCTTCTCGGCGGTCGCGAGATGGGACTTCTGCGGGAAGCCGGACTCTCGCGTGAAGCCACCCGGCAGTACCGCACCACCGTGCCGGCGGTCGAGGAGTCCTTCTGCCTCCAGTGCGCGCACGTCCCGCCGTACGGTCACTTCGGAGGTCTGGACGACGCGGGCGAGCTCACGGAGCGACACGGCCCCGTTCGCTCGCACCATTTCGAGGATCAATTGGCGACGTTCTGCAGCGAACACGAAACTGACAGTAACCCCAACGACCGTCTGCTTTCAGCAGTATGCGCCGAATAACAGAAGTTGTTCGCAGGGCAGGGCGGGAAGTGGTATATGCGCCTACTCCGGCCGCCTATGCCGCCCACACACTCCGCAACTCCCCGTGACCAGCGGGGATCCGGTTCCGGCCGCGGGCTCCCGCCCTAGCCCTCCCCGCCGGCCTTCCGCGTGTGCAACTGCCGTGCCACCTCGGCGATCGACCCCGAAAGAGAGGGGTACACGGTGAAGGCGTTCGCGATCTGTTCGACCGTCAGGTTGTTGTCGACCGCGATCGAGATGGGATGGATGAGTTCCGAGGCGCGCGGTGCCACCACGACACCGCCCACCACGATCTCGGTGCCCGGCCGGCAGAAGATCTTGACGAAGCCGTCCCGGATGCCCTGCATCTTGGCCCGGGGGTTGCGCAGCAGCGGCAGCTTGACGACACGGGCGTCGATCCGGCCGGCGTCGACGTCCGCCTGCGAGTACCCGACCGTGGCGATCTCGGGGTCCGTGAAGACGTTGGACGAGACGGTCTTCAGGTTCAGCGGGGTCACGGCGTCGCCCAGGAAGTGGTACATGGCGATGCGCCCCTGCATGGCGGCGACCGAGGCGAGCGCGAAGACGCCGGTCACGTCACCGGCGGCGTACACCCCGGGGGCCGAGGTCCGCGACACCCGGTCGGTCCGGATGTGCCCGGAGTCCTTGAGCTTGACCCCGGCCTCCTCCAGCCCCATGCCCTCGGTGTTGGGGATGGCGCCCACGGCCACGAGGCAGTGCGACCCGGTGATGACGCGCCCGTCGGCGAGCGTCACCTCCACCCGGTCCCCCACGCGCTTGGCGGACTGGGCCCGCGACCGCGACATGACGTTCATGCCGCGCCGCCGGAACACGTCCTCCAGCACGGCGGCGGCGTCCGGGTCCTCGCCGGGCAGCACCCGGTCCCGCGACGACACGAGCGTCACGCGCGACCCGAGGGCCTGGTAGGCGCCGGCGAACTCGGCACCGGTCACGCCGGACCCGATGACGATGAGCTCCTCGGGCAGCTCCTCGAGGTCGTACACCTGGGTCCAGTTCAGGATCCGCTCGCCGTCGGGCCGGGCGTCCGGCAGCTCACGGGGATGCCCGCCGGTCGCGATGAGCACCGCGTCCGCGGTAAGCGTCTCCTCGCTCCCGTCGGCGGCGCGCACCACGACCTTCCGCGACCCGTCGAGCGCCTGCATGCCCTCCAGCCGCCCGCGCCCGCGCACGACCCGCGCCCCGGCGCGCGTCACGGAGGCCGTGATGTCGTGCGACTGCGCCAGCGCGAGCCGCTTCACACGCCGGTTGACCTTGCCCAGGTCCACGCCGACCACCCGGGCGGTCTGCTCCATGGGCGGGGTGTCGTCGGCGACGATGATCCCCAGCTCTTCGTACGACGAGTCGAAGGTGGTCATCACCTCGGCCGTGGCGATCAGGGTCTTGGACGGCACGCAGTCGGTCAGCACCGACGCCCCGCCCAGACCGTCGCAGTCGACGACGGTCACCTCCGCGCCGAGCTGCGCGGCCACCAGCGCCGCTTCGTATCCGCCGGGTCCGCCGCCAATGATCACGATCCGAGTCACGTACTCCATTGTCCCGCACCCTTCAACGTGGGGCCGCCCGGGGGCACGTCTGTTACAAGAGCGGCGCCCGGGAGCCTGCCGTACCCTCTCCCCATGTCGCTCTACGCCGCTTACGCCGGCAACCTCGACGCGCGGTTGATGACCCGCCGCGCCCCGCACTCGCCGCTGCGCGCCACCGGCTGGCTGAACGGGTGGCGGCTGACCTTCGGGGGCGAGCACATGGGCTGGGAGGGCGCGCTCGCGACCCTCGTCGAGGATCCGATCTCCCAGGTCTTCGTGGCCCTCTACGACATCGCCCCGATGGACGAGGAGTCGATGGACCGCTGGGAGGGCGTGGGGCTGGACATATACCGCCGTACGCGCGTACGCGTCCACACCCTGGAGGGCGAAGAGGGCGCCTGGACCTACGTCCTGAACGCCTACGAGGGCGGCCTGCCCTCCGCCCGCTACCTGGGCGGGGTCGCGGACGCCGCGGAATCGGCCGGCGCGCCGCACGACTACGTCATGGAGCTCCGCAAGCGCCCCTGCTGAGCCGCGGTCGCCCTCGCCCCACCTGGAAACGGTCCTTCGTCGGAAACGACAGGACAACGATCGCAATCCCGTGAGCTCTGTCATCTACGCGCGTAGGCGTAAACCGGCTACCCTCTTCGGCGTGAACGCATCTCTTCTTCCGGACGACATCCAGGGCGCCACCCCAGCAGACCCGAGGGCCGCCGCCGACGCCGCCGCGGCCCGCCTGCGCGAACTCACCGGCGCCGAGACCCACGACGTCGCCCTCGTGATGGGCTCCGGCTGGGCACCGGCCGTGGACGCCCTGGGCGATCCCGAGGCCGATCTCCAGGTCACCGACCTCCCCGGCTTCCCGAAGCCGGTGGTGGAGGGACACGGCGGCAGGGTCCGCTCGTACGCCATCGGTGACAAGCGCGCGCTGGTCTTCCTGGGCCGCACCCACTACTACGAGGGTCACGGGGTGGCCGCCGTCGCCCACGGCGTCCGCACGGCCGTCGCCGCCGGCGCCAAGACGATCATCCTGACCAACGGGTGCGGCGGCCTGCGCGAGGGCATGCGCCCCGGCCAGCCGGTCCTGATCGGCGACCACATCAACCTCACCGCCACCTCCCCGATCGTCGGCGCGAACTTCGTCGACCTGACGGACCTCTACTCCCCCCGCCTGCGCGCCCTGTGCAAGGAGGTCGACCCCACGCTGGAGGAGGGCGTCTACGCCCAGTTCCCCGGCCCGCACTACGAGACGCCGGCCGAGATCCGCATGGCCCGCGTCATCGGTGCCGACCTGGTGGGCATGTCGACGGTGCTGGAGGCGATCGCCGCCCGCGAGGCCGGCGCGGAGGTGCTGGGCATCTCGCTGGTGACCAACCTCGCGGCGGGCATGACCGGGGAGCCCCTCAACCACGAGGAGGTCCTGCAGGCGGGCCGCGACTCCGCCGCCCGGATGGGGTCGCTGCTGACGCAGGTGCTGGGACGGCTGTAGCCGCCGGTCCACCGACGCCGGTGCGGTACGGGTGACGCGGCCCACCGCCCACCCGTGCCGCCCCGGCCGCACGACTGCCCGCAGCCCCGGTGCGCGACGGGCGGAGAGCCGCGTACGGCGAGAAGGGGACGTGTCGGGGGGTGTCCGCCCGCAGCGGTTGGCGCGTCCGCGCCGGCACTTCCGTGGCCGACCGATTCCGCGCCGTTCCGAGGACGGACACCCCCCGGCGCGGCCCCGACCCACCACACGACGCACCGAGCCACCCCCACCCACCCCGCGCAGGCCGCCGCAGGTCCCCGCACCCCCACCCACCCCGCACAGGCCGCCGCAGGCCCCCGCACAGACCACGACCACAGAGAGGCTGACCGACGTGCACGACGACCTCCTCGCACGGGCCAGGGCATGGCTGGCCGAGGACCCCGACGCGGACACCCGCGCGGAACTCGCCGAGCTGATCGACGCCCAGGACCACGACGAGCTCACCGCACGCTTCTCCGGCACCCTCCAGTTCGGCACCGCGGGCCTGCGGGGCGAGCTCGGCGCCGGTCCGATGCGCATGAACCGCTCCGTCGTCATCCGGGCCGCCGCCGGCCTGGCCGCGTACCTGAAGAAGCAGGGGATCGAGCACGGGGACGGCACAGCCGGCCTGGTCGTGATCGGCTACGACGCCCGCCACAAGTCCGCCGACTTCGCCCGCGACACCGCCGCGGTGATGACCGGCGCCGGTCTCAGGGCGGCCGTCCTCCCCCGCCCCCTCCCCACCCCCGTCCTCGCCTTCGCCGTACGGCACCTCGGCGCGGTCGCCGGCGTGGAGGTCACCGCCAGCCACAACCCGCCCCGCGACAACGGCTACAAGGTGTACCTCGGCGACGGCTCCCAGATCGTGCCCCCCGCCGACGCCCGGATCGCCGCGGAGATCGACGCCGTACGCTCGCTGAACGACGTGCCCCGTCCGGAGACCGGCTGGCAGATCCTGGACGACTCCGTCCTCGACGCCTACCTCGCCCGCACGGACGCGGTCCTCTCCGAGGGCTCCCCGCGCACCGCGCGCACCGTCTACACCGCGATGCACGGCGTCGGCAAGGACACCCTCCTCGCGGCCTTCGCCCGGGCCGGCTTCCCCTCCCCCGCCCTCGTGACCGAGCAGGCCGACCCCGACCCGGACTTCCCCACCGTGGCCTTCCCCAACCCGGAAGAGCCCGGCGCGATGGACCTCGCCTTCGCGAAGGCCCGCGAGACCGGCCCCGACCTGATCATCGCCAACGACCCGGACGCCGACCGCCTCGCCGTCGCCGTACAGGACGGCACCGACTGGCGCATGCTCCGCGGCGACGAGGTCGGCGCCCTCCTCGCCGCCCACCTGGTCGGCCGCGGTGCGCACGGCACGTTCGCGGAGTCGATCGTCTCCTCCTCCCTCCTCGGCCGCATCGCCGGGAAGGCGGGCCTGCCGTACGAGGAGACCCTCACCGGCTTCAAGTGGATCGCCCGTGTCGAGGGCCTGCGCTACGGCTACGAGGAGGCCCTCGGCTACTGCGTCGACCCCGAGGGCGTACGCGACAAGGACGGCATCACCGCGGCCCTCCTGATCACAGAACTGGCCTCGACCCTCAAGGAGGAGGGCCGCACCCTCCTCGACCTCCTCGACGACCTCGCCGTGGAGCACGGCCTGCACGCCACCGACCAGCTCTCGGTCCGCGTCGAGGACCTCTCCGTCATCGCCGCCGCGATGCGCCGCCTGCGCGAACAGCCCCCCACGCTCCTCGCGGGCCTCCCCGTCACGAAGGCCGAGGACCTCACCCGGGGCACGGACACGCTGCCGCCCACGGACGGCCTGCGCTACACCCTCGACGGCGCCCGGGTGGTCGTCCGCCCGAGCGGCACGGAGCCCAAGCTGAAGTGCTACCTGGAGGTGGTCGTCCCGGTAGCGGCGCGCGCCGATCTGCCCGGAGCACGCGCGAAGGCGACGGACCTGCTGACGGCCCTCAAGCGGGACCTGTCGACGGCGGCGGGCATCTGACCGCGCGAATCTGACCGCGCGAGGCTGATCACTCGACCCCGATGGGGTGCCCCCACCCGGAGGCACCCCATCGGGTGATCTTCCCGTACGCGCACCGCCGAAGCACCAGGGAGCCGGCGCCGCGTCCTCGTGATCCCCTGGCCCCGCCCGGCAGCGGGCCCGTGCCCGTGCCCGCGCCGTGGAGCGTCAGCCGGTAGCCAGCAGCACAGCGAGCAGCACCGCCCCGGCCGCCGCCGGCGCGACGACCTCGTAGGCCCAGCGCACCGTCACCTCGCCCTGGGAGGTGTCGGCCTGCTTCCGCGCCTCCAGCGTCTCGCGCAGGTCGTCCATGACCTTGTCGGTCTCCGCCCGCACCGGCGCGTCCGCCGCGGCGGGCCCGGCACCACCCCGCGCACCGCCCCCGCCGAGACCGCCGAGGCCGCCGAGCATCCCGCCGCGTCCCTGGCCGCCCCCGGAGACCCGCCGCGTCTCCCGTCGCGCGGCCTTCTTCCGGGCGCGCAGCGAGACGGGAATGGACCACAGCTGGTACTTGTCGCCGGACTCGGTGAAGACCTCGTTGGAGTAGCCGGACCGGAAGGAGGCGACCTGCCCCCAGGGCAGCACGATCACCCGGAAGGGGTTGCGCACCCGCAGCCGGTCGTCGCCCGCGAAGACGGCGGGCCGCACGGTGTAGGCGGCGATGAGCGGCACGAGGAAGAGCAGCGCCGCGACCGCCGTCCAGGGCGTGCGCCCCTCGCCCGCGACCAGGGCGTCGATGCCGAGCCAGAGGGCGAGGGCGAGCAGCAGGACCCCGCCGGCGAGGCCCGCGGGCGAGCGGTAGATCCGGTCCTTCGACACGGGTACCGGCGGCTGCGGCGGTGGTGACTGGGACTCCGGGGTCGTCATGGTGCCGATTGTGCCCGACGGCCCCGGCGGCGCTCATCGGTGGTGCCGGTCCACGGAACGAGCGCGCGGGACTGTACAGCCGCTACGCGCGTAGATATGCTCGCCTGGTGACCATGCCCACCACTGCATCCGCTGTTCCCGCACACGGACTCGCCGACGTCACCGCGTCCGACAGCACGCTGCGCCGCTTCCTCCACGGGCTGCCCGGCGTCGACACGGTCGGCCTGGAGGCGCGCGCCGCCTCGCTCGGCACCCGTTCGATCAAGACCACCGCGAAGGCGTACGCCATCGACCTCGCCATCTCGATGGTCGACCTGACGACGCTGGAAGGCGCGGACACCCCGGGCAAGGTCCGGGCGCTCGGCGCGAAGGCGGTCCGCCCCGACCCGACCGACCGCACCGCCCCGGCGACGGCGGCCGTCTGCGTCTACCCCGACATGGTGCCCGCCGCCAAGGAGGCCGTCGCAGGCTCGGACGTCAAGGTCGCCTCGGTGGCCACCGCGTTCCCGGCGGGCCGCGCCTCGATGGCCGTCAAGCTGGCCGACGTGCGCGAGGCCGTGACGGCGGGCGCGGACGAGGTCGACATGGTCATCGACCGCGGCGCGTTCCTCGCGGGGAACTACATGAAGGTGTACGACGAGATCGCCGCCGTACGTGAGGCCTGCGGCACGTCCGCCCGCCTGAAGGTCATCTTCGAGACCGGCGAGCTGTCGACGTACGACAACATCCGCCGCGCGAGCTGGCTCGGCATGCTGGCCGGGGCCGACTTCATCAAGACCTCCACCGGCAAGGTCGCGGTCAACGCCACGCCCGCCAACACCCTCCTGATGCTGGAGGCGGTCCGCGACTTCCGCGCGCAGACCGGCGTCCAGGTCGGCGTGAAGCCGGCCGGTGGCATCCGTACCACCAAGGACGCGATCAAGTTCCTGGTCCTGGTCAACGAGACCGCGGGCGAGGACTGGCTGGACAACCACTGGTTCCGCTTCGGCGCCTCCTCGCTGCTGAACGACCTGCTGATGCAGCGCCAGAAGCTGGCCACCGGCCGCTACTCCGGTCCCGACTACGTGACGGTGGACTGATCACCATGGCACCTGTTTTCGAGTACGCACCGGCGCCCGAGTCCCGCGCGGTCGTCGACATCGCCGCGTCCTACGGCCTGTTCATCGACGGCGAGTTCACCGAGGCCGCCGACGGCAAGGTCTTCAAGACCGTCTCCCCCTCCACCGAGGAGGTCCTCTCCGAGGTCGCCGAGGCCGGCGAGGCGGACGTCGACCGCGCGGTGAAGGCCGCCCGCAAGGCCTTCGAGAAGTGGTCGGCGCTCCCCGGCTCCGAGCGCGCGAAGTACCTCTTCCGCATCGCCCGGATCATCCAGGAGCGCAGCCGCGAGCTGGCCGTCCTGGAGACCCTGGACAACGGCAAGCCGATCAGGGAGACCCGCGACGCGGACCTCCCCCTGGTCGCCGCGCACTTCTTCTACTACGCGGGCTGGGCCGACAAGCTCGACCACGCCGGCTACGGTGCGAACCCGCGCCCGCTCGGCGTCGCCGGCCAGGTCATCCCGTGGAACTTCCCGCTCCTGATGCTGGCGTGGAAGATCGCCCCGGCGCTCGCGACGGGCAACACGGTGGTCCTCAAGCCCGCCGAGACGACCCCCCTCTCCGCCCTGTTCTTCGCGGACATCTGCCGTCAGGCGGGCCTGCCCAAGGGCGTCGTCAACATCGTCACCGGCGACGGCCGCGCCGGCGCCGCGCTGATCGCCCACCGCGACGTGAACAAGGTCGCCTTCACCGGCTCCACCGCCGTCGGCAAGGAGATCGCGCGCACGGTCGCGGGCACCCGCAAGAAGCTGACGCTCGAACTGGGCGGCAAGGGCGCCAACATCGTCTTCGACGACGCCCCGGTCGACCAGGCCGTCGAGGGCATCGTCAACGGCATCTTCTTCAACCAGGGCCAGGTCTGCTGCGCGGGCTCCCGCCTGCTGGTCCAGGAGTCGATCCACGACGAGCTGCTGGACTCCCTCAAGCGCAGGCTCTCCACCCTGCGCCTCGGCGACCCGCTGGACAAGAACACCGACATCGGCGCGATCAACTCCGCCGAACAGCTGGCCCGGATCACCGCGCTGGCCGACCAGGGCGAGGCGGAGGGCGCCGAGCGCTGGTCCCCGGCCTGCGAACTCCCGGAGAACGGCTTCTGGTTCGCCCCGACGCTCTTCACGAACGTCACCCAGGCGCACACCGTCGCCCGCGACGAGATCTTCGGCCCGGTGCTGTCCGTCCTCACCTTCCGTACGCCGGACGAGGCGGTCGCCAAGGCCAACAACACCCCGTACGGCCTCTCCGCGGGCATCTGGACGGAGAAGGGCTCGCGCATCCTGGCGGTCGCGAACAAGCTGCGCGCGGGTGTGATCTGGTCCAACACGTTCAACAAGTTCGACCCGACCTCGCCGTTCGGCGGCTACAAGGAGTCGGGCTTCGGCCGCGAGGGCGGCCGCCACGGCCTGGAGGCGTACCTCGATGTCTGACCAGAACCGACTGAGCGTCTTCAAGACCTACAAGCTGTACGTGGGCGGGAAGTTCCCGCGTTCCGAGAGCGGCCGGGTGTACGAGGTGACCGACGCAAAGGGCAAGTGGCTGGCGAACGCCCCGCTCTCCTCCCGCAAGGACGCCCGTGACGCGGTGGTCGCCGCGCGCAAGGCGTTCGGCGGCTGGTCCGGCGCGACGGCCTACAACCGCGGCCAGATCCTCTACCGCGTCGCCGAGATGCTGGAGGGCCGCCGCGACCAGTACGTCGCGGAGGTCGTGGACGCCGAGGGCCTGTCGAAGTCGAAGGCGGCGGCGCAGGTCGACGCCGCGATCGACCGCTGGGTCTGGTACGCGGGCTGGACCGACAAGATCGCCCAGGTGGTGGGCGGCGGCAACCCGGTCGCGGGTCCCTTCTTCAACCTCTCCTCCCCGGAGCCGACGGGCGTGGTCGCCGTCCTGGCCCCGCGGGAGTCGTCGCTCCTGGGCCTGGTCTCGGTGGTCGCCCCGGTGATCGCGACCGGCAACACGGCGGTCGTGGTGGCGTCGGAGAAGTCCCCGCTCCCCGCCCTCTCCCTCGGCGAGGTACTGGCCACCTCCGACGTCCCCGGCGGCGTGGTCAACATCCTCTCCGGCCGCACCGCGGAGATCGCCGCCCCGCTCGCCGCCCACCAGGACGTCAACGCGATCGACCTCGCGGGCGCCGACGAGGCGCTGGCGAAGGAGCTGGAGATCGCGGCGGCCGACAACCTCAAGCGCGTCCTGCGTCCACAGCCTGTGGACGACGCGGACTGGTCGGCGACGCCGGGCACCGACCGCATGACGGCGTTCCTGGAGACGAAGACGGTCTGGCACCCGACGGGTGCGCTGGGCGCGTCCGGCTCGTCGTACTGAGCCGCCACGTCACCACGACCGAGCCGCGCCCTCCCACCGTCCGGGGAAGGCGCGGCTCTTCGTGTCACTCCATCACGGAATTGACCACAAGATGACAGTTGAGCCATCATGTGGTCATGACCGAGATCGCCATCAGTGCCGCCCGCTCCCAGCTCGGCGACCTCGTGCGCCGTGCCGCCCACGGCCGCGAGACCATCGCGCTCACCGACCACGGGCACGTGGCCGCCCTTCTCGTGTCGCCGCAGGTGATTGAGGATCTCGAAGACGCCCTCGTGTTCGCCGACTACCAGCGACGCAAGGCGGAAGGGACGCTGGAACCAGGCATTCCGCACGAGGAAGTCGGCCGGATGCTGGGGCTGCGGTAAGTGGCCTACGAGATCATCTGGGAGCCTCGCGCGTCCAACGCGGCCGCGCGCTTCCTCAAGGAAGACCCCAACGGCCTGTCAGCCGTCTACGAAGTCGTCGAATCCCTCAGTACGCAGCCCCGCCCACAGGGCTCCGTCCCCTACGGATCACCCAACCTGCGACGCCTCCATGTCGGCGACTACCGGGTTCTGTACCTCGTCGAGGACGACGTGATCCGCATTGTCGTAGCCCACCTCGGCCGAACCGCCTGACCCCCTCGCCGGGCCGGCCGCGTCAGCGCAGCAGCTCCGTCGCCTGCCCCACCACCGGCACGCCGCCCACCGACCGCGCCTGGGCGACCGGCCCCGTCAGGGCCGTCGAGGTCAGCGGCTGGAAGTCGGCGACCTTCGTGCCCACGCCGTTGTCCAGCGGGTCGACGCCGGTGACGGCCAGCGGGTTGGGCTTGAGGTCGGCGACCGGACCGGCGGCGTGGCCGACCGTGCCGGTCACCGCCCGGAGGCCCGACCGCGGATCCGGGCCGCCCTCCGCGGAGGCCGTGGCGGCGCCCGCGCCCAGTGCGGCCCCGGCGGTCGCGAGGACGGCCAGGGCACGCCGGACGGCCGGGGTGCGGGAGGAGGACGCGTGTCGGGCCATCGGCGAGCCACCTCGTGCTTCGGAGTACTTCGAAAGCACCGCGGAGAGTAATCGGCGTCGTGCGAAGCGTAGTTGAGGTGTGACGCCTGCTTCAAAGCCGGCCCTCGGGGTCGTACGGCGGCCGTTCGATGCCTCACACTGGTGTCCCGTGAGCTCCCATCCGCCCATACCGACGCGAGTCGTGCTGCTCTGCGGCCCCTCCGGCTCCGGCAAGTCCCTCCTCGCCGCCCGCTCCGGACTTCCGGTGCTGCGCCTCGACGACTTCTACAAGGAGGGCACGGACCCGTCGCTGCCGCTGGTGCCCCAGAGCTCCGACATCGACTGGGACCATCCCGACTCGTGGGACGCGGACGCGGCCGTCGCCGCCATCACGGAACTGTGCCGCACGGGCCGTACGCCCGTGCCCGTCTACGACATCGCGCTGAGCGCCCGTACCGGCGAGGAGACGGTCGACATCGGGCGGACCCCGCTGTTCCTCGCCGAGGGCGTGTTCGCCGCCGAACTCGTGTCCCGCTGCCGGGACCTGGACGTCCTGGCCGACGCGCTGTGCCTGAGCCGGGGCCCGCTGACGACCTTCCGCCGCCGCTTCCTGCGGGACCTGCGGGAGGGCCGCAAGTCCGTGCCGTTCCTGCTGCGCCGCGGCTGGCGGCTGATGCGGCGGGAACGGTCGGTCATCGCACGGCAGACGGCCCTGGGCGCCCACGTCTGCGACCGGGACGAGGCGATGGGCCGGCTGGCCGCCGCGGCGGCGGGGCGGTGCGCCACGGCGCGTACGGCGGTGTGACGCGGCCCCTGACCCAGGCCGTCTGACACAGGCCCCTGACACAGCAAGAGCGGGACTGGACGGACCCCCCGGCCCTCCAGCCCCGCTCTCTTTGTGCTCCCCCGTGCTTCCCCCCGGTTTCCCCCGTTCCCCCGTATCCCCCCCGGGGTTGTTCCCCCGTGTCCCCCGTGGTGCTTCCCCGTGAGTAAGAGCCGGGTGTCCTCCCCCTGATACACCCCGGCCCCGAACTTTTTTCACGGGGACCGTCCTTCAGGCGACCAACTCGCCGAAGGCGTCCTCCCGGTCACGGCCGAAGCTGAGGACCTCGTCCTCGCGCAGCCGGCGGAGCGACCGCCAGATGCTGGACTTCACCGTGCCGACGCTGATGCCGAGGATGTCCGCGATCTCCGGGTCCGTGCGGCCCTCGTAGTAGCGCAGGACCAGCATGGTGCGCTGGAGCTCGGGCAGCCGGGCCAGCGCCTGCCACAGGACCGTGCGCAGCTCGGTGCCGCGCATGGCGTCCGTGTCGCCCGCCGTCTCCGGCAGTTCCTCGGTCGGGTACTCGTTGAGCTTGCGGCGCCGCCAGGCGCTGATGTGCAGGTTGGTCATGGTGCGGCGGAGGTATCCGCCGACCGCCGCCTTGTCGGTGATCCGGTCCCACGCCCGGTACGTCGAGAACAGCGCGCTCTGCAGCAGGTCCTCGGCCTCGAAGCGGTCGCCGGTGAGGTGGTAGGCGGTGGCGTACAGGGAGGCGCGGCGTTCCTGGACGTAGGCGGTGAACTCCGCCTCCGACAGCGAACGGCGCTCCCCCGGGTCCTCCCCGTACGCCGGCCCCCCGTGCGTCTCCCCCTGACGCGTGTCGACCACCGCCATGTAGGCGGTGTGCTGACGCCCGGCGCCGCGAGCGCACCCCCGCCCTCCCCCACGCTCGAACCCGCTCGCGCGGGAGGGGCCCCCATCGGCACCGGACTTCTCGGAACCCCGGTGCAGGTGCACGTCGTGCAGACGCGTGACCACTGCGCTGGTGCTGGTGCCCTTCAGCGTGTTCATCTCGCGCCCCCCGTCGTGGACTTCCGGATTTCGGCCTGCTGTGTTGCCTGTGCCGAAAAGCTTGCCCCGGTGACTTCATGGCCGTGTCCGCCGACTGTCACAGACCTGTCACAGGGGTCCGCCACGGTTGCGCCACCGTTCCTTCACAGGGTCCGGCGGCGTGTCGGGGCCCCATCCGGACCCACAGGTCGAACCGCACCCCCTCCATGGGCCAGAATGAGCCCGTGCCTTCCCTGTTGCTGATCGAGGACGACGACGCCATCCGTACGGCCCTGGAGATCTCCCTGAGCCGCCAGGGCCACCGGGTGACCACCGCTGCCAGCGGTGAGGACGGTCTGAAGCTGCTGCGCGAGCAGCGGCCGGACCTGATCGTGCTGGACGTGATGCTGCCCGGCATCGACGGTTTCGAGGTGTGCCGTCGCATCCGGCGCACCGACCAGCTGCCGATCATCCTGCTGACCGCGCGCAACGACGACATCGACGTGGTCGTCGGTCTCGAGTCGGGCGCCGACGACTACGTCGTCAAACCCGTCCAGGGCCGGGTGCTGGACGCCCGGATCCGGGCCGTGCTGCGGCGCGGGGAGCGGGAGTCGACCGACTCGGCGAGCTTCGGCAGCCTGGTCATCGACCGGTCGGCGATGACCGTGACGAAGAACGGCGAGGACCTCCAGCTCACGCCGACCGAGCTGCGGCTGCTCCTCGAACTGAGCCGGCGGCCGGGGCAGGCGCTGTCCCGGCAGCAGCTGCTGCAGCTGGTGTGGGAGCACGACTACCTCGGCGACTCCCGGCTGGTGGACGCCTGCGTGCAGCGGCTGCGCGCCAAGGTCGAGGACGTGCCGTCGTCCCCGACCCTGATCCGTACCGTGCGTGGTGTCGGCTACCGGCTGGATCCGCCTCAGTGACACAGGAACACCAGGGGGGTCCACGCGGCTGGGTCGCGGCTCGCAAGGGAGTCTGGTCCTGGCTGCGCTTCACCAGCCTGCGTCTGCGGCTGGTGCTGGTCTTCGGGCTGGTCGCGCTCACCGCCGCCGTGTCCGCGTCCGGCATCGCCTACTGGCTGAACCGGGAGGCGGTGCTCACCCGCACCCAGGACGCCGTGCTGCGCGACTTCGAGCGGGAGATGCAGAACCGGGCGGGCGCGCTGCCCGAGCACCCCACCCAGGACGAGTTGCAGCACGCCGCGGGGCAGATGGCGGGCAGCGGCCAGCGGTTCAGCGTGCTGCTGGTCGCCGAGAGCGCCGACGGCACCGCCGTGTACGGCAGTTCCGGCGGCCTGGGCGGCTTCTCGCTGTCCGACATACCCGAGTCGCTGCGCACGGCGGTGAACAAGGAGCAGCAGGTCACCAAGGCCAACAAGCACCCGTACCACCTGTACTGGCAGCGGATCACCGAGGACGACACGCCCCAGCTCGTGGCCGGCACGAAGGTGATCGGCGGCGGGCCGACCGGCTACATGCTCAAGTCCCTGGAGCCGGAGGCCAAGGACCTGAACTCGCTCGCCTGGTCGCTGGGGATCGCGACCGCGCTCGCGCTGCTCGGCTCCGCGCTACTCGCGCAGGCCCTCGCGACGACCGTGCTGAAGCCGGTGCACCGGCTCGGGGTCGCGGCGCGACGGCTGGGCGAGGGAAAGCTGGACACCCGGCTGCGCGTGTCCGGCACCGACGAACTGGCCGATCTGTCACGCACGTTCAACAGCGCCGCCGAGGCACTGGAGAAGCGGGTCGCGGACATGGCCGGCCGGGAACAGGCGTCGCGGCGCTTCGTGGCGGACATGAGCCACGAGCTGCGTACACCGCTGACGGCGATCACCGCCGTCACGGAAGTACTGGAGGAGGAGCTGGAGTTCGAGGGCGGCGGCTTCGACCCGATGATCGAGCCCGCCGTACGACTGGTGGTCAGCGAGACGCGGCGGCTGAACGACCTCGTGGAGAACCTGATGGAGGTCACCCGCTTCGACGCGGGCACCGCCCGGCTGGTCCTGGACGACGTCGACGTCGCCGACCAGATCACCGCCTGCATCGACGCCCGCGCCTGGCTGGACGCCGTCGACCTGAACGCCGAGCGCGGCATCCACGCCCGGCTCGACCCGCGCCGCCTCGACGTCATCCTGGCCAACCTGATCGGCAACGCGCTCAAGCACGGCGGGTCGCCGGTGGGGGTGTCGGTGACGCGGGCGGACGACGAGGTGGTCATCCGGGTGCGGGACCACGGGCCCGGCATCCCCGAGGACGTCCTGCCGCACGTCTTCGACCGCTTCTACAAGGCGAGCGCCTCCCGGCCGCGCTCCGAGGGCAGCGGGCTCGGCCTGTCCATCGCCCTGGAGAACGCGCACATCCACGGCGGGGAGATCACCGCCTCCAACTGCCCCGACGGGGGCGCGGTGTTCACGCTGCGACTGCCGCAGGACCCGTCTCCGCCCGCGGAAGAGGACGCCGAGGACGCCGAGGACACGGGGGGCTCCGGTGGCTCCGGCGGCCCCGCCGGCGCCGAGGGCGCCTCGGGCGACGAGAGCACGGGCAAGGACGCGAAGGGACAGGTCTGATGACCGCACGCCGCCTGCCGGCACTCCCCGGGCTGGCCGGTCTGGCCGCGCTGGCCGCGCTGCTCGCCGGGTGCGGCATCCGCGCCACGGAGGTACCCACGGACTACGGTCCCGCGCCCTCGCGGGTGCGCTGCTCGCTCGCCGAGCCGGACGTGTCGGCGCGGACGGCGCCCGGCGTGCCCGTGCAGGTGTTCCTGCTCTGCGGCTCGTCGCTGGTGGCCGTGGACCGGACGGTGCGGGTGCCGGACGGCGCGGCGGACTCCGGGCGGCGCGTGCTGGTGGCCCAGGCGCTGCTGAACCAGCTCACGGCACCGTCGCCGGCCGCGGAGAAGGAGGCCGGCTACACCACGGACGTGAGCCGCGGGATCACCGTGACCGGCCCGCGCCCCGGCGACCCCGAGGACACGTTGCGCCTCGGCACCGACCCCGACGACCTCACCTCGTACGCCCTCGCCCAGGTCGTCTGCACCCTCTCCGACTCGGCCGCGGCCGAGGGCGACGGCTCCGTCGTCCTGGCCGGCCCCTCCGACCGGCCCGCACGCCGCTACGTCTGCACGGACGAGGTCCGCGCCAGGCCGGGCAGCAACGAACCGCCGTCCGGCGAGGTCGCGGGCGGCTGACGTGCTGACGTGCCGTGCTGACGGCCGGCGGCCGGTGACGCGCGGCCGGGGCGCCGGCCCGGGCCCGGCGGTGGGGCCGGCGCCCCGGGGGACGGCGGGCGGGCCATGTGGCGCAAGCCTCACCCTTGCGAGGGAGGGACCGGAACCGAGTACGGCGGCGGCCGCGTCTAGGGGTGCGTGCAGCGTCATGGGTTCCTCGGCGGCAGCGTCGCGCTCCGCATCCGTGTGACAGGAAGTGTCCTCCTGGTCGCACATCTCGCGTTCGTCGCCTGGTACACGCTGCGGCCACTCGACGTCCCCTGGGTGCTGCCGCCCAACCTGGAGCCGGGCGCCGGGATCCGCGCCGATCTGGCGCTCGGCTGGCCCGCGGCGGCCCATTCCCTCGGCGGGGCGCTCGCGCTGCTGGCGCCCCTGGGGGTGCTGCTGCCGATGGCGGGCGGCCGGCTGGCCGTCTCGCCGCTCGCCTCCCTGCTGCGTACCACGGCCGCGGGGGCCCTGTTGTCGCTGGGCATCGAACTGCTGCAGACGGGGGTGCCCGGCCAGGTCGTCGACGTCGACTCACTGCTGCTCAACACGGCGGGCGTGGCCCTCGCGCACCTCGCCCTGGTCCCCGCGGGCCGCGCCCGGCTCCGTCGCAGGTCCCGGCGGGGCGGCCGGGAGGACGTCCGCCGGGAGGAGCCCACTCAGGGTCGGACCCCGACGATTCCCAGGGTCGGAATCGCACCGTAGAGCGACGCTTTGCTCCGTTCGTCTCCGTAGCGTGGAAGGCAGATGAAGGGGAAGCCGAACGGCAGCCCCACCACACGCTCACGAAGGAGCCGCGATGTCCCGCCTCGCCCGCCCCACCAACGGCCGCATGATCGGCGGAGTGTGCGCCGCGCTGGCCCGGCGCTTCGGCACCTCCACCACCACGATGCGGGTGATCTTCCTGGTCTCCTGCCTGCTGCCCGGCCCGCAGTTCCTGCTCTACATCGCCCTGTGGTTCCTGCTGCCGTCCGAGGAGAAGGCCGCCCGCACGGCCTGGTGACGGACCCATGGCCTGGTGACGGGCCGACGGCCTGGTGACGGGCCCATGGCCTGAGGAAGGCCCGTACGGGGCCGTGCCGGCGGGCTGACGGACGTACCTCCCCTCTGGTACACCGACGGGGCGCACCCGGTGACACCGGGTGCGCCCCGTCGGCGCGTGGGAGGATGCGGGCTCAGCCGCCGTCCGGGAGGCCGTTCAGACCAGGCCCTTGGCCGGCATGCCGCCGAGCAGGCCGGCGACCGGCTGGACCGGAAGGTCGGAGAGCTGCTCGGCGACCACCTGATCGGCGAGCGGAGGCGCGGCGGTCAGACCCTCACCGGCGATGTGGCGGGTCTGCTCCAGCCCGTTGGCCGTGAGGGGCGCCACATCGGAGAGGGTCTCCGCGGGGAGCGTCCGGGCCACGGAGTCCACCGCCTGGGTGGCGTCCGGGAGCTCCGGGGCCGCGGTGGCCGTGCCCGCACCGACGGCGGCGAAGGCGGCACCGAGGGCGGCGACACCGAGGGTCTTGACAGCAGACTTCTTCATGAAATGCGTCCTCGAAATGGGATGACGGGGATACGAGCGGTACTCGACCGTAAACATGCGGCACCCCCCGCGGCAAACATCGAAATGCGGATGGATTGTGAAACCCCGTCCCCATTTCCGTATTACCGTAGACCCCCTATCAGCCCTCATCGTGCGAGAAACCGCTGATGGAAGCCTTCTACTGGAACAGCCATTCGGATTTCAGCTCCGCGTAACCGGGCTTGATCACGTCATTGATCATGGCCAGTCGTTCATCGAAAGGAATGAACGCTGATTTCATCGCATTGACGGAGAACCACTGCATGTCGTCGAGCGTGTAACCGAACGCGTCGACAAGGTGCTCGAATTCCCGGCTCATGCCGGTGTGGGACATCAACCGGTTGTCGGTGTTGACGGTGGCACGGAACTGCAGCCGGCGCAGCAGCCCGATGGGGTGCTCGGCGTAGGAGTCGGCCGCCCCGGTCTGCAGGTTGGAGCTGGGGCACAGTTCGAGCGGGATGCGCTTGTCCCGGACGTACGAGGCGAGCCGCCCGAGTTCGACCGTGCCGTCCTCGTGGACCTGGATGTCGTCGATGATGCGCACGCCGTGCCCGAGCCGGTCGGCGCCGCACCACTGCAGGGCCTGCCAGATGGACGGCAGCCCGAAGGCCTCGCCGGCGTGGATGGTGAAGTGGTTGTTCTCGCGCTTGAGGTACTCGAAGGCGTCCAGGTGCCGGGTGGGCGGGTACCCGGCCTCGGCCCCCGCGATGTCGAAGCCGACGACGCCCTGGTCCCGGTACCGGTTGGCGAGTTCGGCGATCTCCAGGGCGCGGGCGGCGTGCCGCATGGCAGTGAGCAGGGCGCCGACACGGATCCGGTGGCCGTTGTCCCGTGCCCGGCGCTCGCCCTCCCGGAACCCCTCGTCGACGGCCTCGACGACCTCTTCCAGGGTCAGCCCCCGATCGAGGTGCTGCTCGGGGGCGTACCGCACCTCGGCGTAGACGACGCCGTCCGCGGCGAGGTCCTCGGCGCACTCGGCGGCGACCCGGACCAGGGCGTCGCGGGTCTGCATGACGCCGACGGTGTGCGAGAAGGTCTCCAGGTACCGCTCCAGCGATCCGGAGTCGGCGGCCTGCCGGAACCAGGCGCCGAGCCGGCCGGCATCGGTCTCGGGGAGGTCCCCGTAGCCGGTCGCCCGGGCGAGTTCGACGACCGTGGCGGGACGCAGTCCGCCGTCGAGGTGGTCGTGCAGCAGAACCTTCGGCGCCCGGCGGATCTGGTCCGGCGCCGGAGTCCTCGCGGTGTTCTTCGCGGCGGCCTGCGCGGTGCTCGTCGTGGCGGCCTTCGCGGTGGTCGTCGTGGCGGCCTGCGCGGCGGTCTTCGCGGTGCTCTGGCTCGTCATTTCCGCACCCTAACTCCTACGCGCGTAGAGCGCGGGGCGAACGCGCGTAGCCGACGAGCCCGGCCGCGGTGTACGGATCCGACGATATGTAACGGTGACTGCGCGGACGGGTGGCGTACACCTGGACTTCTGAGAATCTTCTGCCATGGCACAGCAAGCGACGCCGGTCCGTCGGGCCCGGCTGGGGCGAACGCTCGGTCCGGACGGAACGGCGGTGAGCGGTGTGGTGCTGCTGCTCCCCGGTGGCGACGAGGTCTCCAGCCGCAGACCGTCCCCGCTGCTGGCGGCCTCCTCCGTACGCGCGTTGGGGCGCCGGCTGGCACGCGCGGGTCGGGAGGAGGGCCTGGCCACGCATGTCGTGCACTACCGCTACCGCGGCTGGAACGGCACGGAGGCCCACCTCGCCCGGGACGCCGACTGGGCCGCGGACGAGGCCGTACGGCGCTACGGCGACGTACCGGTCTGCCTGGCCGGCGTCGACATGGGCGGACGGGCGGCACTGCGCGCGGGCGGACACGAGGCCGTCAACTCGGTGCTGGCGATCGCACCCTGGCTGCCCGACGAGGACATGGCCGCGCCACCCGAACCGGTGAAGCAGCTCGCCGGGCGCCAGGTGCTGATCGTGCACGGCACGAACGACGAACGCAGCGACCCCGAGCTCTCGTTCCGGCTGGCCGCCCGGGCGAAGAAGGCGAACCGTTCCGTGTGCCGGTTCGAAGTGCACTCCGACGGCCACGGTCTGCGGCACTACCGGGAGGAAGTCGCCGCTCTGGCGGAGGACTTCGTGATGGGCGTGCTGTTCGGGCAGTCGTTCTCCCGGCCGGTGGAGGACGCGCTGGCCGCTCCCCCGCCGCTGGGGCTGCGGATGCCGTTGGCGGTGGGGTTCGGGAAGTCGTTGCGGCGTTAGAAGGCTCGCGTCCGGGCCGGCCGGGGTCAGGAGGGAGCAGGTGGCGGGTCAGGAGGGGAGCAGGTGGCCCCTCCTCGACAGCAGGAACTTCTTGAACGCCGCCACCGGGGGCGTGTCCGTACGGCCCGCCAGCCAGGCCACGCCGATCTCACGGGCCGCGCGCGGGGCGGTGACCGTCAGCTCGACCACGCCGGGGCGGGGCACCGCGGGCGGCGGCAGCAGGGCGACGCCGAGACCCGCCGCGACCAGACCGCGGAGCGTCTCCGCCTCCTCCCCCTCGAACGCCACCCTGGGCCGGAAACCGGCCTCCTTGCACAGGGCGTCGGTGATGCGGCGCAGGCCGTAGCCGGGCTCCAGGGTCACGAAGGCCTCGTCGGCGGCCTCGGCGAGGCGCACGCGCCTGCGCCCGGCCAGCGAGTGGTCGGCGGGGACGACCAGGCGCAGCTTCTGCTCGTCGAGGCGGCGGGCGACCAGGTCGGGGGCGTCCGGGACCGGGGAGGTGAGGCAGAGGTCGAGTTCGCCGGCGCGCAGTCGCTCCAGCATGGCCTCGCCGTAGTTCTGGACGAGGCTGAAGCGGACGCGGGGGTGGTCGGCGCGGAAGGCGTGCAGCAGGCCGGGTACGGTCTCGGCGCCCATCGTGTGCAGGAAGCCGAAGGCGACCTTGCCGGTGGCCGGGTCGGCGTCCGCGCGGACCTCGTCGGCGGCGCGCTCCACCTCGGCGAGGGCGCGTTCGACGGAGCCGAGGAAGGTGCGTCCGGCGACGGTCAGCGCCAGGGTGCGGCCGCGGCGCACGAACAGGTCGACGCCCAGGTCCGCTTCGAGGCGGACGAGGGCGCGGGAGAGCGTCGACTGAGGGACGTTCATCTCCTGGGCGGCCCGGGTGACGTGCTCGGTGCGGGCCACGCCGGCGAAGTGCGCGAGGCGGGGCGCGAGCAGCGCGACGATGTCTTCTGTGTCACCGGAAGGTGACAGGCGGGCCTGTGAGCTCTGCTGATGCACCATGGGAACGATTATGGCCATTCCATGCATTGGACGGATGAGTCGCGGGCTTCGTACGGTCCCGGTATGACTCCCGCCGATACCGGGGCGTCCACCACCGTGGGCGCCGCTGCATCCGTCTCCGACGCCTCCGAGACCCGCGACTCGCGCATGATCCCGGGCGGCCCCGGCTACCGCCGGATGAGTTTCGCCCTCTTCCTCGCGGGCGTCGCGACCTTCGCCCTCCTCTACTCCACCCAGGCCCTGCTGCCGCTGATCTCGGGCGACATGGGCGTCACCGCGGGCGACGCGAGCTGGACGGTGGCCGCCGCGACCGGTGGCCTCGCGGTGTTCGTCCTGCCGATGAGCGCGCTGTCGGAGCGCTTCGGACGGCGCACGGTCATGACGGCGTCGCTGGCGGTCGCGGTGACGGTCGGACTGCTGGTGCCCTTCGCCCCGTCGCTGCCGGCGCTGGTCGCGCTGCGCGCGGTGCAGGGCGCGGCGCTGGCCGGACTGCCGGCCTCGGCGACGGCGTACCTGGCGGAGGAGGTCACCCCGCGGGCGCTGGTCACCGCCATCGGCCTGTTCGTCGCGGGCAACAGCGTGGGCGGGATGAGCGGCCGGGTCATCACCGGCTGGGTCGCCCAGGAGTGGGGCTGGCGGGTCGCCGTCGGCGTGATCGGCGTGGTGGCGGTGGCGTGCGCGGTGGCCTTCCGGCTGCTGCTGCCCGCGCCGAAGCACTTCACGCCGGGCTCGCTGCGCCCGCGCGTCCTGGTCCGCACGGTCCGCGGCCACCTCGCCGACCCGCTGCTGCGCCGCCTGTACGCGATCGGCGCGCTGTTCATGACGGTGTTCGGCGGCGTCTACACGGTGATCGGCTACCGCCTGGCGGAGGCGCCGTTCTCGCTCCCGCAGGGCCTCATCGGCTCGATCTTCCTGGTCTACCTGGTCGGTACGGTGTCGGCGTCCACGGCGGGCCGGCTGGTGGGCCGCCTCGGCCGCCGCGGCGCGCTGTACCTGGGCGGCTCCACGACCGCGGCGGGGCTGCTGCTCTCCCTCGCCCCGTCCCTGCCGCTGGTCCTGCTGGGCCTGGTGCTGATCACGGCGGGCTTCTTCGCCGGGCACGCGGTGGCCTCCTCGGCGGTCGGCAAGACCGCCACGCACGGCCGCGCCCAGGCCTCGGCGCTGTACCAGTCCGCCTACTACGTCGGCTCCAGCGCGGGCAGCACGGTCGGCGCGATGGCCTTCCACTCCGGAGGCTGGGCCGGGACGGTCGGGGTCGGGCTGCTGGCGGTGCTGGGCGTCGTGGCGATCACGGCGCTCGGTTCGCTCGCGGCGCGGCGGCAGGCGGGGGGCACGCCGGTGCGCGCCTTGAGCATGCCTCGCTGACCTGCGCGTTTCCTGACTGCACAGGCCATTGTCAGTCCGCTGCGGTAGCTTCCGAAGTGCGAGGCGCGAAGACGCGCACGAAGGGACGCCACAGGGGTGGGTGGACGATGACCAACGGCACCGTGACGACGGAGCTGGATTCCGCGCTGGAGAAGCACCGGGTCGAGCTGACGGGGTACTGCTACCGGATGCTCGGCTCCTCCTTCGAGGCCGAGGACGCGGTCCAGGACACCCTGGTCCGCGCCTGGCGGAGCTACGACAAGTTCGAGGGCCGCTCCAGCCTCCGTTCCTGGCTCTACCGGATCGCGACCAACGTCTGCCTGGACATGCTGACCGCGGGCAACAAACGGGCCCGCCCGATGGACCTGACGGACTCGACGCCCCTCGCCCGGGCCGCCCTGTCCCCCCGCCCGGACAGCACCTGGCTGGAGCCGATGCCGGACGCCCGCGTACTGCCCTCGACCGCCGACCCGGCCGAGGCCGCCGTCGCCAAGGAGTCGGTGCGGCTCGCCTTCATGGCCGCGCTGCAGCAGCTGCCGCCCAAGCAGCGGGCGGTGCTGATCCTGCGCGAGGTGCTGGCGTGGAGGGCGAGCGAGGTCGCCGAGCTGCTCGGCACCTCGGTCGCGTCGGTCAACAGCGCCCTGCAGCGCGCCCGCGCGACCCTCGCCGAGCGGGAGGAGCGGGGCGACGGCGCGGCGGTGTCCGACCCGCTGGACGAGGAGCAGCAGAAGCTGCTGGAGCGCTATGTCGCGGCCTTCGAGGGCTACGACATGACGGCGCTGACGGCGCTGCTGCACGAGGACGCCGTGATGACGATGCCGCCGTTCGACCTGTGGCTGTCCGGTCCGGCGGACATCACCGGTTTCATGACGACGCTCGGCGCGGCGTGCGCGAACTCGCGGCTGGTGCCGGTCCAGGCCAATGGGCTGCCGGCCTTCGCGCACTACAAGCCGGACGAGGAAGCGGGCGGCTATGCCCCCTGGGCGGTCCAGGTGCTGGAGATCTCAGACGGCCGCATCACCGGGTTCCACTGCTTCCTCGACACCAAGCGGTGGTTCCCGCTGTTCGACCTGCCGCTCCGTCTCGAAGCGGAGGCCGACGAGGTCCAGTAGGGCGTGCAGGGCGGGGTCGGGGTCGCGCAGCCGGATCCGGCCCCCGGCCCGCCGGGCCGTGAGCTCCAGGCGGGCCAGCAGATCGACGACGGCGAGCCCCGGCGGTCCCAGCCCGCCGACGTCGCAGACGACCACCCCGGCCCGGGTGGTTTCCAGCAGTGCGCGCACCTCGGCACAGAGCCGGGGTGTCTCCCCTCGGGAGACGGGCCCCGGCAGCACGAGTACGGCGGGTGTCACGGCGTCCACGTGCGGTAGACCCGGGGCGGGCCGGGAACTCATCGGTGCCCACCATCAGAGATCACATTGACCTGGGCACGCCCCTGCCCGGAGGGTTTGCTGTATGCCCCACGCATCCCCTCCCCCCGCCATGCCCCACCAGGTCCGTCCGCTCGGCGGGGAGGTGCCGTGCAAGGGGTACTGACCGGCTTTGCGGTCATCGCGGTCGTCATCGCCGCCGGTTACGTGCTCGGTCTTCGGGGCCACCTCGGGCCCCAGGGGCGCGAGGTCCTGACGAAGCTCGCCTTCCATGTGGCCTCGCCGGCCCTGCTGTTCACCACGCTGGCGACCGCCGACCTGTCGGTGGTCTTCTCCAGCCGCCTGCTGGTCACGGCGCTGTCCACGGCCGCGGTGGCCGGGGTCTTCGTCGCGGTGGGTGTCGTACGGGGCTGGGGCGTGGGCCGGACGACGATCGGCGCGCTGTGCTCCGGTTACGTCAACTCCGGCAACCTCGGTATCCCGATCGCCGTGTACGTGCTGGGCGACGCCTCGCTGGTGGCGCCGGTCCTGCTGTTCCAGCTGGTGCTGGTGACGCCGGTGGCGGTGACGCTCCTGGACCTGTCGGGCGGGGGCGGGAAGGGCCCGCTGTGGCGGCGGCTGCTGACGCCGGTGCGCAATCCGATAGCGGTCGGCTCGCTGGCGGGCGTAGCGGTGGCAGCGAGCGGGCTGCGTGTACCGGCCCCGGTGATGGACCCGCTGACCCTGATCGGCAACATGTCGGTCCCGGCGGTCCTGCTGGCCTTCGGCATCGGCCTGTGCGGCTCCACGATGCCGCTGCGGGGCGTGGAACGGCGGCCGGTGCTGCTGGCGGTGGCGCTGAAGACGGTGGGCCAGCCGGCGGTGGCCTGGGCGCTGGCGTCGGGGGTCTTCGGACTGCGGGGCGCCCAACTCCTCGACGTGGTGGTGACGTCAGCACTGCCCGCGGCGCAGAACCTGTACACCTACGCGTCGACGTACGGGGTGGGCGAGCGGCTGGCGCGGGACGCGATCCTGGTGTCGACGGTGGTCTCGGTGCCGGTGCTGGTGGGGGTGGCGGCGGTGCTGGGGTAGTCAGGACTCGGGGAACTCGCTGGTGTCGATCGTGAGGTCGAAGGGGGCGGGCAGCCTGAGGGGGTCCCCGAACTTGGCGGCGCTCAGCACCCGGTAGACGTCGCCCTTCGGTTCGCCGTAGAGCGTGGCGGTGGGGCCACCGGGGGCCCAGCGGTCGACGAGGGGGTAGAGGGGGATGCCCGCGGTGGCGTAGGCGGCGGGCTTGCTGATGCGGTCGTGCCGGGCGTTGGACTTGGAGGTGACCTCGACCACGAGTTCGGCGAGGGCGGCGGGGATGTGGGTGTCGGACTCGGTGTGGTCGGGCAGTTGAGCCACCACAATGTCCGGGATGAGCATCCCCAAGCGGGACGGAACGGCGATCGCCAACGTCTGGAAGACCTCCCACTCCTCGGGAATCACCGTGTGCAGTCGCCGATGGATGCGCGCGGCGATGACGTTGTGCGGCAATCCCGGAGCAGGTGACACGGTGATGATCCCCTCGATGATCTCCACCTTGCTGCCCTCGGGCCATTCCATCTCCTCCCAGAACCGGACGAGGTCGTCCCAGTTCTGGTCGGGCTCCTGGCTCACAGTGAGTGCGCTCAGTCGGGTAGCCGGAGGGCGTTGCCGCCCTCCGGCCCCCTCAGAACCGGACGTGCGGCTGTTCACCGCATCCGGCTCAAGCGGGCCCCTGGAGTCACGCGGGTCGGTCATCTCGCTCGGCCCTTCTGTGGTCGCCGGCATGGTGCTGGCGATGGCAGTCGGCGTGTACGAGGCGAAGATTCGTCCGCTCGTCCGAGCCGCCGTCGCGCCGGTAGATGAAGTGGTGCTTGTGCAGCGGCTTCATCGATGCCGAGAACCACGCGGCCCACTCGCGCGGGTTGTCCGGTGTGTACTCGGCATCGGGGATCAGGGGCTGTTCACACAGCGGACAGATCCCCTTCTGACGGGATGCGAGGGTGATGGTCCACCTGTCGGCGGTCCCGGGCATCCTTTTGCGTCGGCGGTTCGCCCAGTACTCGGCCAGCGATGGATCGTCAGGTGAGTTGCGTTCCTTGACGATCACGTGCCGGACGATCCTGGTCCAGTTGAACTGTTAGAGGTAGGTGCCGGTGTCCCGGTCACCGAAGACCCACTGGTCCTTCCGGGTCGAGTTGAAGACGCCGTAGTGCTTGGCCAGTCGCCAGCTCTTCGGCTTGTTCGGGTGGGAGTGCTTGACCCACTTCTGCGTGAGCGTCCACACGTAGAAGTCCAGGGACTTGAAGGTCTCCTTGGACACCACCGTCCGGTAGTAGGTGGCCCACCCCTTGATGATCGGGTTGAGCCTCCTCACCACGGCTCCAGCGTTCGCCCCTCGCAGGCCGATCACTTCACTGCGGAGTCGTTCCCGGACCCTCTTCACAGCCGCCTTGCTCGGCTTGATCAGCAGAGTCCCGCTGTACCGCCGGATGTTGAACCCGAGGAAGTCGAAGCCTTCTTCAAGGTGGAGGACCGATGTCTTCTCCTCGTTGAAGGCGACCCCGCGCGGGGCCATCCAGACAGCCAGCTGCTCCTTGACCCGGTGCGCTTCGTCTTCGCTGTGGCAGAACACCGCGAAGTCATCTGCGTACCGGACCAGGACCGGAGCATCTCTTCGGGACTTGTGGGAACGTCCCTCTGTGAGGTGCCCGGCCGCCGTTTCCATGCCGTGCAAGGCCACGTTGAGCAGCAACGGGCTGATCACACCACCCTGAGGGGTTCCCTCATCGGTGGGTGAAAACCGTCCGCATTCCATCACTCCCGCCTTGAGCCACCCCCGGATCGCTTCCCGCGCTGGGAAGGTACCGATGAGACTCATCAGGTGGTCGTGCGAAATACGGTCGAACGCCGCTGTCAGATCAGCGTCGAGCACCCATAACCGCTTGGCCCGTTTCTGGCCTGCGATATTGAAGATGGCGCCGATCGCGTCATGACAGCCCCGGCCGGGGCGGAAGCCGTAACTTCGCTGTTCGAACCGGGCTTCCCACTCGGGTTCCAGTGCGTTCTTGACGCGGGCCTGGCGGACCCGGTCACGGATGACTGGAATTCCCAAGGGGCGCCGCTTTCCGTTGGCTTTGGGAATGTACACACGCCGGACGGGCAGGGGCTTTCCAGGCGAGCGTTCCGCTGTGATTTCAGCGGCGAGCCGTCCTCGCGCGTTCGGAGTGAGCGCACGTTCCTGGTCGATCCCGGCCGTCCGACGGCCTGTGCTCTGCTGCGTCACCCGCTTCACGCTTACGAGCGTGTTCGAGTGGGAGCGCAGCATGAGCTTCTGCAAGTTTCGGACCTTCTTCAGGTCCCCTTCCTGCGCGGCTGTGAAGATGCGCTACCTCAGTCGCCGTACCGACGCCTCTGCCTTGGCCCAGTCGATGCTGTGCCAGGCCTGGGCGTGGTCCTCCGGTCCGTTCGCCGTCGTGGGAGGCATCGCCGCCACGGCGGTCACTGCCACACCTTCCTTCGGCATCCAACTTGCCCTTCGGTTCGGGTCTCTTCGCAGTTCTTCTTCACGGGCCCACCTGATCCGCGTGGGCTCCCTTTCGGGCCGAGGCATCGCCTCGTGTCCGACGAGTTATGGGACGCGGCTGAGGTCTCCACGTCCTTTTCCTCTGGGCTTTCGCCCTGTCGGCGTTCGCTTCTCGGATCATCCTGTCCCGCTGGAGACTTGGTCCTTCGTTGCCTCCGGCTTACCGGGATCGCTCCCGGACTCCAACGGGGTTTCCACGTTCCGCTCCCACAAGATGCGACCGGGGTGGGCTCCCTCTTAATCCCGGGCCCGACGGTGTCCTCCCCCTTCGGCGCCAATCCTCTGGGGTCGTCGTGCGCTCTTCCGCGCCAGGGCCTGTCTGCCGCCGACAGCTCACCATCAACGCGGCACAGGAGTTACGAGATGTCGTCAAGGGTTCATTTTCATTAGCCCGTCCGGCCTTCCCCCCGCCTGTTGCGGTCCGATGGCCGTGCCGCTCTTGGGCTTGCGCTTCCGGCTTCACACCCCGCCGTTGCCAGCGACGCATGCGGAAGTGGGAACGGCCCTTGGACACTGGTCCGGGATGACCTGCTCATGACCTTCTTTCCTCGTACAGGCCATCCACTTGGGTGGAGCGACTTCGTGTCGCACCGGCGGTTCTCCTATCGGTGCGTCACCGATCCCAGCATGCCGAACGGGACCGGTGGAGGTCCACCGGTCCCGTTCACCCGATCGAGGAAACCCCTGGTCAGGCGATGCGTTCCAGCACCACCGGCGAGGCGGTGAAGTCCGTGCCCGCCGGAGCCACGTCGTAGGAACCCTCCACCGCCGCGAGCGCGTACTCGAAGCGGTCCGGGGTGTCGGTGTGGAGGGTCAGGAGGGGCTGGCCCTCGGTGACCGTGTCGCCGGGCTTGGCGTGGAGTTCGACGCCTGCGGCGGCCTGCACCGGGTCCTCCTTGCGGGCGCGGCCCGCGCCCAGGCGCCAGGCGGCGACGCCGATGTCGTAGGCGTCGAGGCGGGTCAGGACGCCGGCGGCGCCCGCCTTGACGACGTGCTGCTCCTTCGACGTGGGCAGGGCCGCGTCCGGGTCGCCGCCCTGGGCCGCGATCATGCGGCGCCAGACGTCCATCGCGGAGCCGTCGGCGAGGGCCTTCGCCGGGTCGGCGTCCGGCAGGCCGGCCGCGGCCAGCATCTCGCGGGCCAGGGCGAGGGTCAGCTCGACCACGTCGGAGGGGCCGCCGCCGGCCAGGACCTCGACCGACTCGCGGACCTCCAGGGCGTTGCCCGCCGTGAGGCCGAGCGGGGTGGCCATGTCCGTGAGCAGGGCGACGGTCTTCACGCCGTGGTCCGTGCCGAGGCCGACCATCGTGGAGGCCAGCTCGCGGGCGTCCTCGATCGTCTTCATGAAGGCGCCCGAGCCCACCTTCACGTCCAGGACCAGGGAGCCGGTGCCCTCGGCGATCTTCTTCGACATGATGGAGGAGGCGATCAGCGGGATCGCCTCGACCGTGCCGGTGACGTCCCGGAGGGCGTACAGCTTCTTGTCGGCGGGGGCGAGGCCGTCACCGGCCGCGCAGATCACCGCGCCGACGCCGTCCAGGACGTTCAGCATCTCCTCGTTGGAGAGGAGGGCGCGCCAGCCGGGGATGGACTCCAGCTTGTCCAGGGTGCCGCCGGTGTGGCCGAGGCCGCGGCCGGAGAGCTGCGGGACGGCCGCGCCGCAGGCGGCGACCAGCGGGGCGAGCGGCAGGGTGATCTTGTCGCCGACGCCGCCCGTGGAGTGCTTGTCGGCGGTCGGGCGGGACAGGGACGAGAAGTCCATGCGCTCGCCGGAGGCGATCATCGCGGCGGTCCAGCGGGCGATCTCGCCGCGGTTCATGCCGTTGAGCAGGATCGCCATCGCGAGCGAGGACATCTGCTCGTCGGCCACCGCGCCGCGCGTGTACGCGTCGACGACCCAGTCGATCTGCTCACCGCTGAGTTCGCCGCGGTCCCGCTTGGTGCGGATGACGGAGATGACGTCCATGGCCATACCTGGCTTTCCTTACGGGGTTGCGGGTGTTACTTGGTGAGGTGGTCGGGGCCGAAGGCCTGCGGGAGCATCTCCGACAGCGGGAGCACCCCCGCCGGGGTCTCCAGCAGCAGCTCCGGGCCGCCGAACTCGTACAGCAGCTGCCGGCAGCGGCCGCACGGGACGAGGACCGCGCCGTGGCCGTCGACGCAGACGAAGTGCGTGAGCCGGCCGCCGCCGGTGAGCTGGAGCTGGGAGACGAGGCCGCACTCGGCGCACAGGCCGATGCCGTAGCTGGCGTTCTCCACGTTGCAGCCGGTGACGGTGCGGCCGTCGTCGACCAGGGCGGCCGCGCCGACGGCGTACCCGGAGTACGGGGCGTAGGCCCGGGCCATCGCCTCGCGGGCCGCCGTGCGCAGCGCGCCCCAGTCGACGTCGGTCATTTGCCCTGCCCCTTCCGGTACTGCATGCCGTTCGCCTTGGGCATGCGCAGCCGCTGGGCGGACAGCGCGAGGACGACGAGGGTGATGACGTACGGCGTGGCGGAGACGACCTGGTTGGGCACGTCGTCGGTGGTGGCGTACCAGGCGAAGACGAGGGCGCCGACGACCACCGTGATCGCGGCCTTGACGTACTTCTTGCGGATCGCGAGCCAGATGGCGCCGGCGATCAGCAGCAGCGCGCCGAGCAGCAGCAGGGCGTGCACGTTGGCGGAGCCGCCGCGCAGGTTGAGGCTGTCGGTGTAGCCGAAGAGGCCGGCGCCGATGGCGAGGCCGCCCGGCATCCAGTTGCCGAAGATCATGGCCGCGAGGCCGATGTAGCCGCGGCCGCTGGTCTGGCCCTCCAGGTAGAAGGGGTTGGCGACGATGGAGAGGAAGACGCCGCCGAGGCCGGCCAGGCCGCCGGAGATGATCACGGCGAGGTACTTGTACTTGTAGACGTTGACGCCGAGGGACTCGGCGGCGACCGGGTTCTCGCCGCAGGAGCGCAGGCGGAGGCCGAACGGGGTGCGCCACAGGATGTACCAGCTGGCGGGGATCAGCGCGACGGCGATCAGGGTCAGCCAGGACACGCCGGTGACCAGGCCGCCGAGCAGGCCGGCGATGTCCGAGACGAAGAACCAGTGCTGGTCGTTGAGGCTTTCCAGGCCGTCGGAGAGGCCTGGCACCGAGAAGTGGCCCAGCGAGTCGACCGGCGGGGACTGCTTGGCGGAGCCGCCCTGGTGGCCCTCGAAGGCGAGCGGGGCCAGGTAGCGGGTGGCGCCGAGGGCGAGGATGTTGATGGCCACGCCGGAGACGATGTGGTTGACGTTGAAGGTGATCGTCACGATGGCGTGCAGCAGGCCGCCGAGCGCGCCGCCGACGATGCCCATCAGGACGCCGGTCCACGGGCCCCACTGGAAGCCGGCCCAGGCACCGAACCAGGTGCCGAGGATCAGCATGCCCTCGAGACCGATGTTGACGACGCCCGCGCGCTCGGCCCACAGGCCGCCGAGACCGGCGAGGCCGATCGGCACGGCGAGCTGGAGCGCGGTGGACATCTGGCTGACGTTGGTGATGCCGTTGGCGCCGGTGATCAGGCGGACGATGGAGGTCAGTGCCAGGGCACCGGCGATGATCAGCAGCAGGACGGGCAGCGAGATCCGGCGGCCGGCCGGTGCCCCGTGCTCCAGCGTGGGCTGGTTGAGGTCGGTCGCGGTGGTCATCGGCCGGCCACCTCCTTCTTGGTGTTGTCGGTGGCGCCGAGGACGTGTCCGGCGGCCAGCTCGGCGCCGACGCGGCGCTGCTGGCGGCGCAGGCCCCACTCGCGGACGGCCTCGTAGGAGACGACGACGGAGAGGACGATCAGGCCCTGCATGATGACCGCGATCTCCTTGTCGTAGCCGTGGAAGTCCAGCTCGGGCGAGGCCTTGTCGAGCCAGGCCCACAGGAGGGCGGCGAAGGCGATGCCGACCGGGCTGTTGCGGCCGAGCAGGGCGATGCCGATGCCGAGGAAGCCGATGCCGGTGGGGAAGTTGAGGCTGTAGGTGTGGGTGTCGCCGAGCAGGATCGGCAGGCCCGCGAGACCGGCGAGGCCGCCGGAGAGGAGCATCGCGGTGAGCACCATGCGCTTGGGGTTGACGCCGCTGGCCGCGGCGGCGGACTCGGAGGCGCCGGAGGCGCGCAGGTCGAAGCCGAAGCGGGTGCGGTTGAGGACGACCCAGTAGCCGATGCCGAGGAGGACGGCGAGGATCACCAGGCCGTAGATCTCGCCGGCCGCGCCCATGTCGATGCCGGGGATCCAGCCGGACTCGTGCATCTCGCCGGTGGTGTTGTTGTTGCCGATCTTGACGCCGAAGACGTCGGGCAGCCACAGGTAGCCGATGACGGAGGTCGCGATGGCGTTCAGCATGATCGTCGCGACGACCTCGCTGACGCCGCGGGTGACCTTGAGGACGCCGGCGATGCCGGACCAGAAGGCGCCGGTGAGGACGGCGGTCAGCAGGAGCAGCGGGATCTGGAGGAAGGCGGGGAGGTTCGCGTGGGCGCCGACGATCGCGGCCATCATGGCGGCGAGCTGGTACTGGCCGTCGACGCCGATGTTGAACAGGTTCATCCGGAAGCCGATGGCCACCGCCAGGGCCGCGATGTAGTACATCGACGCCTGGTTGATGATCAGGACCTGGATGTCGGAGAACCCGGCCTGCTCGAACATCAGGGCGAACGGTTCGACCGGGTTCTTGCCCGAGGCGATCAGGACGATCGCGCTGAGCACGAAGGCCACGGCGAGTGCGATGACCGGTCCGGCCACCGCGAGGAGCACGCGCTCCTTGTCGAACTTCTTCATCAGCGGGCCTCGTCTTCCGCGCCCGGGCCGCCGTCGGCCGGGGTCTCTTCGTGTTCGAGGTGTCCGGAGGCGGCGCCGGTCATCGCCGAGC
Source organism: Streptomyces sp. WG7 (assembly GCF_049975785.1). Classification (NCBI taxonomy): domain Bacteria; kingdom Bacillati; phylum Actinomycetota; class Actinomycetes; order Kitasatosporales; family Streptomycetaceae; genus Streptomyces; species Streptomyces sp. WG7. The sequence continues at coordinate 206,206 of NZ_JBNGGE010000002.1, forward strand.
CCAGCTCCTCGGGGGTGATGGTGGCCGGGTCGGCGTCCGCGACCAGCCGGCCGTCGTAGATCACCCGGAGGGTGTCGGACAGGCCGATCAGCTCGTCCAGGTCGGCGGAGATCAGCAGCACGGCCAGGCCCTCGCGGCGGGCCTCGCGGATGTGGTCCCAGATCGCGGCCTGCGCGCCGACGTCCACACCGCGGGTGGGGTGGGCGGCGATGAGGAAGCGCGGCTTGTGGCTCATCTCGCGGCCGACGATCAGCTTCTGCTGGTTGCCGCCGGACAGGGAGGCGGCGGTGACGTCGATGCCGGGGGTACGGACGTCGTACGTCTCGACGATGCGGCGGGTGTCCTCCTGGGAGCCCTTGGGGTCGAGCCAGACGCCCTTGCTGTTGGGCTTCTCGGTGACGTGGCCGAGGATGCGGTTCTCCCAGAGGGGGGACTCCAGGAGCAGGCCGTGGCGGTGGCGGTCCTCGGGGATGTAGCCGACGCCCTGCTCGCGGCGCTTGCGGGTGGGCAGCGCGGTGATGTCCTCGTCGAGGAAGCGGATGGTGCCGGAGTCGGCGTGGCGCAGGCCGATGAGCGCGTCGACCAGCTCGGTCTGGCCGTTGCCCTCGACGCCGGCGATGCCCAGCACCTCGCCGGCGTGGATGGTGAAGGTGATGTCGTCGAGCAGGGCCTTGCCGCCGGGGGCCGCGAGGCGCAGCTTGTCGACGGCGAGGACCTCGCGGTCGGTGACCGTGGACTCGGCGGTCTCCGGGGTGGGCAGCTCGCTGCCGACCATCAGCTCGGCGAGCTGGCGCGGGGTGGTCTCGGCGGGGACGGCGGTGCCGACCGTGGTGCCGCGCCGGATGACGGTGATCTCGTCGGCGACGGAGAGGACCTCGCCCAGCTTGTGGGAGATGAAGATGACCGACAGGCCCTCGGCCTTCAGTTCGCGCAGGTTGTCGAAGAGCGCGTCGACCTCCTGCGGGACCAGGACGGCGGTGGGCTCGTCGAGGATGAGGGTGCGGGCGCCGCGGTAGAGGACCTTGAGGATCTCCACGCGCTGGCGGGCGGCGACGCCGAGTTCCTCGACGAGGACGTCGGGGCGCACGCCGAGGCCGTACCGCTCGGAGATCTCCTTGATCTTCCGCCGGGCCCTGGCGCCGATGCCGTACAGCTTCTCGCTGCCGAGGACCACGTTCTCGAGGACCGTGAGGTTGTCGGCGAGCATGAAGTGCTGGTGGACCATGCCGATGCCGCGGGCGATGGCGTCGGCGGGCGACGAGAAGGCGACCTGCTCGCCGTCGATCGCGATGGTGCCCTCGTCCGGCTTCTGCATGCCGTAGAGGATCTTCATCAGGGTCGACTTGCCGGCGCCGTTCTCGCCGACGAGGGCGTGGACGGTGCCCTTGCGGACGGTCAGGTGGATGTCGTGGTTGGCCACGACACCGGGGAAACGCTTGGTGATCCCGGCGAGTTCGACGGCGGTCACCGATTCGTTGACCGCCGCTCCGGCCGGAGGGCTGCTGGACGCGTTGATGGCGCACTCTCCTGGGGACGGGGGCCGTCTACGCGCGTAGCGCCCCTACGGCATCTAAAAGCGGCGGCGGCACATCGACACGACGGGGTACGGGGAGGGCCCCGGAGGCGTCCTCCCCGTACCCCGTCGAGCGGTGCGACCACCGCGGTTACACGCTGTTCGAGGTGTTGCTGCTCAGCTGCTCTTGACCTTGATCTCGCCGCTGACGATCTTCTCCTTGGCCGTCTCGATGGCTGCCTGGAGCTCGGCGTTGTCCGCGAACTTCGGGTTGGAGTTCGAGAGGCCGACCTCGCCGGACTTCAGATCGCCCCGAACGATACCGGTCTCGGGCTTGCCGTCCTCGACCGACTTCGCGAGGTTGTACACCGCCTTCGCGACGTCCTTCGTGGCCGAAGTCAGGATGTAGTCCTTGTACTTCGCGAGGGCGTCCTGCTTGTACTGGTCGGAGTCGACGCCGATCGCCCAGACCTTGTTGGCGGCGGCGGCCTCGATCACGCCCTGACCGGACAGACCGGCCGCGGCGAAGACGACGTCGGCCTTCTTCTCGATCTGGCCCTCGGCGGCGGTCTTGCCCTTGTCGGGGCTGGAGAAGCCGCCCTCCTCCGCGGTCTGCGTCAGGTACTGCGAGACCACCTTGACCTTGGGGTCGGTGTCCGTGACGCCCTGCTTGAAGCCGGCCTCGAACTTGTGGATCAGCGGGATGTCCACGCCGCCCACGAAGCCGACCGTCTTGGTCTTGGTGCTCTTGGCGGCGGCGACACCGGCGAGGTAGGAGGCCTGCTCCTCGTTGAAGACGAGGTCGGCGACGTTCTTCGCCTCGATCGTCGCGTCGTCCACGATGCCGAAGGTGACGTCCGGGTACTTCTCCGCGGCGCTCTTCAGGGCGGCGGCGTACGCGTAGCCGACGCCGATGACCGGGTTGTGGCCCTGCTTGGCCAGGGAGACCAGGCGCTGCTCCTTGTCGGCGTCGGTCTCGCCGTCGGTGGGCTCGACGTCGGCCGTCTCGTAGCCGAACTCCTTCTTCGCCCGCTCGAGGCCCGCGTACGCGGCGTCGTTGAAGGACTGGTCGCCCTTGCCGCCGACGTCGTACGCGATGGCGAGACCCTTGTCGCCCTTGGACTCCGACCCGGAGGAGGTCGAGGTGCCACCGCAGGCGGAGAGGGCGAGGGCCAGGGAGGCGGTCGCTGCGCCTGCGACCGTGATCCGGGAAATCCGGCGCATGTCTGGTGCTCCTGTCGTACAAAGCGCCGGACGGTTCGGCTACGGCGCTGGCTTCGCCGCAGATTAACGCGCGTAGACCTGCCTGAAAACCCCTTCTGTCCACCTTGTTATGCGCCCGTGAGCAAGGCGCCACGGACGGGGGCCCGGCGGCGGCCGGGGGCTTGCCGGACGCAAACGGAGGGTGGCGGAGGGTGACGCCGGGGGCGTGTGCGCGGGTGTGCCCGGCGGTGAGCGGTGGTGGTCGGCATGCGGAGGGTGTCCGGCGGTGAACGGTGGTGGCCGACACACGGGGGAGGCGTCCGGCAGCGAGCCGCAGTGGCCGACGTACGAGAGGCGTCCGGCAGCGAGCCACGGCGGCCGACATGCGGGAGGCGTCCGGCAGCGAGCGGTGGTGGCCGGCATGGGTGGGGGGCGGCGGTGGGGGGCGGCGGTGCGTGGCACGCCGGAGCGGGCGGGCGCCGTGGGTGCCCGCCCGCTCCGTTCGGTTCCGTGCCGCGCCGGTCTACTCGGTCTTGACCTTGATGGAGCCGTCGATGATGCCCGCCTTGGCCTTGGCCACGGCGTCCGTCAGGCCCGGCACCTCCGCGTACTTCGGGTTGCTGTCGGACAGGCCCACGCCGTCGGACTCGAGGTCGAAGGTCTGGGTGCCGGTCAGCGGCTTGCCGTCCTCGACCGACTTGGCCAGGGCGTACACCGCGCCGTCGATGTCCTTCAGGGCCGAGGTCAGGATGTGGTCCTTGTACGCGGCGAGGGCTTCCTGCCGGTACTGGTCGGAGTCGACGCCGATCGCCCAGACCTTCGCCTTCGCGGCGGCCTCGATCACGCCCTGACCGGAGAGGCCGGCCGCCTGGTAGACGACGTCGGCCTTCTTCTCGATCTGGCCCTCGGCGGCGGCCCGGCCCTTGTCGGGGCTGGAGAAGCCGCCCTCCTCCGCGGTCTGCGTCAGGTACTGCGAGACCACCTTGACCTTGGGGTCGGTGTCCGTGACGCCCTGCTTGTAGCCGGCCTCGAACTTGTGGATCAGGGGTACGTCGACACCGCCCACGAAGCCGACCGTGTTGGTCTTGGTGGCCTTGGCCGCCGCGACGCCCGCGAGGTAGGAGGCCTCGTTCTCGGCGAAGACGAGGGAGACGACGTTCTCGCCCTCGACCACGGAGTCCACGATGCCGAAGGTGACGTCCGGGTGCTTCGACGCGACGGCCTTCATCGCCGGGCCGTAGGCGAAGCCGACGCCGATGACCGGGTTGTAGCCCTGCTTCGCGAGCGAGGCGAGGCGCTGCTCCTTGTCGGCGTCGGTCTCGCCCTCGGTGGGCTCGATGTCGGCGGTCGTGTAGCCGAACTCCTTCTTCGCCCGCTCCAGACCCGCGTACGCGGCGTCGTTGAAGGACTGGTCGCCCTTGCCGCCGATGTCGTACGCGATGGCGAGGCCCTTGTCGTCCTTGCCGTCGCCGCCGCTCTCGCCGCTGGTACCGCCGCAGGCCGTGGCGGCGAGTGCGAGCGACGCGGCCCCCACCGCGGCGCGGGTCAGTCTCGATGTCCGACGCATCTGAAGCTCCCCATTCTCCAAAGCCCCGCAGCGGGCGCTCGGTTCGGCGCACATTAACGCGCGTAGAAACTCCTGGGAACGGGGTTCCGCGGGGCCGTTACCCATTCGTGCCGCGGGTTGTTGCCGGGGGTGTCCGAGGCGTGCCGCGTGACCTCGGGGCCTGTGCATCAGGGTGGCCCCGGCCCGCCACGGCCGCAACCGCGACGGGCCGCTGCGCCCTGCGTGACTACCGCACGGCGCGGCTACCGCACGGCGTGACTACCGCACGGCGTGACTACCGCACGACGTGGCTACGGCACGGCACGGCTACTGCACGGCGTCGATCAGCGCGGCCGCGGTGAACATCTCCACGCCGACGGTGATGGCGTGCTCGTCCACGTCGAAGTCGCCCTGGTGCAGGTCACGGATGGTGCGCTCGCCGGGCGGGCGGACGCCGAGGCGGGCCATGGCGCCGGGCACCTGCTCCAGGTACCAGGAGAAGTCCTCACCGCCGAGGCTCTGCTCGGTGTTCTCCACGGTCTCGGTGCCGCGCCGGGCGACCATGGCGGCCTGGAGCAGTTCGGTGCTGGTGACCTCGTTGACGACCGGGGGCACGCCGCGCACGTAGGTGATCTCGGACTTGGCCCGGTACAGGTTGGCGATCTCGTCGATGGCGCCGACCACGAGGTCGGGTGCCTGCCGCCAGGCGTCGAGGTCCAGGCAGCGCACGGTCCCGGCGAGTTCGGCGTGCTGCGGGATGACGTTCGGGGCGTGGCCCGACTCGACCCGCCCCCAGGTCAGGGCGAGCCCGCTGCGGCTGTCCACGCGCCGGGCGACGAGCGGGGGGACGTCGGTGACCACGCGGGCGGCGGCGGTGACCAGGTCGGTGGTGAGGTGCGGGCGGGCGGTGTGTCCGCCGGGGCCGTTCAGGGCGACCTCCAGCCGGTCGCAGGCGGAGGTGATGGGGCCGACCCGCAGCCCGATCCGCCCGGCGTCCACCCGGGGGTCGCAGTGCACGGCGAGGATGCGGCGCACCCCGTCGAGCGCGCCGCCCTCGATGGCGTCGGCGGCTCCGCCGGGCAGCACCTCCTCCGCCGGCTGGAAGACCAGCCGTACGGGCCGGGGCAGCAGGCCCTGTTCGTGCAGGGCGGCGAGCACCAGTCCGGCGCCGAGGACGACGGTGGTGTGCACGTCGTGTCCGCAGGCGTGGGCACGGTCCGGTACGCGCGAGCGGTACGGGCACTCGCTCTTGGTGTCCGGGATGGGCAGGGCGTCGATGTCGGCCCGCAGGGCGAGCATGCGCGGTCCTCCGGACCACTGTCCCGAGTCGGTGCCGGTGCCGATGTCGCAGACGAGCCCGGTTCCGACGGGGAGTACGCGCGGCTTGAGGCCGGCCTTCTCCAGCCGTTCCTTGATCGCGGCGGTGGTGCGGAACTCCTGGTTGCCCAGCTCGGGGTGCATGTGCAGGTCGCGGCGGAAGGCCACGAGCTCCGCGCGCAGCGCCTCGGGCAGCGCGCCGGGCAGCGCGGACTCACCGGGAGTGTCGGCCTCGGACTCTGGGGACATCAACGCTTTCACCCTTTGCAGAGTAGGGCGCCCGAGCGACCGGTGGACCCACGATCAACAAAAATTCAGCCCGTTAGGGTAAGAAATCGCGGCTGCCCTACGCATAGCAATCGACTCGCTTGGGTAAACTCGCCCGCCTTTCCGACCGAGCCGATCTTGAGAGATTCACCGGGAGTGGTCCGAACCGCTCACCGGCACCCGCCTGGGACACGGGTACCACGCGACGACCGCCCCACGCGCGCCGTGACGGTGCCGGTCGCGGCCCTGTTCCAGTGGGGCGGCACGGTGATCACGGCCCGGCCGGCGCCAGAGGCCGGCGCCGGGGTCGCTCCGTGCCGGGCCGCTCCCTACCGGTGGCGCTCCCTACCGGTGGCGCTCCGTACCGGGTGTCGTTCCGTACCGGGTGTCGTTCCGTAGCGGGCCCGCGCCCACGGCCCGTCGGCAATGAAGAACCTGTGAAGACTGCATGATCCATGCAGTCCCCCGGCCTGCCTCTCCTTGACACAATGCTCACGTCGCACAACATGCCCACGACCCAAGGTGGTTGACTCCATGAGACTGTCCCGCGTGGCTCTCGCCGTGGCCGCCGGTGCTCTCGCCCCGGCCCTGCTGCTCTCCACCCCCTCCTTCGCCACCACCCCGATACCGTCGGCCGCGGCAGCGGCGGCGGACACGGGTTCCCCCTACGACGAGATGGACGCCGACGACCTGCGCATCGCCATCGCCAGGACGCTCGCCGACCCCGACAGCGGCCGACGCGTGATCCAGGAGGCCAACGAGCTCCTCGACGACGCCACCGTGGACGAGATGCGCGCCTGGCTCAAGACCGGGTACCGCCTCGCCCAGGCCGAGGACGACGCCGTCGCCATCGCCAGGACGCTCGCCGACCCCGACAGCGGCCGGCGCGTGATCCAGGAGGCCAACGAACTCCTCGACAACCGCAACCCGGAAGAGATGCGCGCCTGGCTCGAGTCCGGGTACCGCCTCGCCCAGGCCGAGGACGACCGCGTCGCCATCGCCCGGCTCCTCGGCGACCCCGACAGCGGCAAGGCCGTCATCCGTGAGGCCAACGAGGCCCTCGACGACGGCAGCCCGGAGGCGGTGCGCGCGTTCCTGGAGACCGGGCTCCGTCTCGCCCGGGCCGAGGACGACAGCGTGACGATCGCTCGCATGCTGGCCGACCCCGGCATCAGCGACGCCCTGCGCGCGGCGGCGAACGCCGCCCTGGACGACGGCTCCCCGGAAGCGCTGCGCCACTTCATCGAGGTCGGCCAGTACGAGGCCGGCGCCTGAGCTTCGCCGGGACGGCACCGGCTGCGGCGCCGCGGGGCGGGCACCCCGGAAGCGGGTGTCCCGCCCGGCCGCGGCACGGGGACGGGACTACGCGGTGCCCGCCACCGCCGACAGCCGGTGCACGTCCCGTGCCGACCCCGTGACGCCGGAAAGGAACCCCCGGGCCCGCGGTGAGGCGGACTCGGTGAGCCAGGCCGGGTCGATGTCGCAGACGGCGACGCGGACCTCGGTGCCGGCCAGGGCCAGGGGGAGGGTGTGGACGACCGTGGAGGGGAAGCTGAGGACGGTGCGGCCGATCGGGCCGCGGCGGGCGATCAGTTCCAGCGGGAGGTCGGGGCGGACGATCTCCAGGCCCGTCTCCACGGCCAGCCGGTGGAGTTTCTCGGTGCTCTCGCGGCGGTGGGCGAAGTAGCGGGCCGCCCCGTGGGCCTTCGCCAGGCCGCGTACGGCGTCCATGTAGCGGTCGCCGTCGACCACGCCGGTCTCCACCAGGGAGGTGCCGACCATGTCGGCGCCCTTGGTGATGCGGGGCGGGCCGAAGCGGGCCCGGGTCCAGGCGAAGTCGTTCGCGGTGACGGTGACGCCGTCCGGGGTCTCCTCGATGGGCATGGAGGAGAAGACCTCCACGCGGCGGCCCCGGGCGGGGGTCAGACGGCGCCGGGCGGCCCCGGACACCGGGGCGAAGAGCAGGTCGCGGGGGCCGGGGCGGCTGCCCTTGCGGTGCCAGCGGACCAGGCGTTCGCCGTGGGCGAGCTGGGTGACGAACTCCATCGTGGCCGTGCCGTCGTCGACGACGACCAGGTCACGGGCGCGGGTGATGGTGAGGAGCAGCTGTACGTAGCGGGAGAACGGGTCGCCCATGACGATCCGGTCCGCGTGGCGGAGGACGGACGTCAGGCCGCCCACCGTGCGGAAGGGGGCCGCGGCGCCGCCCCTCGCCTCCTCCCAGCGGACCTCGTGGCCCTCCTTGCGGGCCAGTTCGGACATGCGGCGCAGCTGGCCGCGGGTCATCGGGTCGACGGGTGAGAGGACCACGAGGGTGAGCTCCGCGCCGGGTGCGCGGGTGTGCGCCCACTCCAGCACGTTCAGCAGTTGTACCGGGCTCTCGACGAAGGCGAGAGTGCGGGGGCCGGCATTCCCGGCGCGGGGGCTCATCGGCGTACGACCGTCCCGTGGTGAGGGCGTGGTGGGGGTGTCAGGCCGGGTGTCAGACCGTGACCGGCTCGCCCGCGGCGGCGGCGATCTCCGCCTCGGCGACGACGCCGGTGACGCGGCGCAGCTTCTTCATGGGGCCGAGCTCGGAGTCGTAGACCTTCTTGACGCCGTCGCCGAGGGAGGCCTCGATGGTGCGGATGTCGCGGACGAGGCGGGTCAGGCCCTGCGGCTCGACGGAGGCGGCCTGGTCGGAGCCCCACATGGCGCGGTCGAGGGTGATGTGGCGCTCGACGAAGGTGGCGCCGAGGGCGACGGCGGCGAGGGTGGTCTGCAGGCCGGTCTCGTGGCCGGAGTAGCCGATCGGGACGTTCGGGTACTCCTGCTGGAGGGTGTTGATGACGCGGAGGTTGAGCTCCTCGGCCTGCGCCGGGTACGTCGACGTGGCGTGGCACATCAGGATGTTGTCGCTGCCCAGGACCTCGACCGCGTGGCGGATCTGCTTCGGGGTGGACATGCCGGTGGAGAGGATGACCGTGCGGCCGGTGGCGCGCAGGGCGCGCAGCAGCTCGTCGTCGGTCAGCGAGGCGGAGGCGACCTTGTGGGCGGGGACGTCGAACTTCTCCAGGAAGGCGACGGCCTCGGTGTCCCACGGGGAGGCGAACCAGTCGATGTTCTTGGTCTTGCAGTACTCGTCGATCTGGCGGTACTCGTCCTCGCCGAACTCCACACGGTGGCGGTAGTCGATGTACGTCATCCGGCCCCAGGGGGTGTCGCGCTCGATGTCCCACTGGTCGCGCGGGGTGCAGATCTCGGGGGTGCGCTTCTGGAACTTGACCGCGTCGCAGCCGGCCTCGGCGGCGGCGTCGATCAGCTTGAAGGCGTTCTCGAGCTCACCGTTGTGGTTGATGCCGATCTCGCCGGTGATGTAGACGGGGCGGCCGGGGCCGGCCTCGCGGGAACCGAAGGCGCGGATGCGGGAGTTGGTGCTCATGGCGGGGGGCTTCCTTACTTGGACTGGGTGAGCGTGGGGAGTTCGAGGGAGTCGGGTGAGTCGGGGGAGTCGAGCGAGGGGCCGAGGATCCAGCCGGCGATCTCCCGGATCGCACCGTCACCGCCGGATGCGGTGGTGACCGCGCGGGCCGCGCCGCGTACGACGTCGTGGGCGCTGGCGACCGCCACGGGCCAGCCGACGAGGGCGAAGCACGGGAGGTCGTTGACGTCGTTGCCGACGTAGAGCACGCGCTCGGGCGCGATGCCCTGCTCCTCGCACCACTGCTTGAGTGCGAGGTCCTTGCGGTCGATGCCGTGCAGCACCGGGAGCTTCAGCTTCCGGGCGCGGGCGGCGACGACCGGGTTCACCTCCGTGGACAGGATCAGCATCGTCAGTCCGCTGCGGCGCAGGGCCGCGATGCCGAGGCCGTCGCCGCGGTGCACGGAGACGAACTCCCGTCCGTCGGAGTCGATCAGCACCCGGTCGTCGGTCTGGGTGCCGTCGAAGTCGAGGACGACCGCGTCGATGTCTTCGGCGGTCGGAAGGGCGCCGGGCCGGGAGGCGTCGAAGAGGGGCGCCAGGGCGCGGGCGCGGGCCAGGTCGTGCGGGTCGTCGATCTCCAGGACGCGGGCCGGGTCGGTGCGGACCAGTTCGGTGCGGCCGAAGAAGCGGTGCCGGTGCTCGCGGAAGCCGGGTGCGGCCATGGCGTAGGCGGCGCCGGTCTCCAGCAGGTCCTGCGGGCGGTCCTGGCGGCGGGGGCGGTACGACTTGTCGTGGTTGACGCCAAAGCCGCCTTCCGCTTCCCCGGTGGTCCCGTCCGCGCCGTCCCGCCACACGAAGCCGTGGAACGGGGCCACGGTCACCGCCGTGTCCGCGCCGCCCTCTGCGACCGCGCCGGCCACCCCGTCGATGTCCTCGCGGACGATGAACGGGCTGGTGCACTGCACGAGCAGCACCACGTCCACGGCCGCGCCGTGCAGGGCCTCGTGGGTGTCCATGGCGTGCAGCACGGCGGCCTCGGAGGTGGCCAGGTCCCCGGCGATGGCGGCGGGCCGCAGCACGACCTCGGCGCCGGCCTCCCGGGCCGCGGCGGCGATGGCCTGGTCGTCGGTGGAGACCACGACGTCCGTGACCAGCCGGGCGGCCCGGCACTCGCGTACCGCCCGGGCCACCAGGGGGACCCCGCCGACGGGCGCGAGGTTCTTCGCGGGCACGCCCTTGGAGCCGCCGCGCGCGGGGATCACGGCGAGCACGCGGCGCACGTCGGCGCCCCGGCCCGCTTCCGGTTGGGACATGGGCTGTACTCCTCGGGAACGGTTCGGGGCGGTCACAGCTCCCCCATGCGCCGGATCACCGGGGCGACCCGCTGGACGCCGTGCCGGTAGGCGCCGCGGGCCGCGCGGCGCACCACCTGCCGGACCGGGCCGGGTGCCTTGTCGGCGGCGGGCGCGCCGGGCAGCGGGGTGCCGTCGGGGGCGAGGTGGTGGCGGGCGAGGATGCCGGGGAGGTAGCCGGGGGCGGTGACCGGTGTGTAGTACGGGGCGATCGGGGGCAGGCCGCCGGGGCGGCCGAGCAGGCCCGCGATGCGCTTGCGGGCCTCGTCGAAGGCGGTCTCGTAACCGCCGTCCGCCGCCACGCCCTGCCGGGCGACCCACTCGGGGTCCGGCGCCGGGCGGTGGCCCTCGTCGAGCTGGTCCCAGGAGGCGAGGCAGCCGGAGCCGACGAAGTGGTGGTTGCCGAGCGCCTCGCGCACGCCCAGGTCGGTCAGGACGACCGTGGGGATGCGGCGGTGCAGGGATTCGAGGGCCGCCGTGGAGCTGACGGTGACCAGCAGGTCGGTGCGGTCGAGGACCTCGCCCATGTGCCCGTAGACCAGACGGAAGTTGGGCGGCGGGTCGGCCCGCTGCACCAGCTTCTGGTAGGGCAGCTCCTCGATGTGCGTGGTGTGTTCGCCCGGCCTGGAGCGCAGCTTGAGCAGCACGTCCCGCTCGGGGTGCCGGCGGGCGTGCCGGATCAGCCGTTCGAGGAGGTACGTGCGGTCCTTGCGGCTGTCCGGCACGGAGGGCTGGGCGGCGAAGACGACCGTGTAGCGGCGCTCCCCGTCGCCGGGCTCCCCCCGGTAGGAGGCTCCGCCCAGGAAGGGCAGGGCGACCTCGGTCACCGCGGCGGCGTCGGCGCCGACACCCTCGTACACGCTCCGGAAGCGGTCCGCGTCCTGGCGCGAGTTGGCGAGGACGAGGTCGGCTCCGTGGCGCAGCAGCAGGCCGTCGGCGAGCTTCTCGTAGACGACGCCGACGTAGCCGGTGACGACGACGGGCCGTTCGGCGCGGTTCTCCCAGACCCGGCCCAGGCCGTGCAGCATCGCCTGGACGCCGCCGCCGACCAGGGCGAGGACGACGATGTCGTAGGGCTCGTCGTCCGTCGCCCCGCCCATCGCCCGCAGGAACTCGGCGGCGGTCACCTCGCGGAGCGAGTCCGCGGTGACGCCGACTTCCCGCAGCTGGCGGGGGGTGGGGGTGGCTCGGCCGCGCAGGAGGTAGCCGTCCAGGCGGATGTCCGGGTTCTCGGGAGCCCCGGGTGAGATGCGGGTCGCGGTGAGCGCGCCCCATTTCCACCGGGTGTCGGAGTCCGCCAGGACGGCGACGCGCAGGGCCTTCGTTGCACTTGCTGGCACGTCGTAGACGCTAGGAAGCCATTTCTAGGAGCCGCCCAATTGGAATCCAACAAACGGTGAACAGCACATCGCCGAATGGCGAATCGGGCCGCCGGACGTCCGGAACAGCATGCGCTTCACGGCTTCGCCATGCCTCATTCACCCCGTGTCAAGGTTCAGGTAAAGCCGGGTGCCGGGCCGCCGCCTAACGTCGGTCACGTGCCAAAGCTCTCCGTCATCGTGCCGTTCTACAACGTGCGGCAATACGCACCCGACACCCTGCGGAGTCTGCGCGCGAACGCGCGGGACGACTTCGAATTCATTCTCGTCGACGACTGCTCGTCGGACGGGACCGTGGACCTCCTCGCGCGGGCCGAGTCCGAGCTGCCGGGGGCGGTGCTGGTCCGACACGAGCGGAACGGCGGCCTGGCCACCGCCCGCAACACCGGCATCGAGCGGGCGCGCGGCGAGTACGTGACCTTCCTGGACGGTGACGACTGGCTGGCCCCCGGCTACTACGACCGGCTCGTCGCCGCGATCGAGGAGCTGGGCTGCGACTTCGTACGCACCGACCACGTCCAGTGCACGGCGCGGGCCCGCGTCGTGCACCGGGTGCCGCACGGCCGCCGCAACGTGCCGCTGCGCCCGCGCGACGCGATCCTGCCCGCGCACCGGTCCACCTCCGTCGACTACGCCTACGCGTGGGCCGGCATCTACCACCGCCGGCTGGTCGAGCGCGGTCTGCTGCACTTCACCGACGGGCTGCGCACGGCCGAGGACCGGCCGTGGATCTGGAAGCTGCACCGGGAGGCGGAGTCCTTCGCGGTGACCGGGCTGCTCGGCGTCTTCTACCGGCGCGGGGTGGCGTCCTCGCTCACCCAGATCGGGGACGTCCGCCAGCTCGACTTCATCCGCGCCTTCGACGAGGTCGTCGCCGGGGCGGCCGAGGACGCCGACGCGGCGATTCTGCTGCCGAAGGCCGTACGCACGTACTGCGCGATCATTTCCCACCATCTCGGTTCCATCGAAAGGTTCGAACCCGCCGTGGCCCGCAAACTGAAGGTGCTGAGCGCCGCCGCGCTGCGGCGGATGCCGCAGGACGCGCTCGACGAGGTGCTCGGCTCGATGGACGCCGAGCGCGCCACCCGGCTGCGCCGGCTGCGCCGCCGTGCGGTGCCGGCCACGGAGGTGGCCGCGTGACCACGCAGATCTTCCTGGCGTCCACGCTGTACGGCACGGCCACCCTCGCCGCCGCCCTCGACTCCGGCTGCTTCGACGCGGCCGACCGGCGGATCCTGCTGGTCTCCAACAACGCGGCGACGCCCGAGACGACGCCTTCCGTGGACGAGATGCCCGGGTTCGAACAGCTGCGGACGCGGTTCGACGACGTGGTGTCGTGGAACGAGGCGATCTTCCCCTTCCACCCCGGCGGCTGGTCCCCGCGGGTGGAGGACGCGCCCATGTGGGAGCGGTATCTGCGGCTGGCCTGGGGAATCGGCGACGACGACGTGGCACTCGCCGTGGAGTCGATCCAGGTGCACCCCGCGCTCGGCGTCGCGGAGATCTTCACCGACGCGCCCCTGACCGTCTACGCCGACGGCCTGATGAGTTACGGCCCCACCCGCAACAAGCTCGACCCGCTGGTCGGCACGCGGGTGGAGCGGCTGCTCCACCTCGACCTGGTACCTGGCCTCGAGCCGCTGCTGCTGACCGAGTTCGGTGTCGGGGCGGAGATCGTGCCGACCGAGGCGTTCGTCAAGGTGCTGGCCGAGCTGGCGGACACCGGCGCCGGCCTGCCGGACGTGGAGCGGCCCGCGGTGCTGCTCGGCCAGTACCTGTCGGCGCTGGGCATCCTCTCCGCCGAGGAGGAGGAGAGCCTGCACGTGACCATGCTGACCGGCGCCGTCGGTCTCGGGCACACCCGCGTGGTCTTCAAACCGCACCCCACGGCCCCGGCCCGCTTCACCCGCACCCTGGAGCAGGAGGCGGAGAAGCTCGGCGTCGACCTCACCGTGGTGGAGACGCCGGTCCTCGCCGAGGTGCTGTACCGGCGGATGCATCCGGCACTGGTCGTGGGCTGCTTCTCCACGGCCCTGCTGACCGCCTCCGCGCTGTACGGGCTGCCGGTCGCCCGGGTCGGCACCGAGACGCTGCTGGACCGGCTGACGCCGTACGAGAACAGCAACCGCGTCCCGGTCACCATCGTCGACGCGCTGCTGCCCGAGCCGTCCGAGGCGGCCGCCGTCACGGAGGGGCGGCAGGGCCTGGACACCGACGCCCTCGCCGCGCTGGTGCGGGCCGTCGGATTCGCGATGCAGCCCAAGATCCTGCCCGAGCTGCGGCCGGCGGCCGAGGAGTACCTGCGGGACAACCTGAACGCCCGCACCCGGCGGTACTTCAAGAAGCGCCGGCTGACCTCGCTCGGCCTGCCCGGCGGCATCCCGGAGCGGCTGGCGTTCCTGCCGCACAATTCCACGGCACGCAAGGTGGTGCGGCGGGCGAAAGCCATTCGGCGCTCGATCAAGAAGTGAGGTGACCACCGGCGTCGAGGACATGCACGCAGGATGTCGCGATCGCCGAACCGCACTCCGTTCGCGTTCCCTCGATCCGCCGCTTGCCGCGTCCCGGCCGAAGACCTGACGGGAATTCCCCTCGGAACGAACACGTCTGTTGTGCATCCGCGCGTCACAGCCCTCTCCGGACCGGGCTGGTCGTCCGTGTTTTTCGCCGTCTTCACCGGGAACCACCACCGCCGACGTACACATGGGTGAACTGGAGTACGGCTTTCGAAGAGATTTTCCCGTACGCGCACGAGACCGAGCACGTCATGGCGTGCGGGGCCGCACCCCGGGAGCCGGCCGGACACCGGGAGTTCCACAGATGTTCTCGTGCCCGTCCGCTCGGTTGTTCATCTTCCGAACAGGCACTGCCTAGCCTGTGCCGCACCCGTCCCCCGGGCGAGGCCGCCCACCCCGCACGTCCGCGGGCGTCCTGAGAAACCGACATCGACCGGGCAGCGGTCAAAGGAGTAGTACGAGCGTGACCGAGACGGCCGTGAGCACCCCGACAGCGCGGCCCGGTCCGGCCGCTTCCCCCAAGGCACCGGCCGGACCGGCACCGGAACGGCGGAAGCCCGCGCCGGGCCGGCTGCGCGCCCTGGACGGACTGCGTCTGGTGGCCGCGCTGATGGTGGCGGCGTACCACTACGGCGGACGCGGCGGCACCGTCACCGACGCCTGGGGCACCTCCCCCGCGCTCCAGTTCCCGACCCTGCACACCCTTTTCGCCTACGGCTGCCTCGGTGTCCAGGTCTTCTTCGTGATCAGCGGGTTCGTGATCTGCATGAGCGGCTGGGGGCGGTCCCTGACGTCGTTCTTCGCCTCCCGCGTCTCCCGGCTGATGCCCGCCTACTGGGTGGCGGTCGTCCTGGTGACCGCGGTGTTCGCCCTGCCGGCGGTCGCCTACGAGGCGGTGTCGCCGAGCGACGCCCTGGTCAACCTGACGTTGCTGCAGCAGCCGCTGGGCGCGGACCGGGTGCTGGGCGTGTGCTGGACGCTGTGGGTGGAGGTCCGCTTCTACGCGCTGTTCGCGCTGTGCGTCGTACTGCCGGGCACCGACCGCCGACGGGTCCTGATGTTCTGCGGCGGCTGGCTCCTCGCCGCGGTGCTGGCGCAGGCCGCGGACGAGCCGCTGCTCGACCTGGTGCTGATGCCGGAGTACGCCCCCTTCTTCGTGGGCGGCATCGGCCTGTACCTCGTCCACCGCGACCGGCGGGACGCCCACGGGTGGGGCATCACGGCCGTGAGCTTCCTGGTCGGGCAGCACTACGCGGTCGCCGAGCTGTGGAACGCCGCCGACCCGGAGGCCTTCGCCCACCGCACGACCTTCGGCATCGTCCTCGTCGTCGCCTTCGGCTTCCTGGCGGTGGCGGCGATCGCGCTGGGCTGGCTGAGCCGGGCGAACTGGCGCTGGCTGACGGTGGCCGGGGCGCTGACGTACCCCTTCTACCTGGTGCACGAGCACCTGGGCTGGGTGGTGATCCGCGTCCTGCACCGCGATCTGCACGTGCCGTCGGCGGCGACCTTCGTGCTGACGACGGCTGCGATGCTGCTGCTGGCCTGGCTGTTGCACCGGTTCGTCGAGAAGCCGCTGACCCCGCGGCTGCGGTCGGCGCTCTCCCGGACGCTCTGAGCGCGTCCGGGCCGCCCCGGCGTGCGGAGGAGCGACCTCCGCACCGCACGCCGG
Source organism: Streptomyces sp. WG7 (assembly GCF_049975785.1). Taxonomy (NCBI): domain Bacteria; kingdom Bacillati; phylum Actinomycetota; class Actinomycetes; order Kitasatosporales; family Streptomycetaceae; genus Streptomyces; species Streptomyces sp. WG7. Next base: position 222,371 of record NZ_JBNGGE010000002.1, read on the forward strand.
GGCGGCCCGCGCCGCCTGTGACGCCGTGCGACGTCAGCCCAGGGGCAGCGGAGCCGGACCCGCCGGGGCACGGCCCGTGACGCGGAAGGTGTCGGCGTGCTCCAGCGTGAAGTGCTCCCAGCCGCCGACGACGGTCGTCGGGCGGGCGCGCAGCAGGTTCGCGTCGTCTCCGGTGAAGTTGGCCTCGGTGGTGACGTACTTGTCGTTCGCCTCCGACCGCAGGGCGTACTTCTGGCCTCCCTGCGGTACGAGCGTGAACCGCTCCCACCCGTTGAGGGCCTCGCTGCGGGCGCGCAGCACGCCCGCGTAGGCGCCGGTCTCGTTCAACTCGGTGGTGACGAAGAGACCGTTGGCCGCGGACCGGAGGCCCACCGTGGCTCCGCCGTCCCGGGTGTGGAGCGTGAACTGCTCCCAGCCCGCCACCTCGTCGCTGCTCGCCCGCAGCATGTCCTCGTGGATGCCGGAGGCGTTCAGGGCGGCGGACACGTACTTGCCGTTCGCCTGCGCCTTCAGGGACCAGCGGGCGACCTGGGTGCCGACCCAGTCCGTGATGTCGTCCAGCCTGGTCTCGACGGCACCGCGGCGGGTCTCCTCGGACCCGAAGCATCCGCCCTGCCAGGAGCGGCTGCTGATCGCGACCAGCTCGTCGCCGCCGGCACCGGAACGGACCGCCGGGCCGCCCGCGTCGCCCTTGCAGACCGCGGCGCCGTCCTGCCCCTCCACGTCCAGTTCCGCGCCGCGGGTCCCGGTGACGGTGAACGTTCCGGCGTGCGCCCGCAGGGGCGCCCATGCGTCCGCGGTGCGTCCGTAGCCGGCGACGGTCAGTTCCTCGCCGTCGACGGGCGCCTCGGCGCTGAGGGGTACCGGAGCGATGTTGTACGCCGGCGCGGACAGCCGCGCCAGCACCAGGTCCCGGTCCGTCCGGGGGACCAGTTCCACGATGTCGCGGACGACTCCGGCCGTCGTGGTCAGGTCGGTGCGTCCCACGGTGACCTTGGCCGGACGGGCCGGCGGGCCCGCGGGGACCGCGGTCGGCTGCGCCGGGTCCTCGGCGAAGCAGCTCGCCGCCGTGACGATCCACCGGGCCTCGACGAGCGCGCCGGAACAGGCGCGGTCCGTGTCACCTATCTCGATCCTCGCGACGTAGGACTTCCCCGCGTCGCCGACCGGCTCGCCCACGGTCGCCCGGGCCGGGCCGGCGACGAGCGTGCCCGCCACGACCAGCACACCGGCGAGCCAGGCGCCGGGTCTCGCACTCTTCATCATGTTTTCCGCATCCCTGTCATGTTTCACGGCATACGCTGTTCGGCGGTTCTCCGCCTGGGTACTTCCACGACTCTGAACGCGTCATGTAATCCCCGGCTCCTTAAATCCGCCTGTACCGGAGGTGTCCGCGAGGTGCGCCACGCCGGATCCGGAGAGTGCCCGTCAGGGCACATTGGGCGATAAGTGTGATGTTCCGCTCATGGGATTGCGCGAGCCGTTCACACGGCAGACGGCGAGGGGGCATGCTCGCCACATGGCCACTGCGCAAGAGACGCACAAGCACCCCGGTGAGCTGAACGACGTCCCCGGCTGGTTCTGGCCGCTCGACCAGGTGCTGTTCTCCTGGTTCCTGGAGCGGCAGGAGCAGCAGGACACCCGCGGCGACCTGCTCGAACTGGGCGCCTACCTGGGCAAGAGCGCGATCCTGCTGGGGCACCACCTGCGGGACGGCGAGACGCTCACGGTCTGCGACCTGTTCGGGACCGAGCCGCCGGACGCGGCCAACCGGGCGGAGGCGGCGAAGTCGTACTCCTCGCTCACCCGGCAGGCCTTCGAGCAGAACTACCTCTCCTTCCACGACACCCTGCCGACGATCGTCCAGGCCCCCAGTTCCGCGATCACCGGCGAGGTCGCGCCCGGCACCTGCCGCTTCGCCCACATCGACGCCTCGCACCTGTACGAGCACGTCCACGGCGACATCGGCGCGGCCCGGGACCTGCTGCTGCCCGACGGCATCGTCGTCCTCGACGACTTCCGCAGCGAGCACACCCCGGGGGTGGCCGCCGCCGCCTGGGAGGCCGTGTTCAACCGGGGGCTGCGTCCCGTCTGCCTGAGCAGCCAGAAGCTGTACGGCACCTGGGGCGACCCCGAGCCGGTGCGGGAGGAGCTGCTCGCCGCGCTGCGCGGGCGCGACGACTGTGCCGTGACCGTGGAGCAGGCCGCCGGGCACCGGCTGATCCGGGCCCGCGCCAAGGGCAAGCGGATGCATCTGCCCTCGCTGCCGCCCTCGCGGCACCCGGCACCCGCGGCGACGCCGAGTCCGCAGGCGCCCGGCTCGCCCGCGCCGGCCTCCTCGGCGCAGCGGCCGGATGCCGCGCCGGTGCCGGAGCAGACCAAGCAGGCCGGTCCGGCGGACCGCGCGGCACGGGCTATGCGGCCGCCGACTCCGCGCGACCGCACCCGCCGTCTCGCGCTGGACCTGCTGCCGCCGGCCGTCACCCGTGCGGTGCGCCGGTACCGGGCGGCGCAGCGGGCGAAGGCTCCGGGTACGGGTACGGGTCAGCCGAGGCGGTAGGCGGCCCCGATCCCCTCGACCACCAGGGCCGGGCCCTCCTCGAAGTGCCGCTCGCAGTCCGTGAAGACCTGCGCGCCCGCCTGAGCCGTCCAGGGGTATTCGGCCATCAGGCGGGCGCGTTCGTCCAGGCCGTAGCCCTCCCGGCGCTCTCCGGGCAGCGGGTGCGCGCCCTGTTCGGGAGCCCTCTCCACGAGCCTGACCGGGAACGTGACCTTTTCGCCCCCGATCACCCGTTCGAGGTATGGGCCAGGCTCAGAAGGCATCCGAGGGCACATACGTCCCCCAGACCTCCCGCAACGCGTTGCACACCTCGCCCACCGTCGCCCGCGCCCGCAGCGCGTCCTTCATCGGGTACAGGACGTTGTCCTCCCCCTCGGCCGCCTTCTTCAGGGCCGTGAGCGCGGTGTCCACCGCCTGCTGGTCGCGCTCGGCGCGGAGCTTGGCGAGGCGTTCGGCCTGCTGGGCCTCGATGGCCGGGTCGACGCGGAGGGGCTCGTACGGCTCCTCCTCGTCGAGCTGGAAGCGGTTGACGCCGACCACGACCCGCTCGCCGGAGTCGGTCTCCTGGGCGATGCGGTAGGCGGAGCGCTCGATCTCGCCCTTCTGGAAGCCGTGCTCGATCGCCGCGACCGCGCCGCCGAGGTCCTCGACCTTCCGCATCAGCTCCAGCGTCGCCGCCTCCACGTCGTCGGTCATCTTCTCGACGACGTAGGAGCCGGCGAACGGGTCGACGGTCGCCGTCACGTCCGTCTCGTAGGCGAGGACCTGCTGCGTGCGCAGGGCCAGCCGCGCCGACTTGTCCGTCGGCAGCGCGATCGCCTCGTCGAAGGAGTTGGTGTGCAGGGACTGCGTGCCGCCCAGGACCGCGCCCAGGCCCTGCACCGCGACGCGGACCAGGTTGACCTCGGGCTGCTGCGCGGTCAGCTGCACCCCGGCGGTCTGGGTGTGGAAGCGCAGCATCAGCGACTTGGGGTTCTTCGCGCCGAACTCCTCGCGCATCACCCGCGCCCAGATCCGGCGGGCCGCGCGGAACTTGGCGACCTCCTCCAGGATCGTCGTACGCGCCACGAAGAAGAAGGACAGCCGGGGCGCGAAGTCGTCGACGTCCATGCCGGCCGCGACCGCCGTGCGCACGTACTCGATGCCGTCCGCCAGCGTGAACGCGATCTCCTGCGCGGGCGACGCGCCCGCCTCGGCCATGTGGTAACCCGAGATCGAGATGGTGTTCCACTTCGGGATCTCGGCCTTGCAGTACTTGAAGATGTCCGCGATCAGCCGCAGCGACGGCTTGGGCGGGAAGATGTACGTCCCGCGCGCGATGTACTCCTTCAGCACGTCGTTCTGGATCGTGCCGGTCAGCCGGTCGGCGGCCACCCCCTGCTCCTCGGCGACCAGTTGGTAGAGCAGGAGCAGCAGCGAGGCGGGGGCGTTGATCGTCATCGACGTCGACACCTTGTCCAGCGGGATCCCGCCGAACAGCACGCGCATGTCGTCGATCGAGTCGATCGCCACGCCGACCTTGCCGACCTCGCCGCTCGCGATCGGGGCGTCCGAGTCGTGCCCCATCTGCGTGGGCAGGTCGAAGGCGACCGACAGTCCCATCGTGCCGTTGGCGATCAGCTGCTTGTACCGGGCGTTCGACTCCGTCGCCGTACCGAAACCGGCGTACTGGCGCATCGTCCACGGCCGGCCCGTGTACATCGACGGGTACACGCCCCGGGTGAAGGGGTACTTCCCCGGCTCGCCCAGCTTCTCCGCCGGGTCCCAGCCCGCCTGGGCATCGGGCCCGTAGACCGGTTCGATGGGCAGTCCGGACTCTGACTCGCGCGCCATGGTGTGATGCCTCCCGCTGAGCACATGTTCGAACTGCTCGAACTATCCGTCAATTGCTCGCCACTGCAGACCGATCGTCCGACGGACTGTATCCGCGCGCGTGCGCCCGGTGGAGAGGCCCACGCTGGGACCTTGCTCACAACCTTGTCGCGGTCCCGGTCACAACGATGCCGCGCCGTTCGCGGAGCGTCATCCGCGGGGAACATCTCGGGGGACGTCCGTGCGGGACGGTGAGACGGCGGGGGGCCGTGATGCGTATGACGCGGGTGGGAAACAGGGGGAGGGCGGCTGCCGTCGCCCTCGGGGCCGTACTGGCGGCGGGCGGCTGCACCGTGCAGGGCACGGTCGCCGACGGCGGGGGGCGCGCGCCGGTGCACATCGACGTCACCGGCGCGCCGCCGAAGCACACACCGGCGGGCGACCGGCCGTCGAGCGCGCCGCCCGCCCGCGGCGAGCCCCCGGTGCTGTGGAGGCGGGGCGACACCGGCCGGGACGTCCGCGAACTCCAGGCCCGGCTGCGTCAGGTGGAGTGGCTCGTCGACGGCCCGACCGGGACGTACGACGACCTGACCGAGCGCGCGGTGAGCGGTTTCCAGGGCAAGCGCGGGCTGCCCGTGACGGGCCGCACCGACACGGTCACCTGGCAGCGGCTGCTGGGGATGTCGCGCGAGCCGGGCAAGTGGGAGCTGTACCTGATGGGCGGGCAGCCGGCCGCCGCACCCGACCCGCGCTGTCTGACCGGCCGGGTGCTGTGCGTCAGCAAGTCGAGCCGGACGCTGCGCTGGATGGTCGACGGACGGACCGTGTCGACGATGCCGGTGCGGTTCGGCTCCCAGTACACGCCGACCCGGGAGGGCGTGTTCCGCGTCTACTGGAAGTCCCGCCACCACGTCTCGACGCTGTACGACTCGGCCATGCCGTACGCGATGTTCTTCAGCGGCGGTCAGGCCGTGCACTATTCGCACGACTTCGCCGCCCGCGGCTACGCGGGCGCCTCGCACGGCTGCGTCAACGTACGGGACGAGGCGGCGATCGCGGAGCTGTACGCCCAGGTGCGCGACGGCGACAAGGTCGTCGTGTACCGGTGAGGCGGCGAGGCGCACGGGGAAGGGGGCGCGGGCGGGACCGGGGGAACATGTCCCGCCCGCGCCAAGGTGCACGAGCCGTAGGTACGGGGGGAACCCCGGCTCGGTGCAACAGCCGATGACCAGTCGGCTCACTCATTACTGCGCCATGGCGCCCGAAAGTGTCACACCCGCGGCGGGGAAACCCTCCAGAGTCCGCGAAAGCGCAGGTCGGAGGGCGTCTCCGAGAGCGGACGAGGTGTGCGCCGGGTATGCCGGCCGCTGCTGGGGCAGAGGTGGGTGGGCCCAGGGGGCGTGCGGACCGTGGTGGTGCCCGACGGGCGGGGTTATGTGAGGGCCGTCGTCGTCATCGTCCTTGCCGCCCTTGTCACCGCCACCCTTCTTTCCGCCTTCGCCCCCCTTGCCGCCGTTGCCGCCCTTGCCGCTGTTGCCACCGTTGCCGCTGTTGCCGTCTTTGTCGGGCTTGTCGCCCTTGCCGTTCCTGCCGCCGGAGCCACCCGAGTCCTTCCCGGTCTCTCCGGACTCGTCGGGCTCCCTGCCGTCCTTGCCCCTGCCGCGGCCCGGGGCGGCGCCGACAGACCCGGCGAGGAGGTCGGCGCAGTACTTCCCGACCCGGGACGAGCCCCCGGCCGCGTCCTTCAGCGCACGCCCGCGGGAGCCCTCCGGTTCCCTGCCGGCACGTACGTCACGGCAGGCCGCCACGAGCTCCGGCCACCCTCCGCCGGAGCCGCTTTTCGCCCGGTCGTGGGAGGTGTCGCCGGAACCCGGCCCGGGGTCGGAGCCGCGGTCCCCGGCCGTGCCGCCGTCCACGCCGTTCCCCGCGCCGCCCCGGTCCGGCGCGCCGCGCGCCGGGCCGCCGGGCGCCGATCCGCCCTCCACGTCGTCGAGCGGCGCGGGCGAGGCGGGCGGGCGGTCGGGGGACGCGGCGGCCGAGACGGTGGCGGCGGGTTCCGGTTCGGTGCCGTCGAACGGCGCCGGCAGGACTCCGGTTCCGGCGGCGACCGCCACCCCGCCGACCATGCCGGCGGTCAGCGCGGCGGCCAGCCCGAAGCGCAGCGGACGGCTCCAGCGGGGCCGCCGGGCGCCGTCGCCGCGCGGGGCGATGCGGACCAGTCCGGCGTCGGAGGGCTGTGTGCCGGTGCCGCCCCCGGCGACGGCCGGCGTTCCCGTCGGCGCGGCCGTACGCTCGGCCCGCGCCGCGCGGAAGGCGGCCAGCGCGGCGGCCTCGCCGGGGAGTTCCTCGCCGCTCGGGACCGGTGGCGCGGAGAGTGCGCCCAGGGCCCGGGCGAGCCGCTCGGCCCGGTCGCGGTCCGCGGGGGCGACAGCCTCGAGTGACTCTCCGCGCAGCAAGATCTCCGCCGTTTCGCGGTCCAGCCACCTGTCCTGCTCGTCGGCCATCACATGTCCTTCTGCGTCCGCGCACGCGTATGCGTCACAGTCGCGGACGTCACCGCACGGTGGTGCGGTTCTCGCTGAGGCGGCAGGGCGTCGAGCCCGCCACCCGATTCCGGATCGCCGCCGAGCAGTTCGGCCAGACGCCTCAGGCCGCGGTGCGCCGCCGTACGGACGGCGCCGGGCCGCTTGCCCAGTGTCTCGGCGGCACTCTTGGCGTCGAGGCCCACCACCACGCGCAGGACGACGGCCTCGGCCTGGTCCTGGGGCAGCCGGGCGATGAGGGAGAGAGTACTGCCGGTGGCCAGGGCCTCCATGGCCTCGTCCGCGGTGTCGGACTCGGCGGGCCTGCCGGTCAGCTCCGTCTCGTCACCGCCCGTCGCCGGCCGGCGACCGCGCATGCGGATGTGGTCCAGCGCGCGGTTGCGGGCGATGCGGGCGGCCCAGCCCCGGAACCGGTCGGCGTCGCCGTCGAACCGTTCCAGGTCACGGGCGATCTGCAGCCAGGCCTCGGACGCCACGTCCTCGGCGTCCAGGTCGCCGACCAGTGTCCGTACGTATCCCAGCAGCCGCGGATGCACCGCGCGGTACACAGTCCGGAACGCGGTCTCGTCCCCGTCCTGTGCCGCACGCACCGCGGCGGTCAGCTCCGCGTCGTCCCCCAGCACCGAGCCTCTCTTTGCGCCTCAGCCGGCGCCGCTCTCGCGGACCGGGTACTCGCCGTCGTGGTCCCTCACTTGATGGTCGCGGTGGTCCACTGCGGGTGTGGAGCGGGAGTGAGGCTCCCACTGATCGGCGCGAATGGCACGTTACGTCTTGAAACCGCCACTCGTCCATGTCCTCATCCCATTGCCGTACAAGATGCAACTAAGCCGTGACGCGGTGGGGTGTGACAGAAAACGCAGTCGCGGCGCTGTAGGGAGTACGGGCCGCCGCGCGGCCCGTGCCGCGCGACGGCCGGGGCCTCTCCTGTGGGGGGTGGCGGCTCCGGCCGTTGCCTCGGCCACCTCGCCCGTCGCCGGTGCGAGGTTACTGGCCCTTGCCGGGGGCCCGGTCCGCCGACCCCGTGCCGCCTCCGTCGCCGTTCCCGTTCGCCGCGTCACCGGCGTTGCCGTTCGAGCGGCCCGGCTGGGCCGGCCCGGCCGCGCCGCTCGGCCTGTTCGTGTCCCCCGGGGTCCTGGGGGTGGCAGGGGTTCCGGGGGTGCCAGAGGCACCTGGGGTGCGCGGGGTGTTCGGGGTTTCCGGGGTGCCCGGGGTGCTCGGCCGGTCCTGTCCGGCGCGCTGCTCAGCGCAGTAGGAGGCCACGTTCCCCGGATCGCCCGCCGCCGCGACGAGCCCCTGCCAGGCCGTGGCGTCCAGCGCCTCGCCGCGGCCCTCCAGCCGCTCGTACGCGCGGCAGCGGGCCTCCGTGTCCCGGGGGGCGGCCGGGCTGTCCGGCCCCGCGGAGGTGGCGCCGGGAGCCGTGCGGCCGGGGCGCGGGGTGTTCACCGGCCGGACCTCGGTGCCGCCCGTGGAGGCAGGCGGACGGGAGGGGTCCGGCCCTGCGGCGTTCGTGGCCGAGCCGCCTCCGCCGCCGATCGCCGCGTAGGCGACGCCGCCCAAGGTGATGCTCGCGAGCAGCACCGAGAGCGCGGTCTTCAGCGTGCGCCCCGCGCCTCTGCGTTCACGCGGGCGCCAGTCGTCCCGCCGGCGACTGCGCGCCGCCCGGCCCGGCGCCGCGTCCAGGGCGGCCCGGAACGCGGCCACGGCCCGTCGCTCGCCCTCGGCGTCGACGTGCTCGTCCCGCAGGGCGGCGGCGAGCAGCCGCTCCGTCCCGGGGGTGTCGTGGCGGACGGGACGGGGTCCGGCATGGCCACCGCCTTCGCCGTGCTGTGCGCCCATGTCCGCCTCCGTTCCCGCTCGGTCGGCCGGGACGCCGCCGTCGGTGCCCGTCATGTCGACTCCCCCAGCGTCCTGGGCGCGTCATCCGTCACCCGGTCGACACCCATCTGCCGTGCCAGCCGCTTCAGTCCCCGGTACGTCGCCGTGCGCACCGCGCCCGGCCGCTTGCCGAGGACGCGCGCGGCGGACGGCCCGTCGAGGCCGACGACGACCCGCAGCAGCACGGCCTCGGCCTGGTCGCGGGGCAGTCCCGCGACCAGGGCCAGGGCGGCCTCGGTGGACAGCGTCTCCAGTGCCTGGTCGTGCGTGGAGTGCGGGCCGGGCAGGTCCAGGACGTCCTGTTCCAGTGCCGTCGCCCGGGGCCGTACCTTCTGGCGGCGCAGGTGGTCCAGGGCCCGGTGCCGGGCGATCGTCGCCGTCCAGCCCCGGAAGCCGGCCCCGTCGCCCCTGAAGCGCCGCAGGTCGCGGGCTATCTCCAGCCACGCGTCCGACGCGACGTCCTCGGCGTCGTCCCCGACGAGTCCGCGCAGGTAGCCCAGCAGGCCGGGCTGCACGAACCGGTAGGCGGCCGCGAAGGCGGCCTCGTCACCTTCCTGGGCCCGCGCGACGGCCGCGCCCAGTTCCCCGTCGTACACCTGTACGCGACGGGGTTCACCTCGCTGGCCCAAGAACCGTCCTCGTCCGTACCGAGTTCTCCGCGCGCTCGGGTGAGCCCGCCCCCACGGTCATCAGCGTCGGCGCGCACGGAAGTGTCACAGGGAGCGGACGTGTCACGGCGCGCGGTGCGGACGGAGGGCCCTCACGTGACGGCGGTCCGCACGCGCCGGGCCCGCCCGGCGCACGCGGACCTCGTCGGCGTGGGCGCCCGGGCCGCGCAGTGTGCCGGGTGCCCGCTCGTGGCCGGTGCCGCCCTCGCGCACTCCGCCGATCGGGAAGTCGCCGATCCGCGGGCCGGCCGGGGAGCAGTCCAGCGGCAGCCGGTCGCCGGCCGTGGCGCGGCGGACCGACGCCGCCGCGTGAGCCCGCATCGCGCGGGCGCGCGGTATGCGGCCGCCCGCCTCGTCCCGCTGCTCCACCCGGACCACCCACCCCTTCACGCCGGTGACGGGAGTCCGCGCCCGCGGCCCGGCTCCCACACTGATCCAGCGGACGGGGCGCCCCGGGTGTCACAGGTCCGCGGCCGGTGCGCCGTTTCCGCACACCCCATGACAGGCGAATCGTTTCCGCACGGTCCTCGGCCGGGCCCTCACCGGGTCGCCCCCGTGTCCCGGCACAGCAGCCGGAGCGATCCGTCGCCGGCGAAGCAGCGGCGGGCCTCGTCGATCGGGTCCCACAGCCGTCCGTCGGGGGTGCGGACCCAGTGGTCGCCGCCGGTCGCCCACCATTCGCCACCGGTCTGCCGCACGATCACCTCGCCCGCGTAGGCGCCGAGTCCGCGCAGCACCGTCTCCACGGCGGCGTACGGCGCTCCCTCGCACCGGATGCCGTCGATCACCCGGTCGACGCGCCACAGGCTCTGCGCCGAGTAGTCCAGGCGTATCCGGGCGCCCTCGCGCATCGTGGACACGGCGTCCGCCGCCCACCGCACCGGCTTCGCGGCGGCCGACGGCCGGGTTTCCTGCTGGGTCGTCAATCCGCTGGTCACAGTCGTCACATGTGCTGGAGCGCCGCCGGGCCGACTTTCGTCACACGATTGCGCGGGCCGTTCCGCAACCGGCGCAGGACCACCCCACGTCCACCACGTCCGCCGCACCTCCGCCGCACGACCGTCACAGACGGGGGCGGTGGCGGACCCGCGGCCGTCCGGTGGCCGGTACGGCGGTCAGCCCCGTCCGCGCGCCCGGCGGGACACCACCGCGCGCAGCACCCGGCGGCCCTCCGTGGAGACTTCCATGGCTCGGCGCAGGCCGGCCGGGCCATGGCCGGCGAGCACTTCCAGGACGGTGACCTGGCGGCGCAGTTCGGCCGCGACGAGCGGCGACAGTCCGTCCGTACCGCCCTCCTCACCGCCTTCCGCACCGCCTTCCCCGCGGGCGGCGGCGACGGTGGCGGCGTCCACCGCGGGGTCGAGGAGCCGGTGGACGCGGAGCGAGGCGACGGAGCAGGCGTCGGCCCACGCCCGTATCCCGGCGCCGGAGCACTCGGCGGGCACGGCGGCCAGCATCCGGCGGGCCAGGAGTACGGCCTCGTCCTCGCCCTCGGCGTCGGGACCGGCGAGCCTCTCGCGCACCTGCGCCAGCCCCGTTGCCCAGCCGGGCCCGTCGCCGGCGTCACCGGCGAGGCTCGCCCACAGGGGCCTGAGGACCTCGTCGTCACCGCCCAGCAGGGGAACACAGCGATCGAAACAAGCCAGTCCACTCCCGGCGAGTCCGCGTGTGTCGGCCCGCGCGATCAGTTCCACCAGGCTCATCCGATGCCTCCCTGCTCCTGCCGCTCCGTCCCGTCCACCACCACGGAGCCCGCACTTCCCCTTACTGCGTGCGACGGTCCGGGAGTGTCACAGCGGCACCACACCCAGCCGGTCGAGGAACCGGAAGAAGAGGTTTTCGGCCACCGGTCCGTCTTCGTGGGCGGCATCAGCACCGGCACCGGCGACTGCTTCGGCACCGGCCTCGGCACCGGCCCGCGGGTCGGCCGACAGCACCTCCGCCAGTTCCCCGGCGCTCGCGGTGCGCCCGGCCTCGGCGGCCCAGGCCACGGCACGCTCGGCGGCGTCCCGGGGCTCCAGGAAGTAGTCCTCGAGGGTGAGCCCGTCGTTCTCGGCCCCGAGGTACCCGGCCATCGCGGCCCGGGCCAGGCAGGTCGTCCACGCCCCGCTCTCCGGCGCCGCCGCCTCCACGACCACGCAGTCGCTGTCCATGACGTACCCGAACAGCGCGGGCGCGCCGGTCTGCCCGGCCAGGTCGTTCATGTTCCCGACGTCTCCGTCGCCGCCCGGGAACTCCCACACCTGCCAGCCGTCCGGTGCGGACCGGCGCAAGGTCATGTCCGCGGCGCCCGACAGCGCGTCCAGTTCCGCGAGCGGCCGCTCGGCGCGGCCCACGACGAAATACCCCCAGTAGCCCATGTCCCGGCTCCCCCCGGCGTGTCGGTTCGGCTCGTCCACAGACCACCACAGCCGTACGGGAGTTCGCAGCCGTATCGGACAATCCGCGCGATGCCCGGGGGGCGTGCGGAATCAGTCGAGCCGGTTCGCCAGCGCCTTGAAGTCCGCCCAGGACAGCTCGGGCTCGTCCGGGTCCCACAGCTTCTGGACCGTCGCCGCCAGGGGCAGCCGGATGCCTTCGGCGACCTGGGCCTGCGTCTGGGCGTTCGGCAGGTCTCCCCAGACGGCGAAGCTGCCGCCCAGGATCTGGTCGTCGTACTTCGCGTCGACCGGGGTGGTGCCGCGCACGACGCGCGGGGTCCACTGCTCGTAGATGCGCTCGCCGGTCGGGTAGACGAAGGTCTGCGGCTCGCCGAGCACGTAGTAGAGGAACTCGTCGTTGTAGTTGAGGACCTCGCGGCCCGCGCTCAGGTACTCCGTCGGCGGGCGGGCGCCGATCTCCTTGCCGGTCCAGTAGGCGACCTTGATGTCCTTCAGGGGTTCGACGGAGGTGTCCTTGAAGAAGCCGTCGTTCCAGGCGCGCGGCGTGCGGTCGTGGGCCAGGGCCGTCTCGGCCCGTCCGTTCAGCCAGCCGGTGGTGAGGTCGGCGACGGTGGCGCCGGAGCCGTACGCCTCGCGGGCGGCGGCGGCGAGTTGCGGGTAGGACGCCTCGGGGTCCGCCACGACGAGCGCCTGGTACTCGTCGGCGCCGAGGTGGAACCGGGAGCCGGGGAAGAGGCCGGCGTACTCGTCGATCAGGTCGTCGACGATCTCGGCGGCCTCCGGCTTGGAGATGTCGATCGCGCCGCGCGTGGGCGTGCCCTGCGCGTTGCGCAGCTGGAGGTCGGGGTGGGCGGCGAGCACGGCACCGAGGTGGCCCGGCGAGTCGATCTCGGGGACGACGGTGATGTGCCGGGAGGCGGCGAGGTCGATGATCTCCTTGACCTCGGCCTTGGTCAGGTGGTCGTCGGAGACGATCTCGGGGTGCGAGTCGGACTCGATGCGGAAGGCCTGGTCGTCGGAGAAGTGCAGGCCCAGTTCGTTGAACTTCAGGTCGCCGAGCTCGCGGATCCGGTCCTTTATCCAGTCGGCGTCGTAGTGCTTGCGCGCGATGTCGAGCATGAACCCGCGCCGCGGCTTGGCCGGCTCGTCCTTCACGACACCCTCCGGCGCGGTGCCGCCGCCGTCCACGGCCTGCTTCAGGGTGCGGGTGCCGTAGTAGACGCCCGCCTCGGCCGGCCCGCTGAGGGTGACCCGGCCGTCGCGCACGGTCATGGTGTACGACTCGGGGTCGGCACCCTTCTCCGCCCTGACGTCCAGCAGCACGTCCCCGGCGCGCTCGTCGTCCTTCTCCCCCGCGTACGTCAGCCCCAGCTCGTCCGCCATCAGTCGCCCCTCGTCGGCGAGCCCGGCGTCGGCGACGACGACGCGGTGCGCCTTCTCCGGCTGCCAGCCGGGGCCGCGGGCCGGGGTGTGGTCGCGTACGGCGGGTATGGTGAGCGGCTCCTCGGACAGCGGGTAGGAGCGGCTGGGGCTGGGTTCGGCCGCCGCTTCGGACGGTCCCGCGGCCGGGCCCCCGGGCCCGCCGCCCTCACCGTCGGTGGCCCACAGGCCGACTCCCAGACCGAGCGAGGCGACCACCGCACCGGTGATCACGGCCCGCTGCCTCACCTTGCGCGCCGGTGTCCGGCGTTCGTGCTGGCTCACAGCGCCAACCTACGGCCGTGAGCTCCACCATGCGTCCACCACATGTTCTGAAACTCTCCCGTTCGAGTGAAATTCGGGCATCGGACGGACACGTCATGCCGTCACTCGATAACGTGACGCCACATCTCTCGCACGATCCCCTGCCGACACACACGTGAAGCCCACGAGGAACCACGCTGCCTGCGCACCGTCTCCCAGACCTCCCCGGCCGAGTGGCCATACCGGTACCGGCGCAAACCCGCGTCACACCGGTAACCGCCTCCTCACTGGAGCACTTCAACACCGCCCCCGCCGACGAGGCCGTCGAGGCCCTCCTCACCTGCCTGAACAGCCACCACTGGGCCCACCGCCTCGCCGCCCACCGCCCCTACCCGGACCTGCCCGCCCTCCTGGCGGCAGCGGACGAGGCGGCGTACGACCTCTCCCCGGACGACCTGACGGAGGCGCTGGCGGCGGAGGCCCTGCCGGCCCTGCCCGCGGACACGTACGCGGCGGCCCACACGGCCCTGGGCGCGGCCACCGCGGTCTACGAGAGCCGGTTCGGACACGCGTTCGTCATCTGCCTGGACGGCATGCCCGCCAACGAAGCGCTGGACCACGCACTCGAAGGCATCCGGTCACGATTGGCAAACGATCCGGAGGAAGAACGCGGAGTCGCGGCGGAGGAACTGCGGCACCTGGCCAGGGCCCGGCTGGCCGACTCCCTGAGCAGCGCGGCCCCCTGACACCGGCGGCTCCGCCGCGGGCCGCGGCCGACCCGCGGCCCACACCCGGCAAACCGCCCGAACCACCCTCCTGCGGCCCGTCCGCTGCTCTTTTGAGTGCAACTTTGATCACACAGGCAGGCCCCCCGTAAGCGCCGCAGGCAACCGTCGCTACGATGCTGGGGGCCGGTGGACCGTACCCGGCCGGGCCCGACCGACAAGGAAAGCCGGCGCGGCCCCAATCCCCGCTCCCGGAGGAAACTTCCGTGCCGGCTGGAACGCTGTACCGCGGCCGGGAAGGAATGTGGTCCTGGGTGGCTCACCGAGTCACCGGCGTCCTCATTTTCTTCTTCCTGTTCGTCCACGTGCTGGACACCGCTCTCGTCCGTGTGTCCCCCGAGGCCTACGACACCGTCGTGGCCACCTACAAAACGCCGATCGTCGCGCTGCTGGAGTACGGCCTCGTCGCGGCCATCCTCTTCCACGCGCTCAACGGCCTGCGCGTCATCGCCGTCGACTTCTGGGTCAAGGGCGCCCGCTACCAGAAGCAGATGCTCTGGACCGTCGTCGGCCTGTGGGTCGTGCTGATGATCGGGGCGATCTACCCCGTCCTCGGCCACGCCGCTCGTGAACTGTTCGGGAGCTGACGCCAATGTCCACGACTGAATCCCCCGCTTCCGGAGTCGGCCCCGTCGAGGGTGCCTCGGTCTACACGGTCGACAACCCGGCGCCGCTCATCGAAGCCCCCCGCCAGCGCACCAAGAAGACCCCCAAGTCCACCCGGGGCAACTTCGAGATGGTCGCGTGGCTGTTCATGCGCCTGTCCGGCGTGGTGCTGGTCGTCCTGGTCATCGGCCACCTGCTCATCCAGCTGGTGCTGGACGGCGGCGTCTCGAAGATCGGCTTCGCCTTCGTGGCCGGCCGCTGGGCCTCGCCGTTCTGGCAGGTCTGGGACCTCCTGATGCTCTGGCTCGCGATGCTGCACGGCGCCAACGGCCTGCGCACGGTCATCAACGACTACGCGGAGCGCCCGAACACCCGGCTGTGGCTCAAGGGCCTGCTCTACACCGCCACGGTGTTCACCATCCTGCTGGGCACGCTGGTGATCTTCACCTTCGACCCGAACATCCGCTAGGCACGGGGCTGCGAAAATCATGAAGGTACACAAGTACGACACCGTCATCGTCGGCGCCGGTGGCGCCGGCATGCGCGCGGCCATCGAGTCGACGAAGCGCAGCCGCACCGCCGTCCTGACGAAGCTCTACCCCACCCGCTCCCACACGGGCGCGGCGCAGGGCGGCATGGCCGCCGCGCTCGCCAACGTGGAGGAGGACAACTGGGAGTGGCACACCTTCGACACGGTCAAGGGCGGTGACTACCTGGTCGACCAGGACGCCGCCGAGATCCTGGCGAAGGAGGCCATCGACTCGGTCCTCGACCTGGAGAAGATGGGCCTGCCGTTCAACCGGACGCCGAACGGCACGATCGACCAGCGCCGCTTCGGCGGTCACAGCCGCAACCACGGCGAGGCCCCGGTCCGCCGCTCCTGCTACGCGGCCGACCGCACCGGTCACATGATCCTCCAGACGCTGTACCAGAACTGCGTCAAGGAGGGCGTGGAGTTCTTCAACGAGTTCTACGTCTTGGACCAGCTGATCACCGAGGTCGACGGCGTCAAGAAGTCCGCCGGTGTGGTGGCCTACGAGCTGGCCACCGGCGAGATCCACGTCTTCCAGGCGAAGTCCGTGATCTACGCGTCCGGCGGCACCGGCAAGTTCTTCAAGGTGACGTCCAACGCGCACACCCTGACCGGTGACGGCCAGGCGGCCGTGTACCGGCGCGGGCTGCCGCTGGAGGACATGGAGTTCTTCCAGTTCCACCCGACCGGCATCTGGCGGATGGGCATCCTGCTGACGGAGGGCGCCCGCGGTGAGGGCGGCATCCTCCGCAACAAGGACGGCGAGCGCTTCATGGAGAAGTACGCGCCGGTCATGAAGGACCTCGCGTCCCGTGACGTCGTCTCGCGCTCCATCTACACGGAGATCCGCGAGGGCCGCGGCTGCGGTCCCGAGGGCGACCACGTCTTCCTGGACCTCACCCACCTCCCGCCGGAGCAGCTGGACGCCAAGCTGCCCGACATCACGGAGTTCGCGCGGACCTACCTCGGCATCGAGCCCTACACGGACCCGATCCCGATCCAGCCCACCGCGCACTACGCCATGGGCGGCATCCCGACCAACGTCGAGGGTGAGGTCCTCGCGGACAACACCACCGTCGTCCCGGGCCTGTACGCGGCCGGCGAGGTCGCCTGCGTGTCCGTGCACGGCGCCAACCGCCTGGGCACCAACTCGCTGCTGGACATCAACGTCTTCGGCAAGCGGGCCGGCATCGCCGCGGCGGAGTACGCCCAGAAGGCGGACTTCGTCGAGCTGCCGGAGAACCCGGAGTCCCTGGTCGTCGAGCAGATCGAGCGCCTGCGCTCCTCCACCGGCACCGAGCGGGTCTCGACGCTCCGCCGCGAGCTGCAGGAGTGCATGGACGCCAACGTCATGGTGTTCCGCACCGAGCAGACGATCAAGACGGCCGTCGAGAAGATCGGCGAGCTGCGCGCCCGCTACAAGAACGTGGCGATCCAGGACAAGGGCAAGCGGTTCAACACCGACCTGCTGGAGGCCGTCGAGCTGGGCAACCTGCTCGACCTGGCCGAGGTCATGGCGGTGTCCGCGCTCGCCCGCAAGGAGTCGCGCGGCGGTCACTACCGCGAGGACTTCCCCAACCGCGACGACGTCAACTTCATGCGCCACACCATGGCGTACCGCGAGGTGGGCGACGACGGCGCCGAGTCCATCCGGCTCGACTACAAGCCGGTCGTCCAGACCCGCTACCAGCCGATGGAGCGTAAGTACTGATGGCTACCCCTGTCATGGAGAAGAGCGACAAGGCCCCCGAGCCCGGCTTCGCCGACTCCCCGTACATCACGGTCACCTTCCGCGTCCGCCGGTTCAACCCGGAGGTCTCGGCCGAGGCCACCTGGGAAGACTTCCAGCTGGAGATCGACCCGAAGGAGCGCGTCCTCGACGCGCTGCACAAGATCAAGTGGGACCTGGACGGAAGCCTCACCTTCCGCCGTTCCTGCGCGCACGGCATCTGCGGGTCGGACGCCATGCGGATCAACGGCAAGAACCGCCTCGCCTGCAAGACGCTGATCAAGGACATCAGCCCCGAGAAGCCGATCACGGTCGAGCCCATCAAGGGCCTGACGGTCCTCAAGGACCTGGTCGTCGACATGGAGCCGTTCTTCCAGGCGTACCGGGACGTGATGCCCTTCCTGATCACGAAGGACACCAACGAGCCGACGCGCGAGCGCCTGCAGTCCGCCGAGGACCGCGAGCGCTTCGACGACACGACGAAGTGCATCCTGTGCGCCGCCTGCACGTCCTCGTGCCCGGTGTTCTGGAACGACGGGCAGTACTTCGGCCCGGCGGCGATCGTCAACGCCCACCGCTTCATCTTCGACTCGCGTGACGAGGCCGGCGAGCAGCGGCTGGAGATCCTGAACGACCGCGACGGCGTCTGGCGCTGCCGCACGACCTTCAACTGCACGGACGCCTGCCCGCGCGGTATCGAGGTCACCAAGGCGATCGCCGAGGTGAAGCGGGCGCTGATCACGCGCCGCTTCTGACGTCCGCCGGCGCCTGACGCCGTACGTCCGTGAGGGCCCCGTCTCCGCTGGAGACGGGGCCCTCTGGCATATGCCACACGAGCGGGTGACGGCCGCCAAAAGCGCCTCACGGGCCTTTCCCTGCCTACGATGATGCTCTCGACACCAGCCCCTGGGAGGCACGTGATGTCCGCAGCATCCGTCGAGCGGCACCTCGGCTCGCGTCCGCTAATCACGCAGGCGAACCGCCTCATGGACCGCAATCCGGGCTACCGCGTCGAGATCATCGGAGATCAGATCCTCGTGTCCCCGCCGCCGGACGGCCCGCACGCGCGCGTCCTGACCAAGCTCATGCGCCCCTTCGTCGCAGCAGGACTGGACGACGGTCCCACCGAAGTCCTCCAGGGCGTCGGGCTCTGGCTGCCCACCGGCACCGAGGACTACGCCATCCCCGACCTCGCGGTGGTGGACGCGGACCTCGACGCCCACTTCGTCGAGTTCAACTGCTATGACCCGGTCTGCTTCCGCCTCGTCCTGGAGGTCACCTCCAGCAACTACGAGACCGACCTGCGGACCAAGGTCGCCACCTACGCCGAGGCCAAGATCCCGGTGTACGTGATCGTCAACCGCAGGCACGACCGCCTCCACGTCCTCACCGGCCCGGACGGAGGCGACTACACCACCCACCGCGTCCACTCCCCCGGCGAGCGGGTCACCCTCCCCGGCTCCCTCGGCGCCGAGGTCGCCCTGGACGTCGCCGAGGTCCTCGCCGCCGGACGGCACAGGACCGCGCCCGGCCAGGACTGACGGCCGCGGGCCCGTTCCAACGGGCGGCGGCACCACCGCGTCGATCGGTGGTGCCGCCTTGTTCTGTCTTCAGCGCCGGTCAGGGCCCTCGGCCGTACGGCCGCGGGGAGCGGTCCCAGGCCCTGTCACGTCGGGGTCAGCCGCGCAGCGGACGGCCTTCCTTGTCGGTGCGCTCGTTGCTGACCAGGAAGATGATGCCGTCGATCAGCGCCCAGAAGCCCAGGCCGCCGCAGGTCAGCAGCTGGGCGACGCCGACGCCGACGGAGCCGACGTAGAAGCGGCCGATGCCCAGGGTGCCCAGGAACAGCTGGAGGATACCCGCGACGATCTTCGACTTGTCCGAGTACGGACGGCCCTGCGGGTCGACGCCGAAGGGCGCGGCGGCATGCGGGGGAACGGTCATGGTGGTGCTCCTGGGGAGATGTGGGACGGGCCGGGACGGATCGCCCGGGGGCCAGGAAGGAGCACCGCTGATCGCACACCGACCGTGCACGGCGGCCCACGCACTGCCGTGGCCGTCCCCCCTGTGCGTGAGGAGCATAAAGAGGCTGGTGGGGCAGGTGGGAGTGGTTCTGATCGAACGTTCCCATTCCGTGATCTGTCGATCCGTCGATCGTTACCGCGGCGGCACACCGCCATGGCGCCGCGCTGCCGCGCCGGCTCAGACGAGGTTGCGGACCACCGTCCAGGCCACCGCCGCCAGCAGGATCAGCGCCTGCGCCCACGGGGCGATCCGGGGCCTCCAGGAGCGGCCGCGCAGGCCTTCCACCGTCCAGCGGCCCCACAGCGCCAGCGCGAACGGCGCGGCGAGCAGCAGGGCTCGGTTGTCCAGCCAGGCCGCGGCGAACTGACCGTGCATCAGGTCGTACGTCATGCGCGTGCCGCCGCAGGCCGGGCACAGCAGTCCGGTGACGTACCGGAACGGGCACTGGGGCAGCAGGTGGCCGGAATCGTGCGGGTCGGTGAACCACAGGTACCCGGCGCCCGCGGCGCCCGCGGCGAGCACCGCGAGGGGTGCCACCGCGGGGCGCCGCAGCAGGCGAGCCGCTCCGTCCCGTGCGGGACGGACCGCGTCAACCACGCAGGACCCGCCCCTGGGCGTCCGTCCGGTCGTTGCTGACGAGGTAGATGATGCCGTCGATCAGCGCCCAGAAGCCGAGTCCGCCGCAGGTGAGCAGCTGGGCGATGCCGACGCCGACGGAGCCGACGTAGAAGCGGCCGATGCCGAAGGTGCCGAGGAAGAGCTGGAGCACTCCGGTGATGATCTTCGACTTGTCGGAGTACGGGCGCCCGTAGGGGTCGTAGCCGTAGGGCGCATTGGGGTCGGCGGCGTAGTAGCCGGGCGCCTGCTGGTAGCCGGGCGTCTGCTGGTAGCCGGGCGTCTGCTGGTAGCCGGGCGCCTGGTAGCCACCGGGGGGCTGCTGGTAGCCGCCCTGCGGGTAGCCGTAGGGGCCTGCCTGGCCGGCCGCGCCGGGGGCCTGGTTCGGGTAGCCGTAACCCGGGGGCTGGTGCGGCTTCTGCGGCTGCTCGCTCACGGTGGTGTCACTCCTGGAAGGTACGGGAAACTGCCGGACATACTGTAGGAACAGGCGGACAAAGAGAAGTCGGGGCCCGAGAGCGGCCGTCCGCCCGGGCGGGTGACCCCTTCGCCGCCCCAGCGCGGGTCCGGCCCACTTCGCGTCGCGCGCACCTAATGTGACGTCATGTCAGATCATGAGTCGTACGAACTGCTCGGGTTCGACAACGTCCTGCTGCCCGTCGGCGACCTCGCCGAGGCCGTCGGCTTCTACGAGCGGGCCGGCTTTCCGGTCGCCTTCCGGCTCGACGAGGCCGGGATCGCCCTGCTGAAGGCCGGCGGCGAGACGCCGGGCCTCCTGCTGCGGGTGGAGGAGGAGTTCGGACGCCGGCCGCCGCCGTGGCCCTCCGCACGGGTGTGGCTGGAGGTGCCGGACGCCCGCACCGCCGCCCGGGCACTGCGCGACGCGGGGGTGGAGCCGCTCGACGAACCCTTCCCCGTCGCCACCGGCTGGACCGTGGAGTTCGCCGACCCGTGGGGCAACGTCATCGGACTCACGGACTACTCGAAGCGGCCGGAGCTGGGCCGCCGCCCCTGAACCACCGCAACCCCGAAAGCTCGGCCGCACCCCCAAAGCTCTCTTGAACGCGTTCAAAAACAGGTCTAGAGTCTGCTCCGTCAGCGTTTTGAACGCGTTCAAGAAGGGGTGGGGCATGGACCGCACCGTCATCGCCTACGTCATCTACCTGCTGGTCAGCATCGGCCTGACCGTCTGGGTGGCCCGCACGCTCAGCCGCAACGGCCGGGTCTTCCTCGCCGACGTGCTGCACGGCAACGAGAAGCTCGCCGACGCCGTCAACCACCTCCTCGTGGTCGGCTTCTACCTCGTCAACCTCGGCTTCGTCGCCCTCTACCTGAGCGGCGACGACACCATCGCCGACACCCGCCAGATCTTCGAGGCGCTCTCGACCAAACTGGGCGTGGTGCTCCTGGTGCTCGGCGTGATGCACCTGGGCAACGTGTACGTGCTCAACCGGATCCGGCGGCGGGGGATGATGGAGCGGGAACAGGTCCCGCCGGTCCCGCCGCAGGCCTGGGTGGCCCCCACGGCCGGTGCCTGAGCCGATGGCACCCGCTCCCCCGACGGCCGCAGCCCCGGTGCGCCGGCTCACCGTCCTCTACGACGCCGAGTGCTCCCTGTGCACCCACGTACGGGACTGGCTGCTGCGGCAGCCGCGGCTGGTGCCGCTCGAGCCGGTCCCGGCCGGGTCGGACGAGGCACGCCGGCGCTTTCCCGGCCTCGACCACTCGACCACCCTCGACGAGGTGACCGCCGTGGGCGACGCCGGCCAGGTCTACCGGGGCGCCGCCGCCTGGATCGTCGTCCTGTGGGCGCTGCGCGAACACCGGCCACTGGCCCACCGGCTCAGTACGCCCACCGGGGCGAGACTGGCCCGCGGTGCCGTCCTGGCCGCCGCCAAGTGGCGGGACGGGCAGCGCCAGTGGGGCGGCAAGGGGTACCGCCGGGCCGACGGGTGGGCCTACGAGCCGCGCCTCGGGTGGACGTACCTCGGGCCCGGCTGTGACGACGGCACCTGCGCCACTCGTTAGGCTCTGGTCCCGTGCCTGCGAAGAACGACGGCCCCGACGACGGAGCCACCCTCAGCAAGTCCGAACAGACCCGCGCGCTGATCCTGGAGACGGCCATGCGGCTCTTCCAGGAACGCGGTTACGACCGGACCACCATGCGGGCCATCGCCCAGGAGGCCGGGGTCTCCGTCGGCAACGCGTACTACTACTTCGCCGGCAAGGAGCACCTGATCCAGGGCTTCTACGACCGGATCGCCGCCGAACACCAGGCGGCGGTCCGGGAGGTCCTGGCCCGGGAGACCGACCTGGAGGCACGGCTGGGGGGCGTGCTGAAGGTCTGGCTGGACATCGCGACGCCGTACCACGAGTTCGCCGTGCAGTTCTTCAAGAACGCGGCCGACCCGGACAGCCCGCTCAGCCCCTTCTCCCCGGAGTCGGAGCACGCGCGCGTGGAGGCCATCAACATCCACCGGCAGGTCCTGGCGGGGGCGAAGACCAAGGTGCACGCGGAACTGCGGGACGTCCTCCCCGAGTTGATGTGGCTCTCCCAGATGGGCCTCTGCCTGTACTGGATCTTCGACCGCACGGAGGGACGCGAGCGCAGCTACCGCCTCGCGGAACGCGGCGCCCGGCTCACCGCGCGGGGCGTCGCGCTGGCCCGCTTCCGGGTGCTGCGCCCGCTGGTGCGCGAAGTGCACGAACTGTTCACGGACTTCCTGCCCGGGATGACCAAGGCGCTCCCGGACCCGGCGAAGAGGACGGCGCCCCCCGCGGACGCCCCCGCGGACACCCCCGGGGACGACGCCCCCGAGGAGGGCCCGCAGGGCAGGTCCTAGGCCTTCGGTGAGGCCAGCTCGATCACCGTGATGTCCGACTCCGCCCCCACGCGCGTGGGCGGGCCCCAGGCGCCCGCGCCGCGGCTGACGTAGAGCTGGGTGTCGCCGTAGCTCTCCAGGCCCGCCACCGTCGGGTTGGCAGCGCCCGCGATGAGGCTGCCCGGCCAGAGCTGGCCGCCGTGGGTGTGGCCGGAGAGCTGGAGGTCGACGCCGTGGTCGACGGCGTCGTGGATCTGCACCGGCTGGTGGGCGAGCAGCACACACGCGCGGGCCCGGTCCCGGTCACCGAGGGCCTTGGCGTAGTCGGGGCCCTGGCCCTCCTCCTCGCCCGCCACGTCGTTGACGCCGGCGAGGTCGAAGTGGGGCAGCTCGGTGCGGGCGTTCTCCAGCGGGAGCAGCCCGAGCCGCCGCACCTCGGCGACCCACTGCTCGGCGCCGGAGAAGTACTCGTGGTTGCCGGTGACGAAGTACGCGCCGTGCCGGGCCTTCAGCTGGGCCAGCGGCGCCGCCGCCGGGCCGAGGTCCTTCACGCTGCCGTCCACCAGGTCGCCGACCACGGCGATGAGGTCGGGCTGCGTGGAGTTGATCGTGTCGACGACCTTCTGCGCGAAGCCCCGGCCGAGCACCGGGCCGAGGTGGATGTCGCTGACCACGGCGATGCGGTAGCCGTGCGCCGCGCGCGGGAGCTTGGCCAGCGGCACGGTGACCCGCTTCACCGTCGGGCCGTTCAGCACGCCGTACGTGCCGTAGCCGACCGTCCCGACGGCCGCCGCGGCGGCGGCACCGGCGACGACCCGGGAGACGAAGAGACGGCGGGAGGGCAGGGCGAGCGGGCTCTCGGGCGTGCCGTCGGCCGGGGCGCCGGGGGCGGCCGGCGTCTCGGGTATCCCGGATGTCTCGGGTGTCTCGGGTGTCTTGGGCGGGGCCGTTCCGGCCGGTATGCGCTCCGTGTCCACGGCCGGGGACCTCAGCGGCTCCGGCTCCGGCTCGGCCACCGCCTGCCGCGCGGCCGCCCGGCGCTCCAGGAAGCGCCGCAGCAGCGGGCGGACGGCCTCGCCCACGAGCAGCGCCAGCACCAGGTAGAGGCACAGGGCCAGCCACAGGTAGCCCGGCCAGGCCACGACGCGCTCGAGCCAGAAGGGGGCCACCCGCCTGGCGACCAGCGCGCCCACGGCCAGCACCCAGCCCCCGGCGATCACCACCACGCCGATGCGGCGCACGGGGCCGGGGCCCCGGGTCGTGTCGCGGAACAAGCGCCTCCACACGTACCAGTTGGACGCCACGAGGACGCTCACCACTGCCAGCGCGACAAGCGCGTAGACGACCACCATGCCGTCGTATCCCCTCGGTTGTGGCGTCCGTGACGCCTATGACCTTCGGCGCAGTGCGCGCAGCGAGCGCAACCCGATGACCCCGACGGCCGTCCCCAATACGAAGGAGACGACGGCGAGCAGCAGGTGCACCCAGAAGTACGCCGTGGGGTCGCCGTCCTCGAACGCGAGCCCACTGCTGTCCTTGATCAGATTTTTGACGAAAGTGATCCAGATGATCCAGCTCCACACCCCGAAAGCGAGCAGGAACCAGGAGACGGGGCGGCTGAGCTTCATGCACCCAGTATCGCCGCCGGGTGTCCGGATCCGTGCCCGGGGTGGGGAGGGGGGTGGGACCGCGCCGCTCGCGGGCGGTACGTTCTCGCTCGTGCCCGCACCCAAGAAGGCCGTCAGGCGATCCCTGTCGGTCGCCTCCGCCGCCGTGACCGCTCTCGCGCTCCTCTCCCCCGCCGCGCTCGCCGCCCCGAGCCCTCCGGCGAGCCCGCCGGCCGGTCCCTCGGCCAGCCCCTCCGCCACTCCCCCCGCGTCGATGTCGGCCGTGGGCGGCGCCCGGCTCGGGAAGCCCGGGACGCAGGTGGATCTGGCCGGCGGGGCGCCCGTGCTGCCGAAGGACCTCACCGCCCGCTCGTGGATCGTGGCCGACGCCGAGTCCGGTGACGTGCTCGCCGCGCACAACGCGCACTGGCGGCTGGCCCCGGCGAGCACGCTGAAGATGCTGTTCGCCGACACGCTGCTGCCGAAGTGGCCGAAGACGGCCAAGCACACGGTCGCCCCCTCCGACCTCGCCGGTCTCGGCGCCGGCTCCAGCATGGTCGGCATCAAGGAAAAGGAGACGTACACCGTCCACGACCTGTGGCTCGGTGTCTTCCTGCGCTCCGGCAACGACGCGGTGCACGTGCTGTCCGCGATGAACGGCGGTGTCGACCAGACCGTCAAGGACATGAACGAGCACGCCGAGGAACTGCAGGCCCTCGACACGACCGTGGTCAGCCCCGACGGCTACGACGCGCCGGGACAGGTCTCCTCCGCGTACGACCTGACCCTGTTCGCCCGCTCGGGGCTGCAGAAGAAGGACTTCCGCGAGTACGCCTCGACGGTCCGCGCGAAGTTCCCGGGCGAGACGAAGAAGGACAAGAAGGGCAAGACGTCCCGCACGCCCTTCGAGATCCAGAACACCAACCGGCTGCTCGCCGGCGACTCGGACGTCTCCGTCTACCCGGGCATCGCCGGCGTGAAGAACGGATACACCACCAACGCGGGCTACACCTTCACGGGCGTCGCCGAGCAGGGCGGCAAGGTGCTGCTCGTCACGGTCATGAACCCGGCGAAGGACGAGCACAACGAGGTCTACAAGGAGACCTCCCGGCTCTTCGACTGGGGCTTCAAGGCGGCCGGCAAGGTGCGGCCGGTGGGTGAGCTGGTGCCGCCGAAGAGCGCCGCGCAGGCGAGCTCCCAGCCGGGCGCCGGCCCCTCCGGGGAGGCGGGCGGCGCCGGCGAGGGCGGGGCGGGCACGAAGCCGGTGGCGGGCGCCCCGGCCGCGGACGGCTCCGGCGGCATCGGCATCGCGGCCGGCATCACCGCCGGGCTGCTGGTCCTGCTCGCGGGCGGCGTGTTCCTGGTCAACCGGAAGTGGCCGCTGCCGGACCTGGTCCGTCGCCGGACGCGCCCGTGACGTCCCGCTCCCCCGCTTCGTCCACTTCTTCCTCCTTGCTTCCCGTCGCCGTCCAGGAGGCGCAGAACAGCACCAGCTTCGAGGTGAAGTTGATCCACAGCAGCAGGGCGACGGGGACGCCGAAGGCGCCGTACATGCTCTTCGCGGCGACGCCCTGCACGTAGCCGCTCAGCAGCAGTTTCAGCAGCTCGAAGCCGATCGCGCCGATCAGTGCGGCCCGCATCAGGCGGCGGCGCGCGGGCTGGACGCCGGGAAGCAGGGTCAGCACGTACAGCAGCAGGAGGAAGTCGGCGAGCACGGCGACGGCGAACGCGGCGACGTAGAGCAGCACACCGCCGATGCCGCCGTCGAGACCCAGCCGGCCGATGATCCAGCCGACCAGCGCCGAGGCCACGGTGGAGATGCCGACGGTGACCAGGAGCGCGCCGCCGAGACCGACGAGGACGCCCGCGTCCTTGGCCCGGTGCAGGACGGGGTTCTCCTCCTCGTCGGGCAGCTCCCAGACGGCGCGCAGGCAGCCCCGGGTGGCGTCGACCCAGCCGACGCCGGTGAACAGCAGCAGGGCGCCGGAGATGAGGCCGACGGTGCCGGCGTTGTCGATCAGGCCCTGGATGTTCAGCTGGTCGGAGATGCCGGGGATCTGCTCGGCGATCGTGTCCTGGAGCCGGCCCTGCTGGTCCTCGCTGAGCGTGGCGGCGGCGACGGCCGCGGCCAGGCTGAGCAGCGGGAAGAGCGCGACGAAGCTGGTGAAGGTCATCGCGGCGGCCAGGCGCGTCCACTTCACCCGGTCCAGCCGCTCGTACGAGCGCCACGCGTGCGTGGTCATCAGCCGTGCCGCCCACGGCCCCACCACGGGGAGCTTCTTCAGCCAGTCCATGATCCGACCCTGCCCCCGCTCGTCCCGGTCCATGATCCCGTCTCGCCACCGGTTCCGGCCCCGGTGCGGAAGACCAGTGTCCGTGTGCCCCAGAAACGCAGGATCGTGGCCAGGACCATGCCGATTCCCGCGCCGGAGACCGTGTCGGCACGCTGGGAGGTGAGGCCGAGGCCGTAGTGGCTGACGGCCAGGCACAGCAGTTGTACGGCGGCACCGGCGGCGTTCACCGCGAAGAAGACGGCGCACGGGCGCAGGCCCCGGGGGCGGGTGTGCCGGTAGGTGCCGAGCGCGTTGCCCGCGTACGCCACGGAGCAGCCGGCGACGAAGGAGAGGGTCTTCGCGGTGAGCGGGCCGAGTCCGACCGGGCCGCGCAGGCAGGTGAAGAGCCCCAGGTCGACGGCGTAGGCGAGGAGTCCCGCGGCGGCGAAGCCGATCACCTCGCGCCGTGTTCCCTTGGTGGGGCCGTCTACCAATTGGCCACCGCCAGGCCGTACATCGCCGCCCACACCACGCCGATCAGGGCGAGCGCCCGGTCGCGCAGGACGACGTCCTCGGGTTCGCCGGCGGTGCCGCGGTCGGCGAAGACGGCGTAGCGCAGGACGGCGAGGACGAAGGCGACCATGGACAGCTGGCGCCAGGGCAGCACGCTGGTGTGCGGGACGCCGCCCTCCTCCATGGCCCACAGGCAGTAGCCGAGGACGGCGACGCCGGCCGCGAGCTGCCAGACGAAGCGGAGGTAGCCGGTGGTGTACTCGGTGAGCAACGCACGCGTGGCACCGGCTTTTCCGGCCATCTGGACGGCTTCGGAGTAGCGCTTGGCGGCGACCATGAACAGCGCGCCGAAGCCCGTCGTGACGAGGAACCAGCGCGACAGGGGGATGCCGAGCGCGAGTCCGCCGATCATCGCCCGCATCAGGAAACCGGTGGTGACGACGGCGAGGTCGACGACCAGGACGTGCTTGAGGCTGACGCAGTACGCCAGTTGCATCGCGAGGTAGGCGGTCAGCAGGGCCGCGACGGGCGGCGGGCACAGCCAGGCCGCGACGACGGGCCCGAGGACGCCCAGGGCCCCGCCGACGGCGTACGCGACCGGCACCGGGACCTGCCCGGCGGCGACCGGGCGGTGCCGCTTGACCGGGTGGGCGCGGTCGGCCTCGGCGTCGCGGGCGTCGTTGACGAGGTAGACGGCGGCGGAGCAGGCGGTGAACAGGGCGAAGACCAGGGCGAGCCGGCCGAGGGCGTACCAGGAGAACAGCTCACCGGCGGCGGCCGGGGCGGCGACGACCAGGACGTTCTTGATCCACTGGCGGGGGCGTGCGGTCCTGAGCAGACCGGCCGGGACGCCCGCCCTGCGCGGCGGCGCGGGCTCCCGCTGCCGCTCCGGTGCCCGTTGCCGCAGGACGGCCGTGTCAGTCACGGGTGCCTCCGCGCATCCAGTCGGCGCCGAGCCGGGCCGTGAGCGCGCCCAGGGCCGCGCCCGCCGCCACGTCGGAGGGGTAGTGGACGCCGGTGACCAGCCGGGAGGCGCACACCGCGGCGGCGAGCGGCCAGGCGGCGTGCACGCCGAGCGCGCCGAAGACGACGGCGGCCGCCGTGGCGGAGGTGGCGTGGCAGCTGGGGAAGGAGTGCCGGCCGGCGGTGCGCACCAGGGGTACGACGTGCGTGGGGCGTGGGCGGCGCACGACGCGCTTCACGCCCATGCCGACGAGGTGTGCCCCCGCGGTGAGGGCCGTGCCGCGCAGCCAGGCCGCGCGCCGCGTGCCGTCCACGGCGGCCGAGGCGAGGCCCGCCGCGAGCCACAGTGCTCCGTGCTCCCCGGCCCAGGACAGGACGCGCGCGGCACCGGCCACGCGCGGGTCCGTGCCGCAGGCTCTGAGCGCCGTCACGATCCGGTGGTCCATGTCGTCGAGGTCGTCCATGTGGACTCACTGTTCACCCCTGCGGCACGGGAAGCCCGGCAGGATCGAGCGACATACCATTAATCACCCGTTTCAGGGACGGGCGGAATGTTTTGGAACTAATCGTTCACATAGTGGCGATACGGTCGCCGGCATGTCTGCCGACACCGTTCCCGACGCCGACTCGGGCCCCGCCACCGGGTGGGGCCCCGACGACTGGGGCCCCGACGACGACTGGGGCCCCGTCACCGGGTGGGGCCGCACCGCGCCGACCGCCGCCCGGCTGATCCGCCCCCGGACGTACGAGGAGGCCGCCGTCGCCGTCCGGGACTGCGGGGCCCGCGGGGGCATCGCCAGGGGCCTGGGACGGGCGTACGGGGACGCCGCGCAGAACGCGGGAGGTGCCGTGCTCGACATGACGGCCCTGGACCGCGTCCACGCCATCGACGCCGACGGCGGCACCGTGCTCTGCGACGCGGGGGTCTCCCTGCACCGGCTGATGGAGGTGCTGCTGCCGCTCGGCTGGTTCGTACCGGTGACGCCCGGCACCCGCTATGTGACGGTCGGCGGCGCGATCGGCGCGGACATCCACGGCAAGAACCACCACGTGTCGGGGTCCTTCGCGCGGCACGTCCTGTCGTTCGAGCTGCTCACCGCCGACGGCCGGGTCCGCACCGTGGACCGGGGCACACCGCTGTTCGACGCGACCGCCGGCGGCATGGGCCTGACCGGTGTGATCCTCACCGCGACCGTGCGGCTCCAGCCGGTCGAGACCGCGCTGATGTCGGTCGACACCGAACGCGCCACCGACCTGGACGACCTGATGGCCCGCCTGACGGCCGGCGACCACCGCTACCGCTACTCGGTCGCCTGGATCGACCTCCTCGCGCGTGGCGCGGCGACCGGCCGCGCGGTGCTCACCCGGGGCGACCACGCCCCGCTGGACGCGCTCCCGCGCGGCTCCCGGGCGCGACGGGACCCCCTGGCCTTCCGCACCTCCCGCCTCCCGGCCGCCCCCGACCTCGTCCCGGACGGGCTGCTCAGCCGGACGACGGTGGGGCTGTTCAACGAACTCTGGTACCGCAAGGCCCCCCGCAGGCGTACCGGCCGGCTCCAGCGGATCTCCACCTTCTTCCACCCCCTGGACGGCGTCCCGCACTGGAACCGGATCTACGGCCGCGGCGGCTTCGTGCAGTACCAGTTCGTCGTCGGGCACGGCCGGGAGGACGCCCTGCGCCGGATCGTGCGGCGGATCCGCGAGCACCGCTGCCCATCCTTCCTCGCCGTCCTCAAGCGCTTCGGGGACGCCGACCCGGGCTGGCTCTCCTTCCCCGTGCCCGGCTGGACCCTCGCCCTGGACATCCCGGCGGGCCTGCCGGGCCTCGGCTCCTTCCTCGATGGCCTCGACGAGGAGGTCGCCCGGGCCGGCGGCCGGGTCTACCTCGCCAAGGACTCCCGGCTGCGGCCCGAGCTGCTCGCCGCGATGTATCCGCGCCTGGACGACTTCCGCGCGCTGCGCGCGGAGCTGGACCCGCGCGGGGTGTTCGTCTCGGACCTGTCCCGGCGCCTCGGCCTCTAGGAACCCCTTCGGGCTTCCCGCCCCCTCCAGGCCCCTCCCCACAAACCTCCAGGAGCTGTCGTGAAGGACGCCTTCGGCATCCCCCAGTCCCTTCTCGTCCTCGGCGGTACGTCCGAGATCGCGCTCGCCACCGCACGCCGGCTGGTGGCCCGCCGCACCCGCACCGTGTGGCTGGCCGGCCGCCCCTCCCCCGCCCTGGACGCGGCGGCCGGGCAGCTGCGCGGCCTCGGTGCCGAGGTGCGCACCGTCGCCTTCGACGCGCTCGAGACCGGGTCCCACGAGGCGGTGCTCGGCAAGGTCTTCGCCGAGGGCGACATCGACCTGGTGCTGCTGGCCTTCGGCGTGCTGGGCGACCAGGCGCACGACGAACGCGAGCCGCTGAACGCGGTGCGGGTCGTGCAGACCAACTACACCGGCGCGGTCTCGGCCGGACTGGTGAGCGCCCGCGCGCTGCAGGCGCAGGGACACGGCTCCCTGGTGGTGCTCTCGTCCGTGGCCGGGGAGCGGGCCCGCCGCGCCAACTTCATCTACGGCTCCAGCAAGGCCGGCCTGGACGCCTTCGCGCAGGGCCTCGGCGACGCGCTGCACGGCACCGGCGTGCACGTCATGGTCGTACGCCCCGGGTTCGTGCGGTCGCGGATGACCGCCGGACTGGAGGAGGCTCCGCTGGCCACGACGCCCGAGGCGGTCGCCACGGCGATCGAGGTGGGGCTGCGGCGCCGCTCGGAGACGGTGTGGGTGCCGGGCGCGCTGCGCGTGGTGATGTCGGCGCTGCGGCACCTTCCGCGGGCGGTGTTCCGGCGGCTGCCGGTGTAGGGCCCCGGACGGGCCCTAACGGACCGGCAGGGAGCCGCTCTCCACGCGGCCCGCCTGCGGGGGCACCGTGGTGCTGCCGAAGGGGAACTCGCGGAGCTTGCGCCACACCCCGTCGGCGCCCTGCTCGTAGAGCGCGAAGCCGGTGCAGGGCCACTGGGCCTCGTAGCCGGACAGCTCCTCGAAGGCGCGGTCCATCGCCGCTTCGTCGATGCCGTGCGCCACGGTGACGTGCGGGTGGTACGGGAACTGGAGTTCGCGGGGGACCGGCCCGGAGGTGTCCCGGACGCGCTTCTGCAGCCAGGAGCAGGACGCGGCGCCCTCGACCACCTGGACGAAGACCACGGGTGACAGCGGGCGGAAGGTCCCGGTGCCGGAGAGCCGCATCGGGAAGGGCCGGCCGCGCGCCGCCACCTCCGCCAGGTGCGCCTCGACCGCGGGCAGCGCGCCGCCGTCGACCTCGGTCGGCGGCAGCAGGGTGACGTGCGTGGGGATGCCGTGAGCCGCGGCGTCGCCGAAGCCCGCGCGCAGCTGCTGGAGCTTGCTGCCGTGAGGCTCCGGGACCGCGATCGACACGCCGATCGTTACGGTCCCCACGTCGTCTCCTGTCGTCACGTGTCACTCGGTGTGTGTCGCTGTGTCGGACACCCGCGTATCGACTGTACGGCCACGACCGTGCCCGGGGCAGGCGCAACCGGAGTGATGTGCAGCGCTACGGCGGCGTGCCGGGGCGCACGAGGGGTGCCGGGGCAGTGGTCGGGGCGCTGCCGCGGGTCAGTGCCTGGCGGGCAGGAAACCCACCATGTCGTACGCCCGGGAGAGGGTCTCCGTGGCGACGGCGCGGGCCTTCTCCGCGCCCTTGGCCAGGATCGCGTCGAGCGTCTCCGGGTCGTCCAGGTACTGCTGGGTGCGCTCCCGGAAGGGGGTGACGAACTCCACGACGACCTCGGCGAGGTCCGTCTTCAGGGCGCCGTAGCCCTTGCCCTCGTACTTCTGTTCCAACTCCGGGATCGCCGCACCGGTGAGGGTGGAGTAGATCGACAGCAGGTTGCTGACCCCGGGCTTGTGCTCGCGGTCGAAGCGGATCACGGTGTCGGTGTCCGTGACGGCGCTCTTCACCTTCTTCGCCGTGGCCTTCGGCTCGTCGAGCAGGTTGATCAGGCCCTTGGGGGTGGCCGCCGACTTGCTCATCTTGGCGGTCGGGTCCTGGAGGTCGTAGATCTTCGCCGTCTCCTTGAGGATGTACGCGGAGGGAACGGTGAAGGCCTCGCCGAAGCGGCCGTTGAAGCGCTCGGCCAGGTCGCGGGTCAGCTCGATGTGCTGGCGCTGGTCCTCACCGACGGGAACCTCGTCGGCCTGGTAGAGCAGGATGTCGGCGACCTGGAGGACCGGGTAGGTGAACAGGCCGACGGAGGCGCGGTCGGCACCCTGCTTGGCGGACTTGTCCTTGAACTGGGTCATGCGGCTCGCCTCGCCGAAGCCGGTGAGGCAGTTCATGACCCAGGCGAGCTGGGCGTGCTCGGGGACGTGGCTCTGGACGAAGAGCGTGCAGCGGTCCGGGTCGAGTCCGGCGGCCAGCAGCTGGGCGGCGGCGAGCCGGGTGTTGGCGCGCAGCTCCTTCGGGTCCTGCGGGACCGTGATCGCGTGCAGGTCGACGACCATGTAGAACGCGTCGTGGGACTCCTGGAGGGCCACCCACTGGCGGACGGCGCCCAGGTAGTTGCCGAGGTGGAACGAGCCTGCGGTGGGCTGGATCCCGGAGAGCACACGAGGTCGGTCATTCGCCATGCCCGTCATTCTCTCAGGTCCCACCGGCGGCTCGTTCCCCCGGGCGGCGACCGTCAGCCCAGGTCGATCTCCGGGTACAGGGGGAAGCCCCGCACCAGGTCCGTGGCGCGCTGGGCGATCTCCTGTGCCACCTTCTCGTCCAGGACGTGGGAGGCCTTCGACGGGGCGCCCGACTTGGTGGTGCCCGGCTCGGTGGTGGTCAGGACGCGGTCGATGAGGCCCGCGACCTCGTCCATCTCCGCCGTGCCCAGGCCGCGCGTCGTGAGCGCGGGGGTGCCGATGCGGATGCCGGAGGTGTACCAGGCGCCGTTGGGGTCGGCGGGGATGGCGTTGCGGTTGGTGACGATGCCGGAGTCGAGGAGGGCGGTCTCGGCCTGGCGGCCGGTGAGGCCGTAGGAGGACGCCACGTCGATCAGGTTGAGGTGGTTGTCGGTGCCGCCGGTGACCAGGGTGGCGCCACGCCGCATGAGGCCCTCGGCGAGGGCGCGGGCGTTGTCGACGATGCGCTGGGCGTAGTCCTGGAAGGCGGGCTGCCGGGCCTCGGCGAGGGCGACGGCCTTGGCGGCCATGACGTGCGGGAGCGGGCCGCCGAGGACCATCGGGCAGCCGCGGTCGACCTGGTCCTTGAGGGAGTCGTCGCACAGGACCATGCCGCCGCGCGGGCCGCGCAGCGACTTGTGGGTGGTCGTCGTCACGATCTGGGCGTGCGGGACCGGGTCGAAGTCGCCGGTGAGCACCTTGCCCGCGACGAGGCCCGCGAAGTGCGCCATGTCGACCATGAGGGTGGCGCCGACCTCGTCGGCGATCTCGCGCATGATCCGGAAGTTCACCAGGCGCGGGTACGCGGAGTAGCCGGCGACGATGATCAGCGGCTTGAAGTCGCGGGCCGTGGCGCGCAGGGCCTCGTAGTCGATGAGGCCGGTCGCCGGGTCGGTGCCGTAGGAGCGCTGGTCGAACATCTTGCCGGAGATGTTCGGGCGGAAGCCGTGGGTGAGGTGGCCGCCGGCGTCCAGGGACATGCCGAGCATGCGCTGGTTGCCGAAGGCGCGGCGCAGCTCGGCCCAGTCGGCGTCGGTCAGGTCGTTGACCTGGCGGGCGCCGGTCTTCTCCAGGAAGGGCACCTCGACGCGGGCGCCGAGGACGGCCCAGAAGGCGACGAGGTTGGCGTCGATGCCGGAGTGCGGCTGGACGTAGGCGTGGCGGGCGCCGAAGAGCTCGCGGGCGTGCTCGGCGGCCAGCGACTCGACGGTGTCGACGTTGCGGCAGCCGGCGTAGAAGCGGCGGCCGACGGTGCCCTCGGCGTACTTGTCGCTGAACCAGTTGCCCATCGCCAGGAGGGTGGCCGGGGAGGCGTAGTTCTCGGAGGCGATCAGCTTGAGCATCTCGCGCTGGTCGGCGACCTCCTGGCCGATGGCGTCGGCGACGCGCGGCTCGACGGCGCGGATCGCCTGCAGCGCGGCACGGTAGGCGACGGACTCGGGGGTGAGTTCTGCGGACACGGGGGCCTCCGGACGTGGGAATCAGCGTTCAGGTCGGCCCAGGCGCTCGGCACTCGTCGCTCGGACCGCTTCCCGATGGTTCGTCCCATCCTTGCGCGCCAGTCACGGCCCGGGCCCAGGGTACCGGGTGTGTTGTGCCGGTGCCTTCCGTGTCCGCGATGCGGGAGCGTCCGCGCGGGCGCGCTCCCCCCAGGGCTCCTTCAGAGGATCACGTGGGGGAGGAACCTCGCGTACTCGTCCGTCACCAGGCCCGACGACTCCCTGATGCCCAGGCCCGCCGACTCGTTCTCCACCACCCACGCGCCCAGGACGACGCGGTTGCCGTCGAAGTCGGGCAGCGGGGCCAGTTCCTGGTAGCAGCAGGGCTCGTCCCGTACGACGGGGGCGGCGCCGGGCTCGTGGATCGTGACGCCCGCGCCCTCGCGGCCCAGCAGGGGCTTGGCGACGTAGCCCGTCGTGCCGGCCAGCTCCCTCGGGCCGTCGAGGTAGGCCGGGAGGAGGTTGGGGTGGCCGGGGTACAGCTCCCAGAGGATCGCCAGCAGCGCCTTGTTGCTGAGCAGCATCTTCCAGGCGGGTTCGATCCACAGGGTGGTGCCGGTGCCGCCGCCGTTGTCGAGGGTGTCCAGGACGTGGTCGGCGAAGCGGTCGGTGGTGAGCCACTCCCAGGGGTAGAGCTTGAAGATGCTGCGGATGAAGCGGAGCCTGGCGTCGACGAAGCGGCCGGACAGGCGGTCCCAGCCGATCTCCTCCATGGAGATCCACTCGGTCTCCAGGCCGGCCTGCTCGGCGGTCTCCTTGAGGTAGGCGACCGTCATCAGGTCCTCGCCCAGCTCGTCGGCCTCGGAGTTCGCGAAGTACAGCGGGCTGCCGGGCGGGAGGAGGGCGGCCTGCTTCTTCCAGGCGTCGATCAGGCGCTCGTGGAGGCTGTTCCACTGGTCGGCGCCGGGGAAGCTCTCCTCCATCCAGAACCACTGCGGGGACGCCGCCTCGACGAGTGAGGTCGGGGTGTCCGCGTTGTACTCCAGGAGCTTGGCGGGCCCCGTGCCGTCGTAGCGCAGGTCGAAGCGGGCGTAGACGGAGGGGAGTTCGGCGCGGCGGTGCCAGGCCTCGGTGACCGCCCGGACCACGCGCGGGTCGGTGATGCCGAGGTCGGCGAAGCGGCCGGCGGTGACGATGTGCCCGGCGGCCGCCAGGCACATGCGGTGGAGTTCCTCGACGACCTCCTCCAGCGCCTCGACCTCCGGGAGGGAGAAGACGTAGTAGGCGCTCTCGTCCCAGTAGGGGCGCAGGGAGCCGTCGGGGTAGCGGGTGAGCGGGTAGATGCAACCCTGTTCCTCGACGGTCTGCTGCCAGCCGGGGCGGGGCTCGGTGGTGCGGCGTTCCATGTCCCGGCTCAGCCGCCGCCGCTGCCGGAGCCGGAGCAGCCGAAGCCGCCGCGGTCGACGGCCTCTTCGCGGCTGAAGGTGCCGCCGTCGGCCCAGCCGTTGCTGACGTCGGCGTCGTAGTACCAGTCGGCGTCGTCGACGCCCTTCTTCTTGCCGCCCTTGCCGTACGAGCCGCCGGACGAGCCCGACTTGCAGTTCTTGTCGGCGACGACCTTGTAGCCGTTGATGTAGTCGTAGCTGTCGCGGTCCACGCAGCGGCGGTCGGGGTCCGAGCCGCAGGCGCTCAGGGCCGCCGCGAGCACTCCCATGCCGCCGAGCACCACGGTGCTCGACCGCAGCCGCCGCCGGGTCTTAGCCATGTCCGTCTCTCCCCCGTTGTCCGCGTTCCGGTACGACAGTTGGGCCGATCGAGTGTACGGCCGTCGCCGGGGGACTCTACGGCAGCGCCCGGCAGAGCGCGTCCAGGGCCCCCGCCCAGGCGTGGTCGGGCGGGGTGCCGTAGCCGACGACGAGGGCGTCCAGCGGGGCGACGGCGGCGTCCGGGTGCCGGAACGTGGACAGGCCGTGCACCGCGAGTCCGTGCCAGGCGGCGGCCCGGACGGCCTGCTGCTCGGTGCCGGGGGGCAGTTGGAGCACGGCGTGCAGTCCGGCGGCGATGCCGGTGACGCGCACCTCGGGGGCGCGTTCGGCGAGGGCGGCGACCAGGGCGTCGCGGCGGCGCCGGTAGCGCAGTCGGGCGGCGCGGACGTGCCGGTCGTAGTCGCCGGAGGCGAGGAACTCCGCGAGGGTCAGCTGGTCCAGGACGCCCGGGGTGCGGCCCGCCATCCCGTCCATGGCGTCCTCGACGAGCGGGGGCGGCAGCACCAGCCAGCCCAGGCGCAGTCCGGGGGCGAGGGACTTGCTGGCGGTGCCGAGGTAGACGACGCGGTCGGGGTCGAGGCCCTGGAGGGCGCCGACGGGCTGGCGGTCGTAGCGGAACTCGCCGTCGTAGTCGTCCTCCAGGATCAGTCCGCCGGTGCGGCGGGCCCGGTCGATCAGGGCCGTGCGGCGCTCGGGGAGCAGCGGCAGGCCCATCGGGAACTGGTGGGAGGGGGTGAGCAGGACCGCCTGGGCGGTGGCCGGGTCGTCGTCGGGGGGCCGGGTGCCGCGGTCGTCGAAGGGCAGCGGGGGTGTGGCGAGGCCCGCGCGGGCGAGCAGGCCGCGGTGGTGGGGCAGGCCGTAGGACTCGACCGCCGCGGAGCGGGTGCCCCGGTGGCGCAGCAGGTCGGCGAGTACGCCGAGGCCGCCGAGGAAGCCGGCGCAGACGACGATGCGGTCGGGGTCGGCGTGTACGCCGCGGGCGCGGGAGAGGTAGCCGGCGAGAGCGGTGCGCAGTTCGGGCCGGCCGCGCGGGTCGCCGTAGCCGAGGGCCCGGTCGGGGGCGGCGGTCAGGGCGCGGCGGGCGGCGCGCAGCCACTGAGCGCGGGGGAACGACGCGAGTTCGGGGGTGCCGGGGATCAGGTCGTAGGCGGGGCGGGCCGGTTCCCGGCGGTGGGGTGCGGGGTGCTGGTCGGGGGTGGCGGGGGTGCGGTCGGCGACGCGGGTGCCGGAGCCCTGGCGGGCGGCGAGCCAGCCCTCGGCGACGAGGTCGGCGTAGACCTCGGCGACGGTGTTGCGGGCGACGCCCAGGTCGGCGGCGAGGGAGCGGGAGGAGGGCAGCCGGGTGCCGGGCGCCAGCCGGCCGCCCCGGACGGCCTCGCGCAGGGCGTCGGTGAGGCCCCGGCGCAGTCCGGGACCGGACCGGTCGAGATGCAGGTCCACGCCGAAAGTGGCCCATGGTTTCGCCATGGGAATGGACCATACCCGTGGGCTGCCTCGCTCCTAGTCTCGAGGGCATGACGACGAACGAGAACATCACCGCGACACCCGACGCCTTCGCGTCCGAGGAGGCCCCCCGACTGGAGTGGGCCAAGCACGCCCCCGAGGTCTGGAAGGCGATGCTGGGGCTGGAGAAGGCGGCGGGCCGGGGCCTGGACCCGAAGCTGAAGGAACTGGTGAAGATCCGCGCCTCGCAGCTCAACCACTGCGCCTTCTGCCTGGACATGCACACCAAGGACGCCCTCGCGGCCGGCGAGAGCGTGGAGCGGATCGTGCAGCTCAGCGCCTGGGAGGAGTCGCGGCACTTCTACACGGAGAAGGAGCTCGCCGCGATCGAGCTGACCGAGGCGGTCACCGTGCTGACGGACGGCTTCGTGCCGGACGACGTGTACGGGAGGGCGGCCAAGTTCTTCGACGAGAGCGAGCTGGCCCACCTGATCGCCGCGATCACGGTGATCAACGCCTGGAACCGGTTCGGTGTGACCTGCCGGCTGGCGCCGGGCCACTACACGCCGGGGCAGCACGGATGACGGGCCTCACGACGCCCCCGGCGACGGGTGCGGAGCGTTTCCGGGCCCTGCACCACGGCCGGGCGCCCGGCGACCCGCTCGTCCTCCCCGGCCCGTGGGACGCGGTGAGCGCCCGCGTCTTCGCGGATGCCGGGTTCCCGGCGCTCGCGACGCCCAGCGCGGGCGTGGCGGCGTCCCTCGGGTACGAGGACGGGGCGACCCCCGCCGACGAGATGTTCGCGGCCGTCGCGCGGATCGTGCGGGCCGTCGACGTGCCCGTGTCGGCGGACGTCGAGGACGGGTACGGGCTGGCGCCGAAGGAGCTGGTGGAGCGGCTGCTGGAGACGGGCGCCGTGGGCTGCAACCTGGAGGACTCCACCGACGGGGTGCTCAAGGACCCGCGGGAGCACGCCCAGTGGCTGGCCGAGGTGCGGGCGGCGGCCGGGGACCGGCTGTTCGTCAACGCCCGGATCGACACGTTCGTCAGGGGTGTCGGTGATCCGGAGGCGGCGATCGAACGGGCCGCGCTGTACGTCGCGGCGGGCGCCGACTGCGTGTATCCGATCGGCGCCCCCGACGGCGTACTGCCGCTGCTGCGGTCCGGCATCCAGGGGCCGGTGAACGTCGGCGGGCGGCCCGGGGAGGGCCCCGCGTCCGCCGAGCTGCGGAGGCTCGGCGAACTCGGGGCCACCCGGATCACGTTCGGGCCGGGACTCCAGCGGCGCGCGGAGGGCGCGCTGCGGGAGATCGCGGCGGAACTGGCGGGGTGAGGGTCAGGGCAGCCACTTCTTCCAGACGGACTCGTGGCTGTCCACCCACTTCTTCGCCGCCACCTCGGGCCGCATCTTCTGCTCGGCGATCATCAGGGAGACCTGGTTCTGGTCCTCGGTCGTCCACTCGAAGTTCTTCAGGAACCGAGCCGCGTCGCCGCCGTCCTCCGCGAAGTCGGCGTTGAGGTACTTCTGGAGCGGGGTGACCGGGTAGGCGCAGTCGACCTTCGCCGGGTCGGCGTCGCAGCCCTCCTTGTACGGCGGCAGCTTCACCTCCGTCATCGGCACCTTCTCGAACAGCCACTGGGGGGTGTACCAGTAGGTCAGGAAGGGCTTCTTCTCCTTGGCGAACTGCTTGATCTGGGTGATCTGGGCGGCCTCGGAGCCGGCGAAGACGACCTTGTAGTCCAGGTCCAGGTTCTCGACGAGGGCCTTGTCGTTGGTGACGTAGGACGGGGAGCCGTCCATCAGCTGGCCCTTGTCGCCGCTCTCCGCGGTGCGCAGCAGTTCGGCGTACTTGTCGAGGTTCTTCCAGTCGGTGACGTCCGGGTGCTTCTTCGCGAAGTACGTCGGGACGAACCAGCCGATGTGCCCGGTGACGCCGAGGTCGCCGCCGGGGGCGATGGTCTTCTTGTCCTCGACGTAGCGCTGCTCCTGCTCGGGGTGGCCCCAGTCCTCCAGGATGGCGTCGACGCGGCCCTGGCTGAGCGCGTCCCAGGCGGGGACCTCGTCGACCTGGACGGTGTCGACGCGGTAGCCGAGCTCGTGCTCCAGCAGGTACTGGGCGACGGCCACGTTGGCCTGGGCGCCGACCCAGGACTGCACGGACAGGGTGACGGTCCTGGCGCCCTGGGCGTTCGCGTACGGGGACGCCTGCTTGGTCATGTCGGCGGCGCCGCAGCCGGTGGCCAGCACCAGCACGGCGACGGCCGCCGTGATCCGCCTGCGTGACATCTCAGGCTCCCTTCTTCGTACGGCGTTCGGTCGGCTGGGTGACCCGGTCGAGCATCAGGCCGAGGCAGACGATCGCCGCGCCGGCCACCAGGCCGGTCGCCAGGTCGCCCTGCGCGAGGCCGAAGACGACCTGGTAGCCGAGGGCGCCGCCGCCGACCAGGCCGCCGATGATGACGACGGCGAGGACCAGGACGACGCCCTGGTTGACGGCGAGCAGCAGGGCCGGGCGGGCCAGCGGGAGCTGGACCTGGCGGAGCTGCTGGCCGCTGGTGGCGCCGAGCGAGCGGGCCGACTCCATGGCGGCCGGGTCCACCTGGCGCAGGCCCTGCGTGGTGATGCGGACGACGGCCGGGAGGGCGTAGACGACCGCGGCGGCCACGGCCGGGGCGCGGCCCACGCCGAACAGGGCGACGACCGGGATCAGGTACACGAACTGCGGCATCGTCTGGAAGACGTCCAGCACGGGCCGCAGCAGGCGTTCGAAGCGGTCGCTGCGGGCGGCGGCGATGCCGGTCGCGAAGCCGATGACCAGGGTCACGGCGACGGCCGCGAGGACCTGGGAGAGCGTGTCCAGGGACGGCTTCCACACGCCGAGCACGCCGATCGCGGCCATGGCGAGGACGGCGGTGAGCGCGGTGCGCCAGGTGCCGAGCAGCCAGGCCAGGGCGGCGACGACGAGGAGTACGGACCACCAGGGCAGCCAGTGCAGGCCGTCCCGGAGGGGGTTGAGGACCCCGTTGGTGAAGTGGGCGGCCCAGTCGGCGGTGCCGCCGATGACGGGGACGCCGGAGTACAGGTGGGCGGTCATCCAGTCGACGGCCCGGTTGACGGGCTCGGCGATGTCCACCTCCCACCCGTCGGGCCAGTCGAGGAGGCCGGCGATCCGTCCGGCGACCGCGACGGCCGCGGCGGCGGCCACGACGTACAGCCAGGTCAGCGGGGACGTGCGGGACTCGCCGAGCCGCTCCCCCGCCGCGCCGGTCACGCGGTCCAGGACGACGGCGAGCAGCACGATCGGGATGCCGGCCGCGAGGGCCGCGCCCACGTCGACCGAGGCGAGCGCCTGGTAGACGCGGTCGCCGAGGCCGCCGGCGCCGATGACGGAGGCGATGACGGCCATGGAGAGCGCCATCATGATCGTCTGGTTGACGCCGAGGAGGAGTTCCTTGCGGGCCAGCGGGATACGGGCGGTCAGCAGCCGCTGGCGGGCGGTGGTGCCGAGGGACTCGACGGCTTCGAGGACCTCCTTGTCGGCGCCGCGCAGGCCGAGGGCGGTGAGCCGGGCCATGGGCGGGGCGGCGTAGACGACGGTGGCCAGGACGGCGGCGGGGACGCCGATGCCGAAGACCAGGACGACGGGGAGGAGGTAGGCGAAGGCGGGCAGCACCTGCATGGTGTCGAGCACCGGGCGCAGGACGCGGTCCATCCGGTCGGACAGGCCGGCGGCCAGGCCCAGCAGGGCGCCGACGACGACCGACGCGAGGACGGCGACGACCATCAGCGCGAGGGTCTGCATGGTCGGCACCCACATGCCGAGCAGCCCGCAGGCCAGGAACGCCACGGCGGTGCCGAGGGCCAGCTTCACGCCGGCCACGCGCCAGGCGACCAGGGCGCCGATCGCGGTGACCCCGGCCCAGCCGACGGCGAGGAGGGCGAGGTAGACGGCGCGTACGGCGATGACGACGACGTTGCTGACGTGGCCGAAGAAGTAGAGGAACAGCGGGTGGCTGTCCCGGTTGTCGATGATCCAGTCGCTGGTCTTGCCGAGCGGTTCGGAGACGTCGACGGTGAGGGCGCTCGGCCAGGTGGCGCCGCCCCACTGGGTGACGGCGAGGGGGACGAGGATCGCGGCGGCGACCGCGAGGGTGAGGAGCTTGCGGGCGGCGGGGTGGGTGAGGATGCCCGGCGGGGCGGTCTTCCGGGCCGGTGCGGTGATCGTCGCCATCAGACCGCCTCCTTGGGCAGCTCCGCCTCCTCGGGGAGGACGGCCGCCCCCTCGGGGCGTTCCTCGGGTGCGGCCGTCCCGGCGACGACACCGAGCAGCGCCTCCGCGTCGACCACGCCCAGGCAGCGGCCGTCGTCCATGAC
Organism: Streptomyces sp. WG7; assembly: GCF_049975785.1. Taxonomy (NCBI): domain Bacteria; kingdom Bacillati; phylum Actinomycetota; class Actinomycetes; order Kitasatosporales; family Streptomycetaceae; genus Streptomyces; species Streptomyces sp. WG7. The sequence continues at coordinate 264,048 of NZ_JBNGGE010000002.1, forward strand.
CCGGGCGGCCGAACCGGCGCGCGCGACGGCCTCGATGGCCTCCGAGACGGTGGCGTCGGGGCGCAGGGCCGGGCCGGTGCCCGCCTCGTCGGACGAGGACGCGGGGCGCATCGCCGTACGGACGGTCAGGACCTGCTCGCGCGGCACGTCGCGGACGAACTCGCGGACGTAGTCGTCGGCGGGCGAGCCGACGATCTCCTCCGGGGTGCCGAGCTGCACGACGCGGCCGTCGCGCATCAGGGCGATGCGGTCGCCGAGCTTGAGGGCTTCCTGGAGGTCGTGGGTGATGAAGACCATCGTGCGGCCCTCCTCGCGGTGCAGCCGGACGACCTCCTCCTGCATGTCCCGCCGGATCAGCGGGTCGAGCGCGCTGAACGGCTCGTCGAAGAGCAGCACCTCGGGGTCGACGGCGAGGGCGCGGGCGAGGCCGACGCGCTGGCGCTGGCCGCCGGAGAGCTGGCCGGGGCGGCGGTGCTCCAGGCCCTCCAGGCCGACCTTGGCGACGACGGCGGCGGCCCGCTCGCGGCGCTCGGCGCGGCCCATGCCCTGGACCTCCAGGCCGTAGGCGACGTTGTCGAGGACCGTGCGGTGCGGGAGCAGGCCGAAGTGCTGGAAGACCATCGCCGCGCGGTGGCGGCGCAGTTCGCGCAGCCGGGACTTGTCCATGGCGCGGACGTCCTCGCCGTCGATGGCGATGGACCCGGCCGTCGGCTCGATGAGCCGGGTCAGGCAGCGTACGAGGGTGGACTTGCCGGAGCCGGACAGGCCCATGACGACGAAGACCTCGCCCTTGCGCACGTCGAAGGAGACGTCGGCCACGGCGGCCGTGCAGCCGGTGCGCGCGCGCAGCTCGGCCGGGCTCAGGGCGGTCAGCTCGGGGTCGGCGGGGATCCGGGCGGCCTTCGGTCCGAAGACCTTCCACAGGCCGTCCACGGAGAAGACCGGGGGACGCTCGGCCACGGCGCCGGTGTCGTTGACGGTGGTGCTCATCGGGCGTCACCGCCGATCAGCTCGACGGCGCGCTCCCCGACCATGAGCACGCCGATCATGGGGTTCACCGCGGTCATCGTCGGGAAGACGGAGGCGTCGGCGATGCGGATGCCCTCCAGGCCGCGGACGCGCAGCTCGGGGTCGACGACGGCCGTCTCGTCGGTGGCGGCGCCCATCTTGCAGGTGCCCGCCGGGTGGTAGACGGTGTGGGCGACCTTGCGGGCGTACTCGCTCAGCTCCTCGTCGCCGGTGACGTCCGGGCCGGGGCAGACCTCGCGCTTGAGCCACCCGGCCAGCGGCTCCGACTTGGCGATCTCGCGGGCGATCTTGATCCCGTCGACGAGGGTGCGGCCGTCGTAGTCGTCCTCGTCGGTGAAGTAGCGGAAGTCCAGGGCGGGCTTCACGGACGGGTCCGCACTGGTCAGGTAGAGGCGGCCGCGGGACTTCGGCTTGGGGATGTTCGGGGTCATGGAGACGCCGAACTCCGGGCGCTCGTAGCCCAGTCGCTCGGGATTGTCCGTGAACGGGATCTGGTAGAAGTGGAACATCAGGTCGGGGCCCGCGTGTCCGGGGTCGCGGCGCACGAACAGACCGGCGTCGGAGTCCATCGCGGAGTTCTCCGGGATGGGTCCGTCGGTCTCCCACACGATCACCGACTCGGGGTGGTCGAGCAGGTTCTCGCCGACACCGGGCAGGTCGAGCGCCACGGGTATGCCGAGTGCCTCGAGGTCCTCGCGGGGGCCGATGCCGGAGTGCAGCAGCAGGCGGGGCGAGTCGACGGCGCCGGCGCACAGGACGACCTCGTTACGGGCCCTGACCAGGATCTCCTCGCCGTCCTTGGTGCGCACGTGGACGCCCTCGGCCCGGACGCCGTCGAGCTGGAGCCTGTACGCCCAGGTCTCCAGCATGATCGTGAGGTTGGGGCGCTCGTCCATCACCGGGTGCAGGTACGCCACCGACGCCGACGAACGCTTGTTGTCCTCGGGGTGGTAGGCCAGGTCGAAGAAGCCGACGCCCTCGGCGAAGGGCTTCTTGTTGAAGCCCTCGATCCGGGGGACCTCCAGCGCCTTCTGCGCGGCGTCGACGAAGTCGCGGGCGATGGCGTTCCGGTCCTTCTCGTCGACCGGGACGATGTTGTTCTTGAGACGCGCGTAGTACGCCTCCATCGGCACCGCGCCCCACCCCTTGGCGCCGGCCGCCTCCCACTCGTCCCAGTCGGACGGCAGCGGCTTGAAGGCGATGAGGGTGTTGTGCGAGGAGCAGCCGCCGAGCACCCGGGCGCGGCTGTGCCGGATGTGCGAATTGCCGCGTGGCTGCTCGGTGGTGGGGTAGTCGTAGTCCAGCTCACCGCCGAGCAGGCCCATCCAGCGGCGCAGGGTCAGCACGTCGTCGCGGCCGACGTCGCTGGGTCCGCCCTCGATGACGGCGACGGTGACGTCCGGGTTCTCGGTGAGGCGGGAGGCGATCACCGATCCCGCGGTGCCGCCGCCTATGACGACGTAGTCGTAGACGTGGGTGGTCTCGGGCATGGGGGTACTCCAGAGGGTGAGCGGACGGGGACCCGGGCGGGCGGCCCGGGTGGGGACGGGCGGGCGGCGGTGGCCGGGGTCAGCCGGAGAACCAGCGGACGGGCTTCGGGGCGAGGTTCTGGTAGACGTGCTTGCTCTCGCGGTACTCGGCGAGGCCCGCGGGGCCCAGTTCGCGGCCGACGCCGCTCTTGCCGAAGCCGCCCCACTCCGCCTGCGGGAGGTAGGGGTGGAAGTCGTTGATCCAGACGGTGCCGTGGCGCAACCGGCCGGCGACCCGGCGGGCGCGGCCCGCGTCGGCGGTCCAGACGGCACCCGCCAGACCGTACTCGGTGTCGTTGGCGAGGGCTACGGCCTCGTCCTCGGTGCGGAAGGTCTCGACGGTGAGCACCGGTCCGAAGACCTCCTCCCGTACGACCCTCATCTCCCGGTGGCAGCGGTCGAGGACGGTGGGCTCGTAGAAGTAGCCGTTCTCCGGCCGCTGGGGGGACGGCTCGGGGCGCCTGCCGCCGCAGCGCAGCTCGGCACCCTCGGCCAGCGCGGAGGCGACGTAGTCCTCGGTCCTGGCGCGCTGCTGCTCGGAGACGAGCGGACCGCACTCGACGCCGTCCTCGGTGCCGCGGCCGAGGCGGATCCTCGCGGCGCGGCGGGCGAGTTCGGCGACGAAGCGTTCGCGGACCGACTCCTCGATGATGAGCCGGCCGCCCGCCGAGCAGACCTGGCCGCTGTGGATGAAGGCCGCGTTGAGGGCCTGGTCGACGGCGGTGTCGAAGCCCTCCTCGGTCTCGCAGGCGTCGGCGAAGACCACGTTGGGGTTCTTGCCGCCGAGTTCGAGGGCGACCTTCTTGACGGTGACGGCGGCGGCCCGGGCGACCTTGGTGCCGCTGACCAGGCCGCCGGTGAAGGAGACCAGGTCGACGTCGGGGTGCTCGGCGAGCCGGGCGCCGACGGTGTGGCCGGGGCCGGTGACGATGTTGGCGACGCCGGTGGGGAGGCCGGCCTCGACCAGCAGGTCGATCAGGGCGACGGTGGTCATCGGGGTGATCTCGCTGGGCTTGATCACGAAGGTGTTGCCGGCGGCGAGCGCGGGGGCGATCTTCCAGCTGGCCTGGAGCAGCGGGTAGTTCCAGGGCGTGATCATCGCGCAGACGCCGACCGGCTCGTGCACGACGACGCTGTGGATGTCGGGCGACCCGGCGTCGACGACCCGGCCGGGGGCCTCCCCGGCGACCAGGTCGGCGAAGTAGCGGAAGGCGTCGGCGACGCAGTCGATGTCGACCCGGCCCTCCTCGACGGTCTTGCCCGCGTCACGGCTCTCCAGCAGTCCGAGCGTCTCGCGGTCGCGCACGAGGAGGTCGGCGACGCGGCGCAGCAGGGCGGCGCGTTCGGCGACCGGGGTGTGCGGCCACTCGCCCGCGTCGAAGGCGCGCCGGGCGGCGGCCACCGCGAGGTCGGTGTCCCGCTCGTCGCCCTCCGCGACCACGGCGAACGGCAGGGCGTCCGCGGGGTCGAGGATGTCGCGCGTTCCCCCCGAGACGGCCGCCCGCCACTCGCCCCCGGCATGGATGGTGTCGCGCGCCCGGAGTTCCGTACTGTCCGCCATGATCGTCAATGCCTTCCGTTCCCTGTTCAGCGCCCGTGAGTCACGCAGGTGTCGGTCACGGGACCGGGTGCACCTGCCCTTCGGCCCCGAATGCATGCGGGCCCGGAGCCGGAAGTGTGCCGAGTCACTGAACAAAGGGACGGAACGGTACGTATCACCCGCCCTGTGGGTGGTCCGTCAGGGGCTGTCGGTACCGGCCCCGCAGGCCGTGGACGGCGGGCAGAAGTGGCCGAGGGCCGTCCGCAGCATGGCCCGCTCGTCCTCGCGGCCGTCCGCCTCGGCTCCGTAGGCGGTGATCGCGTACACCTCGCCGTCGGCGGCCACGAAGCGTTCGTCGACGACGTGCCAGGTGCCGACGTCGGGCTCGCCCCTGAGGGAGTCGGCGAGGTACTCGAGCCGGGACCCGGTGAAGTCGCCGTCGTCCAGGGTCTCCAGGGAGAGCTTCCGGAAGCCGTCGGCCTTGGCCGTGCCGTCGGAGAGGAACGCCTCGAAGGACGCGTCGGGCGAGTCCTCCTCCACCTGGTACACCTGCAGCCGCCGGGCGCCGTCGGGGCTGCGGTAGTTGACCACGTCGATGCCGTACTTGGAGGGCACCGCGTCGCGCACCCAGCCCGCCGGCCGGGCGATGGTGAAGCCCTCCGGGTCGGTGTGCACCTCGTAGCCGCCGGGCAGTCCGGTGGCCGTGCCGGACGGCGACCCGGGCGCGCCGGTGGGTGCCACCGCGTCCTCGGTCCCCTGCGCCTCCTCGGTCCGCGGCGCCTCCTCGGTCCGCGGCGCCTCCTCGGTCCGCGGAGTCGAGGGGCCGGGGGCCGGAGGGGCGGCGGTGGCGGACGCGCCCGCCGGCCCCACCGTCCGGCCACCGCGGTCGTCCGTCTCGTCGCCTGCCGGGACCACCTGCGTCAGTACGAGGGCCACCACCACCCCGGCCGCGGCGGCTCCGCCCAGCACGGACCACATGAGCCTGCGGCTGGGCCCGCCGGTGCCTGCGGAGGGCGGCGCCGGCGGCTGCCCCGGCTGCGGCCGGGAACCAGTACGGGGCAGTTCGGGCGCGGACCAGGCGCCATGGGCAGGCGGCGGCTCCGGCGCCGGGACACCGGCCGGGTGGTCGGTGCCCTCGCCGTGGGGTACCTGGGGTGCCTGGGGTACCTGGGGCACCTGCGTGGGCCGCGATGCCTGCGGTGGTTGTGGTGCTTGTCCTGGCTGCTGCGGCGCCTGGGGTGCTTGGGGTGCCCGAAGTACCTGGGGCTCCCGGGGCTCTTGAGGCTCCCGGGGCTCTTGAGGCCCCCACGGCCCCCAGGGCTCCTGAGGCTCCTGGGGCTTCTGAGACTCCTGGGGCACGGACGCCGGCCGGGGCGGTGGCGGCGGGGTGACCGGTGCCGTGCCGCCCGCGGTGTCCTCCCAGCGCTGGGTCGCCTCGTTCCAGTACCGCCGCCGTCCCCCGCTCATCGGCTCACATCCCCAGCAGCCCGGCGACCGTCCCGAAGGACGCGAACAGCGACAGGGCGGTCTGCGAGTCCTCGAGCAGGCCCCGCAGCCGCTGGAGGCGCCCCTCGGGGGCCGTGCCGGTACGGGTGATCTCCTCCTCGGTGTCCGCGAGGGCCGTGTCGAGCTGGTCGGTCCGCTCGGTGCGCTGGATGCGTGCCAGGTCGGCACGGAGTTCCCGCACCGCTCTCAGCAGTTCCTCGGCGGCCTGGTCGCGCGCTGCGGTGGTGCCGTAGTGGCTCGTCACGTTCGCGTTGTCGCCGACGGCGAACGTCGCCCCCTGGGCGTTGCCGATGTGGATGTTCGGCTCATTTTGCGCCATTGCTTCCGGATCCCTTCTGCGGCGCGGGGCCGCCGGTCTTGGACGAGACGTGGGCCTTGTCGCCGACGGCGAAGGTGGCCCCTTCGGCGTTGCCGATGTAGGTGCTGCCGTGGCTGAGGTTCACGATCTTCTGCACGAACTCACCGGTTTCGTAACCGGCGTCGGCGAGGGCCAGCCGCACCCCGTGCCCCACGCGGTCCTGGATGCTCCTGAGGTAGCGGCTGACGTCCATCTCCTGGAAGGTGGACCCGGTGGGCGTCGAGGCCATCTCCCGCACGGAGACGGCGGGGCCCGCGGGGAGCGCGCCCGTGTGGCCGCCGGTCAGCAGCCGCCACCCGTACACCAGGCCCCGGCCGAGGGTGAGCAGGGAACGGCCCACGGAGCCGGGCACCAGGACGGCGGCTCCGGCCGCCTTGCCCAGCGCGTTGTTGTTGCGGAAACGGTGGGAGGCGCGGTCGGCGTCCTTGAAGTCCCCGCGTACCGGCGTCAGCACGTGCGGGGCGATCTCCAGCATGAGCATGCGGCCCTGCGTGTGCAGGCGCACGAAGACCGTGACGACCAGCTCCTCCTCCCAGCCGCCGACGCGGATCCGCAGGAAGTGCCGCCGCTTCTCGGCGCCCTCCTCGACGGCACGCGTCCGGTGCTGCTCGAACGCCTCCCAGCTGTACGGGGCCTGCTCACGGTTGAGCAGCCCCTCCACCGGGAGGAACACGCACTCGTCGATCTCCAGCCGCCGCAGCCGGTCGCGCACTCCGGCGCCCGCGTACTCGGAGGGCATGCGCAGTTGTTCGATCAAGGGCCGGACGCGGTCCAGGATCGCCCGGTTGCTGAGCGGCTGCTGCTTCTTCTCGTCGTCCGGCCGCAGTTCGACGGCCAGGACCCAGGTGTCGTACGCCGATCCCGCTCCGCAGAACGGGTGCTTCTCGTTGTACATGATCAGCGGCGCGTGTTGTTCCAGCCGGATGCGCCCCATCAGCCGCTGGAACCGCCCGCCCTCGGCCTTCTCCGCCGGGTCGCCGGCGGCGTCCGGGAAGCGTTCCGGACGGAGTTCGGCGGCGAGCGCGCGGGCGAACTGGTTGCGCTGCGCGGCCACGCAGAGCCCGATGAGCACGAGGACGGCGATCCCGAACCAGGCCTGCCACACCTCGATCAGCCCGGCGCCGTCCCCGACGGACGGGAGCGCCACGTCGGTGATCTCCTGCCAGTCGGAGCCGCCGGAGCCGTAGAAGTCGTCCGACGATCCGTACGAGGAGTCGTCGTCCGAGTCGCCGCCGAACGCGACGGCGACCATGATGAACATGAAGAAGGCGAACTGCAAGCGCCCCCACCAGCGCGCCACGAAGGCCGCGAGTCGCCGGTACAGGGGCGGTCGCTCGGCGCGGCCCCTGATCCAGGGGGCCAGTGCGAGCAGCACGCTGGGCCACAGGAGGACGGCGAGCAGCCAGCCGCTGAGCGGGATCCCCACCACCCACAGCCCGATGACGGCCGCGGACCACAGCAGTTCCTGCCGACGGGCCCGCAGGGCGTGCGCGAGGACCCGGGCCGCGTCGAAGCCGAGCGACGGCGCCACGATCCGCTGCTCGTCGAGATACAGCTCCTCGATGACGCGGTCCCGGTAACCGGGGTCGAGGTAGGCGCCCGCACACAGCAGCCGGGTGGCCTCACTGGCGTACGGCGGGACGGGCGGGGGCTCCGGCGGTGCCCCCGTGTTGCTCTGCTGCGGTTGCTGCGGTTGCGGCGGTACGTAGGCGGTGCTCACGCGGATCCCCCGATGCGCGGGAAGTCCGTCGGCGACGGACGAGGTGACGGCGCATCAGCATAGGGGAGGAAGGCCGCCCACATGTACGGAACGTCAACAGGGCGCCACGTGGAAATGGCCGGTCCCCGGACCGCCGTGGCGGATCCGGGGACCGGGGCACCGGCCGGACGCCCGGTCCGGCGGTGTCGTGCTGCGGGACGTCAGATGAGGCCGAGGGCGCGGACCGCCTCGCGCTCCTCCGAGAGCTCCTTGACGGAGGCGTCGATGCGGGCGCGGGAGAACTCGTTGATCTCCAGGCCCTGGACGATCTCGTACTTTCCGTCCTTCGTGGTGACCGGGAAGGAGGAGATGATGCCCTCCGGGACGCCGTAGGAGCCGTCCGAGGGGATGCCCATGGAGGCCCAGTCGCCGTCGGCGGTGCCGTTGACCCAGGTGTGGACGTGGTCGATGGCGGCGTTGGCGGCGGAGGCGGCCGACGAGGCGCCGCGGGCCTCGATGATGGCGGCGCCGCGCTTGGCGACGGTCGGGATGAAGTCCTCGGCCAGCCACTTCTCGTCGCCCACCACCTCGGCGGCGTTCTTGCCGGCGATGGTGGCGTTGAAGATGTCCGGGTACTGGGTGGCGGAGTGGTTGCCCCAGATGGTCAGGCGCTTGATGTCGGTGACCGACGCGCCCGTCTTCTTCGCGAGCTGGGTCAGCGCGCGGTTGTGGTCCAGGCGGGTCATGGCGGTGAAGCGCTCCGCCGGTACATCCGGGGCGGCGGCCTGGGCGATCAGGGCGTTGGTGTTGGCCGGGTTGCCGACGACGAGGACCTTGATGTCGTCCGCGGCGTGGTCGTTGATGGCCTTGCCCTGCGGCTTGAAGATGCCGCCGTTGGCCTCCAGGAGGTCACCGCGCTCCATGCCCTTGGTGCGCGGGCGGGCGCCCACGAGGAGGGCGACGTTGGCGCCGTCGAAGGCGACGTTCGGGTCGTCGGTGATCTCGATGCCCTGGAGCAGCGGGAACGCGCAGTCGTCCAGCTCCATCGCGGTGCCCGCGGCGGCGTTGAGCGCCGGGGTGATCTCCAGGAGGCGGAGCTTGACCGGCACGTCCGCGCCGAGCAGCTGGCCGGAGGCGATGCGGAAGAGCAGGGCGTAACCGATCTGGCCGGCCGCGCCGGTGACGGTGACGTTCACGGGAGTGCGGGTCATGGCGTTCTCCGTATGACAGCTGGCGGTGGGGCGTCCCGGCCCCGGGCTTTTGATCGATCTCTTGGTATCAAGAGATCCATCCAGCCGTCAGGCTATCGCGCCCGCGGTGTCCGGCACGTCCGGGTCGGTGTGGCCCGGCCCACAGGACCACCGCCGGGTCACCCGCCCGCACGAACGGAGGGTGCCGGGGGACGGCGAACGGCATGAAAGAGGCGGCCGCCTGTCCGGGAGAGGGGGGGACGAAGCGACCGCCGTTCGGGGATACCGTTGCCGGACTCCCGTGGGGGTACTTCTCGCGTGCCCGTGACGCCGCGGGCCATGCCTGCCGCGGAGGACTTTCTCCCGGGAGGGCCGGCCGCAGGCCTGTCCGGGCGGCCCTGTCCTCCGTGCGGCCTTCCACGCCGTACGGGCTCCGTACGGTGTTCTCCCCCGTACGGCCCTTCCCCTGTGCGGGGCCCTCTCCCCTGTAAAGCCCGCTCCCCCGCAAAAAGCCCTCTCCCCCGCAAGGCCACCGCCTGCCGGCTACTCCGTGCAGCCCTTCTGGCCCGACGCCAGCGTCACGCACGCCTTGGCCTCGGCCTCGGACTTCACCGCCACCATCGGGGTGTACGCGACGGTGTCGCCGGCCCCGGTGACCGTGCCCGTCTGCGGGGCACTCCCGCCCGCGCTGACCTGGACCTCGTCGCCCTGCGCGGCCTGGGTGACGCGGGCCCACGCGGCGCCGCAGGTCTTGCTGTAGCGGACCTCGACGGCGGCCGTGCCGACGGTGGCGGTCGCGGCGGTGGTCACCAGGTCGCCGCCGCAGCCCATGATCTCCGGGTCCTTGCCGGTGCAGGCGTCGCCGCTGCACTTCACGCCCGGCGGCAGCTGGGTGTCGGCGCTCACGGTGGGCGACGGGGAGGGCTTGGCGCCCTCGTTCTTCTTGTCACCGCCGTCGTTCAGCAGGAAGAAGGCGCCGGCGATCACGACGAGCACGCCGACGACGCCCGCGACGAACGTCGTCATCCGCTTGCCGCCGCCGGAGGGCCGGCCGCCCCCTGGAACGGAGCCGTCGCGCGGTGGCTCGCCGTACGAGCCGGGGGCCCCGGCGGAACCGAAGGGAGCGGAGGCCGCGGAGGGCACCGGCGGTCCGTAGCCGTTCGGTGCGGCGGCGGCCGGCATCGCCGTGGTCCGCGCGGCTTCCCCGGTACCGGCCCGCGCCGTGCGGTCACCGGCCGGCGCCGGTCCGCGGTACCCGGCGACGCCCCACGAGTTCCCGTCGGCCGTGCGGCCGGACGACGGGACCGAGGGTGCGCCGGGCGCGCCGCCGCCCCTGACCGTGCCGACGGCGGCGTCGGGGCTCTCCGCGGCGGTCGGCTGCGCGGGGACCGACGGCGGCAGCGTGGGCGCCACACCGGCCGGCCCGGCGATGCCGGGTGTGGCCGTCGCACCGCCGCCGTGCCGGCCGGTCCGGCTCCCCCTGCCGCTCCTGCTGCCGCTGCCCGACTTGGCCGCGGACCCGCCCAGCTCGCCGAGCGCGGCGCGCGCCTGGGAGATCCGGATGGCCTCCATGGTCATGTCATGGCGCATCTCCGAGCGGCTCCAGGCACGCTCGGCCAGCTCCCACATGGTGGTCAGGTGAACGGGGTTGGTCCCCGTCACCTCGGCCAGGGCCACGATGGCCCCCTTCGGCGCCAGCAGCCGGCCGTTCAGATAACGCTCCCAGGACGTCTTGCTGTAGCCGGTCGCGTCGGCCACCGACGCGATGCCCAGCTCGCTGCGGTCCACAAGTCGGCGCAACTGGCTGGTGAACTCTCTGATCTGCGGATCAAGTTCATCCGGCAAGGCCTTCCAACGAGGCATTGCTTCCCCCTCTTCCCCCCGGTGACGTGCTGTTCGTTCCCCCGCTCGGCCCTCGCGCGCGGCGTCCCACACGGAGTCCCGTTCTGGCTACCCACAGGGATGCGCCCGGTCAGGATCTCAGTTCCCGGGGTGGGGGCGCACAGGAGCACAGAGGTCGCGAACGAGCACCGTCGCACGCCCGCCGACCCGTGGTCCAGTGTCCCACCGGCATTCCCATGCCCCGAACCGAACCCCTGACGGTAACGCTGTCCTCGAACGACTTCGCGGCAAATCCCGGAACTTGTCAATACTTCGACGCACGGTGCGCACTTGGGCGTTCACGCACGGCACACGTGTCACATCTTTCGCGGCTCGCGTAGCGGAGTAGCGGAACGGTCACTTCCGTGCCACAGCGCCCTGACAGGCGTTGATCAGGGCGTTCCGCGTGCAGGAGGGTTGGTTCCGGCGACGGCCCGCCCTTCCACGGGGGTGAGGACGGGCCGTCGCCGACGCACGCTGAAGAGCGCCGGATCGCCGCGAAGCGCCGGCTTGCTGTGAAGCGCCGGATCGCCGCGAAGCGCTAGCTCACCGTGAAGTGCAGGGCGTCCTTCAGGAACGGGATCTCCAGCACCGGATCCGGCTGCGCCATCAACGCCAGCAGGACGATGGCGAGGCCCAGGACCCCGTAGGTGGCGATGTCCGTGAAGCGCGAGCGCACGGCGAGCATGCCGACGTCGGGCAGCACCCAGCGCAGCGCGGCACCGACCAGCAGGGCGGCGCCGACCAGCAGCGTCCCGAAGCGGAACACGTCCATCGCGGTCAGCAGCAGGCCGATTCCGACCAGGCCGACCACCAGGAGGATCGGCCACTGCCGGGCGGGCGCCGGGGCGTCGCCGGTCGCGGCCCGGCCGCCGCCCTCGGGTCGCGCGGTGTCACGGGTGAAGAGCGGGAACCGCCTCGTGACCCGCCGCGGCCTGCCCTCGGCGTCGGGCGCGCTGACGGGGTCCCGGACGGTGAGGTCCCCCGAGCCCTCTGAGTCCTCAGAGTCCCCTGAGCCCCCTGAGCCCCCCGGGCCTCTCAGGTCCCCCGGGCTGCCCGAGCTCCCCGGGTCCTCCCGGCGTTCGGCGTCGGTGTCCTCAGCCGGCACTGCGCTCCGCCGCCTCCACCACGTTGACGAGCAGCTGGGCCCGGGTCATGGGGCCGACGCCGCCGGGGTTCGGCGAGATCCAGGCGGCGACCTCGGCCACGCCGGGGTGGACGTCGCCCATGATCTTGCCCTCGGCGTTGCGCGAGACGCCGACGTCGAGGACGGCCGCGCCCGGCTTGACGTCCTCGGGCCGGACCAGGTGCGGGGAGCCGGCCGCGGCGACGATGATGTCCGCGCGCTTGAGGTGGGCGGACAGGTCCCGGGTGCCGGTGTGGCACTGGGTCACGGTGGCGTTCTCGCTGCGCCGGGTGAGCAGCAGCGGCATCGGGCGGCCGATGGTGACACCGCGGCCGACGACCACGACCTCGGCGCCCTTGATCTCCACGCCGTAGCGGCGCAGCAGGGTGAGGATGCCGTTGGGGGTGCAGGGCAGCGGCGCCGGCTCGTTGAGGACGAGGCGGCCGAGGTTCATCGGGTGCAGGCCGTCCGCGTCCTTGTCCGGGTCCATCAGTTCCAGGATGCGGTTCTCGTCGATGCCCTTGGGCAGCGGCAGCTGGACGATGTAGCCGGTGCAGGCGGGGTCGTCGTTCAGTTCGCGGACGACCGCCTCGATCTCCTCCTGGGTCGCCGTGCCCGGCAGTTCGCGCTGGATGGAGGCGATACCGACCTGCGCGCAGTCGCGGTGCTTGCCGGCGACGTACTTCTGGCTGCCGGGGTCGTCGCCGACCAGGACGGTGCCGAGGCCGGGCGTGACGCCCTTCTCCTTCAGCGCCGCCACGCGGGCGGTCAGTTCGGACTTGATCGCGGCTGCGGTGGCCTTGCCATCGAGAATCTGGGCGGTCATGCCCCCCATCCTCGCGGATGACGGGCCCCCGGTTCCAATCCGGCCATCATGCGGGCAGCCGCCGGTCACCTCCCGGAGCACCAACGGAGCACCACGGGAGTGCCCCGGGAGCACCGCGGGAGCACCACGGAGCACCACGGGAGCACCGCGGGAGCCCTGCCAGAGCGCTGCCGCAGCGCCACCGGAGCACCCGGGAGCGATATACGGGCACTCCGGCACATGTCCCACCATGCATGTTCATGATCGACGTGGTTGCACTTGCACAACACCTTGTGACCGGGCTGGACAAGCAGGAGACCGGTCAAGAACGATTGGGCAGCACAGTGCCGCGGGGCCGTACCGGGGGGACGAACCGCTACGACGAACCTCCTCCGAGTCGAGCCGCGCGTCGTCCCCGCACTTGACAGCGACGGAGGAAGTCCCGCCATGAGTTTCGGCGACCCGAACAACCCCTACGGTGCGCCGCAGGGCCAGCAGCCGGGCTACGGCCATCCCCAGCAGCCGCCCCAGGGCCAGCCGGGCTACGGCTACCCCGGACAGCAGCCCCCGGGTCAGCCCGGCTACGGCTACCCGGCGGCGCCGCCCGTGCAGCAGCCCTACGGCGGCGGCGCCCCCACCTCGATGCCGGGCACCGTCAGTGCCGCCCGCGTCATGCTGTGGGTGATGGTCGGCTTCCAGGTCCTCGGCACCATCCTGTTCGCCGTCTCCGCGGCGGCCGTCGACCAGGCCAAGGACGACCCCGCGTTCGAGGAACTGGCCGACTACTCGTCCGGCGTGCTGTGGGCCTTCGCCGCACTCGCGCTGGTGTGGGGCGTCTGGGCGTCCGTCCTGGCCGCGAAGTTCAACTCCGGCGGCAACGGCCTGCGCGTCACCGCGCTGGTCTTCGGCGTCCTCACCGCGATCATCGCCGTCTACCCGTTCACCCTGTTCGGCATCGTCCACCTGGTGTTCGGCATCCTGATCGCCGTGTTCGTCGGCAACCGCAACGGCGCCGCCTGGTTCCAGCGTCCTCGTTACTGAGGCCGCCGCCGAAGCAACCTGCGACGGCGCGGAGCGCTTTCGCGCCAATCACCCCACAGGGCCGTGTCTCACCCGTACGAGGGAGACACGGCCCTGGTGCGTCGCAATAGTCTGACGTGGGTAGCCGTCAGGCACGGGGAGACGCACCTTGTACAGCATCATCGTGGTACCTCCGCCGACCACGGAGGACGAACGCACCCGCACCCAGATTCGCCTCGCCCCCGGCGAGCGCCTCGTCTTCGGGCGGTCCGTGCCCGAGGGCGGCCTGCTGATCGGGCACGACGGAGTGTCCCGCAGAGCGGGTGAGATCACCGCCCACGGCACCTTCTGGACCATAAGCAACCTGTCCGCCCACCAGACCTACGTGGTGGAGAACCCGGAGGGTGCCGGGGAGCACATCAAGGTGGCGCCGGGCCGGCTGGACGCCCCGGTGCCGTTCGAGTTCTCGCGGATCGTGCTGCCCGCCGCCGGCGACCTGCTGCCGGTCGAGGTGTGGGCGCCGCGCCACGACTACCTGTGCGCCGAGGACGGCGGCGACGGCGAGCCGACCGCCCCGGCCTTCTCCGTCGACCGCACCAAGCGGTACTTCGCCGTCCTGGCCGCCCTGTGCGAGCCACGGCTGCGCGGGGCGCCGCACGCGCCGCTGCCGACCGTCGAGCAGGTCGTCGAGCGGCTGCGGCCCGGCTGGCCGGCCGCGTCGCGCACGTCCGTCCAGTGGAACATCGACTACCTCGCGGTGAAGCTGCGGCTGAAGCCGGGCCCGGAGACCGCCGAGGCGGGCGCCCGGCTCAACGGCAAGAAGGAGTCCCTGGTCTCCATGGCGCTCCGCTTCGACCTCGTACGGGAGGACGACCTCGTGGTCCTCGCGGCACCGCCGCGCCGGGTCTCCCGGTGACCGAGCCGTACGCCGTCACCGTGCCGAAGGGCTACCGGGTCGGCGTCTGGGAGGTGCGGGCGCCGATCGCGACGGGTGCCTTCGGCAGCGTGTACGAGGCCCGCCGTGTCGGCGACGGCGACGCCGGCCTGCCGCGCACGGCCGCCCTGAAGTTCCTGCCCACCGGTACGGGCACCCCCCGCCAACTGTCCCACCTGCGGGAACTCGTCGAGCGGGAGGTCGAGTTGCACCGCAGGCTGCGGCGGCCCCGGCTGGTGCGGATGTACGAGACCCTCGTCGTCGACGACCCGGCCCGCCCCGCTCTCGACGGCGCCACCGTCCTCGTACTGGAGAAGGCGGAGGGCTCGCTGTCCGCCCTGCTGTCCGCGTCGCCGCGCCCGGCCGCCGGGCCCGCGCTGCTCGGTCAGGTCTGCGAGGGCCTGGCCCAGCTGCACCGGGCCGGGTGGGTGCACGGGGACCTGAAACCGGCCAACGTGCTGCTGATGAGGGACGGTTCGGCCCGGCTCGCCGACTTCAACATGGCCGCCCAGCTGGAAGGCACGCACGCCTACACCCCCGCCTTCTCCACACCGGACTACACCCCGCCCGAACTGCTCTGGTCGGAGATCGGCGAACGCGGCCGCCGCATCCGCCCCTCCGCCGACGTCTGGGCCTTCGGTGTCCTCGCCCACCTCGTGCTCACCGGGTCCTTCCCGCTGCCCGGCGGCACCCCGACGGCCCGCCGCGACGCCGAGGCCGCCTACGCGCGCGGCACCGAGGAACTGCGGCTGTCGCCCGCGCTGCCCGAGGCGTGGCGGGAGACCGTACGCGCGTGCCTGACCCGTACGCACGCCGAACGCATCGGCACGGACGCCCTGGCACGACGGGTGGCGGCGGCCACGGGCGGTACGGGCGGCCGGTCCGTCCTGGCGCGCCGTCCGCTCCGCCGGCGGACGGCGCTCGCCGCGGCGGCCACCGCCGTGGTCGCCGCCGTGGCCGCCGCCGCGCTCGGCTACGGCATCGCCGCCCGGAGCGGCGGCGGCCCCGACCCCGGCGCCCGGGGCCCCGGGGGCGGCACCACGACCGTCTCCGCCGCCTCCTACGGCGCCGCCGAACTGCGCACCGACCGGGGCGTGCCGCCCGCCTACCGCCTGCTCATCGTCGAAACGGCACGCGACTGCGGCCGCAAGGACGTCAGCCCGCCCCTGATCGCGGCCATACTGAAGGTGGAGAGCGACTTCGACCCGGACCTCGCCGATCCCGTCAACGACGAGTACGGCATCGCCCGCTGGACCCCGGCCGTCCTGCGCTGGTGGATGAACGAGGACGGCACACCCGCCGACTCCGTCCCCGAGCCCCCGTTCCCACCGGCCGAGTCCATCCCGGCGATGGGCCGCTACCTGTGCTGGATCACGCCCCGTCTCGACGCCGGCCTGCCGGGCGACCGCCGGGTACTGATCGCCGTCGCCTACCGGACGTCGTACCGCAAGGTGAACGACGCGGGCGGGGTTCCCCCGAAGAACCGCGCCTACGCCGACCGCGTCGCCCACCACCTCAAGGAGTACACGCCACCCGGGCGGAAGTGACCCTGAGAGGTGAGAGGTACCGCGCGGCGGGCGCCCCGGGCACGGTGTGAGCACACCGCTTCAGCGGTACGCCACCGACGTTCATGGGGGAACGACAGTGAACATCATCAAGCCCGCCGCGCTGCTCCTCGCGGCCTCGGCCCTGGTCGCCGGCTCCACGGTCGCGGCCACCGCCGCCGACCCGGCCGGCACCCGGGTGACCGCCCTCCAGCAGGCGGCCGACCAGGTGCTGGCCGACAAGCCCAAGCCCCTGCACGTGTCCGCCGACGCGGTCGAGTACGAGGGACTGACCGTCACCGAGGCGCCCAAGACCAGGGCCGCCAAGGACCTGGCCTGCGACTACGGCCACCTGTGCATGATCGTCAAGGGCACCAAGTTCGACTTCTACAAGTGCCAGACGTGGAACGTCACCAACTGGACCGGCAACGGACCGTTCACCAACAACCAGACGCCGGGCACGGTCGCCAAGTTCTTCAACAAGGACGGCAGCGTCCGCTGGACGTCGACGGCCTACCAGGCCGGCACGGCGACCTGGGACCCGATCTGGTCCCTGCGCCCCTGCTGACGATCCACCTGAACGGGCATGGCCTCCGGTCCCCTCTGGGGCGGCCGGAGGCCATGCCCGTTCACGACGGGGTGCCCCGGACCACCGGGGAGATCACCGCGCACCGCTCCGTCCGGATGCCCCGCGGTCGCTCCGGGGAGCCTTCCGCAGGGCGGCCCGCAGCACCGACGCCCCCACGGGGGTGAGGGTGTGCAGGACGCTCGCGCCGTGCCGCCGGCTGGTGATGAGCCCCGCCTCCCGCAAGGCCGTCGCGTGCCGGCTGGCCGCGGACGCGGAGACACCGGCGGCACGCGCGATCTCCCCGGTGGTCGCGCCGTGGGCGACGGCGCGCAGGACGGTGGCCCGGGCCGGGCCGAGCAGGGCGGTGAGCGGGGACCTCGACGGGGGCGGAGCCGGCGGCTCGTGCACGAGGGGGTAGACCAGTACGGGCGGCAGGCCCGGGTCGGCGAAGGCGATGGGACGCTGGTGCAGGAAGTACGACGGCACGAGCAGCATCCCGCGCCCCTCCAGGTACAGATCCCGGTCCACGGAGGGGTGGTATTCGACATGCAGGACAGGCCGTTCCCACCGCGCCCACGGCCCCAGCCCCGTCAGCACCGCCTTCACGCCCCCGTCCATCCACTCCCGTGCCCGCAGGAATCGTTCGGCCTCGGTACGGGCGTGGACCTGATCCTCGTAGGGAGCGACAGCGATGTCGTGGTAGGCCCGCAGCAACGTGACGAACTCCTCCCGGGCGGCCCGCCCGGCGAGCCCCGCCGCCCACGAGGGCGCGCAGGAGTCCCGAAGACCGTCCGTCCCTGTTCCTGCCCCTGTCCCTGTCCACCGGGGCCGGTGGACAGGGACAGGGACGGGGACAGCGGCCGTCCCCGTGCCGGGGGTACGCCGCGTACGGGCGTACCCCTGCCGGATCTCAGTGGAAGAAGTGCCGCGTCCCCGTGAAGTACATCGTCACGCCGGCCTTCTTCGCCGCCTCGACCACCAGCTCGTCGCGGACCGAACCGCCCGGCTGGACCACGGCCTTCACGCCGGCCGCGGTGAGGATCTCCAGGCCGTCCGGGAAGGGGAAGAAGGCGTCGGACGCGGCGTACGCGCCCTGCGCGCGCTCGGCGCCCGCCCGCTCCACCGCCAGTTTCGCGGAGTCGACCCGGTTGACCTGGCCCATGCCGACGCCGACGGAGGCGCCGTCCTTGGCGAGGAGGATCGCGTTGGACTTGACGGCCCGGCACGCCTTCCAGGCGAAGGCCAGGTCGGCCAGGTCGGACGGGGAGAGCGCCTCGCCGGTGGCGAGCGTCCAGGTGGCGGGGTCGTCGCCCTCGGCCTGGAGGCGGTCGGCGACCTGGAGGAGGGCGCCGCCGTCGATGGGCTTGACCTCGACCGGGGCGGCGGGCGCCTCGGGGGCGCGCAGCACGCGGATGTTCTTCTTCTTGGTGAGGGCTTCGAGGGCGCCGTCCTCGTAGTCCGGCGCGACGATGACCTCGGTGAAGATCTCGGCGACCTGCTCGGCCATCTCCTTGGAGACCGGGCGGTTGACCGCGATCACGCCGCCGAACGCGGACAGCGGGTCGCAGGCGTGCGCCTTGCGGTGGGCCTCGGCGACGTCCGCGCCGACCGCGATGCCGCACGGGTTGGCGTGCTTGATGATCGCGACGCAGGGCTCGTCGTGGTCGTAGGCGGCACGGCGGGCGGCGTCCGTGTCCGTGTAGTTGTTGTACGACATCTCCTTGCCGTGCAGCTGCTCAGCCTCCGCGAGGCCGCCACCCTCGGGGGAGGTGTAGAGGGCGGCGGGCTGGTGCGGGTTCTCGCCGTAGCGCAGGGTGTGGGCGCGGTCGTAGGTGGCGCCGAGGAAGTCGGGGAACGAGGAGTCGTCCACGGGGGCGTACTCGCTCGCGAACCAGGAGGCGACGGCCACGTCGTACGCGGCGGTGTGCTGGAAGGCCTCGGCGGCCAGCCGCTTGCGGGCGGCGAGGTCGAAGCCGCCGTCCCGGACGGCGGAGAGCACGTCGGCGTAGCGGGCGGGGCTGGTGACGACGGCCACGGACGGGTGGTTCTTGGCGGCGGCGCGGACCATCGACGGGCCGCCGATGTCGATCTGCTCGACGCACTCGTCGGGGGTGGCGCCCGAGGCGACGGTCTCGCGGAACGGGTAGAGGTTGACCACGACCAGGTCGAACGGCTCCACGCCCAGCTCGCCCAGCTGCTGCCGGTGGCTGTCCAGGCGCAGGTCGGCGAGGATGCCGGCGTGCACCTTCGGGTGCAGGGTCTTGACGCGGCCGTCCAGGCACTCGGGGAAGCCGGTGAGCTCCTCGACCTTGGTGACGGGCACGCCGGCCGCGGCGATCCGCCCGGCGGTGGAGCCGGTGGAGACGAGTTCGACGCCGGCCTCGTGGAGCCCGCGGGCGAGGTCCTCGAGCCCGGTCTTGTCGTAGACGCTGACGAGCGCGCGACGGATGGCCCGCTTGTTGCTCTCGGCGGTGGCGGTCACTGGATAACTACCTTTCGTCCCTCAATGCGATAGCCGTTGCGGGCGAGCCGCCCCACGACATCGACGAGCAGCCTTCGCTCGACTTCCTTGATGCGCTCGTGCAGAGCGCTCTCGTCGTCCTCGTCCCGGACCTCCACCACGCCCTGCGCGATGATCGGCCCGGTGTCGACGCCGTCGTCGACGAAGTGGACGGTGCAGCCGGTGACCCTGGCGCCGTACGCGAGCGCGTCCCGCACGCCGTGGGCCCCCGGGAAGCTGGGGAGGAGCGCGGGGTGGGTGTTGACGAACCGCCCCCCGAAGCGGGCCAGGAACTCCTTGCCCACGATCCTCATGAACCCGGCCGAGACGACGAGGTCCGGCTCGTGGGCGGCGACGGCCTCGGCGAGCGCCGCGTCCCACTCCTCCCGGCTCCCGTAGTCCTTGACCTTTCGTACGAAGGTCGGCAGCCCGGCGCGCTCCGCGCGCGCGAGCCCTTCGATGCCGTCGCGGTCGGCGCCGACCGCGACGATCTCGGCTCCGTAGGCCTCGACGCCGGTGGCGGCGATCCCGTCGAGCAGCGCCTGCAGGTTGGTGCCGGATCCGGAGACCAGTACGACAAGGCGCTTGGCTCGCTGGGCCACGGGCTTGGCAGCCACGGTGGGGGCCTTTCTCGGGGGAGCGGTCTGGGTGCGGGGTCGGTTCGGCACGGCCGTTCGTTTCCCACAGCTGGTGACTCGGTACGACCGTCGGTTACCCGACCGTACGTTGTGTACGTTCGTCTGTTTGTACGGTCGTACGAATGCTTCACGCCCCCGGATACGGGGAAGTCTACGAAGCGGCCGACCGTCAGCAACGATACCGGCACACCGGACGGCCCCCTCGGGACGGGGGCGTGGCCGGAAGGTAGCGTCTGCGTGGAGCCGGACCGGGAACGCGACCCGCGCGTCACGCGTTCACCAGTCGTGCCGACCAGTTCGCCCGTTCCACCAGCTCGCCCGTTCCTTATCGCCGTTATCGCCGTTATCGCCAAGGGGAAGACGCTCAGTTGATGCCGGACCGCAGCCTGCGACTGCTCACGCTCCCCCAGCAGTCGGCGCAGCCAGGGGGACCCAGCACCGTGTTGCTGCGGGAGCGCCCCTCCTCGCCGCCCGACACCCCGCCGGACGGGACCAACAGCGGCGAGCGGGACGGCGCCACCGACAAGGACAACCCGTTCGCACCGCCCCCGGAGGGCACGCCGGACCGCCCCTGGCAGCCTCGGCACCCGTCGGGCGACGGCGGCGACTCACAGGGGGACGGCGGACGTTCGCCCTGGGGCCGCCAGTGGAGCGACCGGCAGCCCGGCCGCTCCTCCGGCGGCTTCGGTGAGCGACCTGGCGCTTCCGGTTCCGGCCCCGAGGGTCCGGGCGGCGGCACGGGCCCGCGCTGGGACCCGACGGATCCCACCCAGCGGCGTGCCCGCTATGCCCTGCTGAGCGGCATGTGGGCCCTCTTCTTCGCGCTCTTCACGTGGCCGTACGTGGCTCTGCTGCTCGGCGCCCTGGCCCTGTACTGGGGCATCAGCGCGCTGCGCGCCAAGCCCCGCGCCGCCGCCGACCCGGACACCCCGGCCCCGCCCGCCGCGCAGACCGGCCGCCCGCAGCGAACCGCCGCGATCAGCGGCCTGGTCACGTCCTCCCTGGCCCTCGTCCTGGTCGCCGCGTCCTTCAGCGCCCAACTGGTCTACAGCGACTACTACACCTGCCGGAACGACGCCCTGACCAACGAGGCGAAGCAGTCCTGCGAGACCCACCTCCCGGAGCAGCTCCGGGACCTGCTGGGCACGGACGACTGACACCCGGCCGCCTTTCTACACCGGCCACGGCACGTGCGGCCCGTCCGGCACGTGCGGCCCGTCCGGCACGTGCGGCCCGTCCGGCCGGCGGGGACGGGACCGTCCGGGCCGGAGCGGGGATCCGGGGCGGCAGCACCCGGGGGCGGTGCGGGGCGGGACGGCAGGAGCGGTGGGACGGCAGGAGCGGCGGGACGGACAGCGATGATGGGACGGCGGTGATGACGGGGGTGGCGGGGCGGCGGGGGCGAAAGCCTCTGCGGTGACGCGACGCCTGCCCGCCGCTCGAGGCATCCGCCGCGGCCCACAGAGAAGCCGACCGGCAGCAGCGCATGCGGCGCACCGCCACCGCTGTCGCTGCCGCTGCCGCCACCAGCGCCGCCGCTGCCGTTCCCGCCACCAGCGCCGCCACTTCCGTCACCACCACGCCTCCGCTCCCGTCACCACCATCGCCACCGCCACACCCGTTCGCTGCCGGTGCCGCCCCGTCTCCGCCACCGCCTCATCGAGGGCAACGGCATCCGCTCCCACCGACGCCCACCGCCGTCAGCCGCCTCTCCGCCCCGCGTCGCCGGCTCCGGCTCCGGCGCCTCAGCGGCAACGCTTCGCTCCCGGACCGGCCACACCCGCGCCCCCACCGCCACCGGCACCGCCACCACCCCGACCCACGCCAGCGTCGCGCCCCCGGCCTGCCACCACACCGGCCCGAACCGGGCCAGGGACGCACCACCGAGCGGCCCGCCCGCCAGCGCGGCCAGCAGGGCGACGAGGCACGCGCACAGGACGGCGGCCAGTACGGCGGCGACAACGGTCCGCCACCACGACCACGCCCCGACGGCCTCACCTCCTGCCGGCCCCGTCTCCGACCCCACGCCCGCCGTACCCGCCGTACCTACCGCACCCGCCGCTGGAGCCGCCGCGTCCGCCGTCGCCGCCCGCGCCGTGAACCACCCCACCACGGCCCCCGCCGCCAGCGGCACCGCCCCGGCCATCCAGTGCAGCGGTGTGCCCGGACCCGCGTCCGGCACCGCCGCCAGCAGCGGAAACGGCGGCAGCAACGGTGCGGGAGCGGAGGCGAGGGGGTCCACGACGTGACCGGTTCCGAGCACGAAACCGGGCCCGAGGGCGTAGGCCGCCGCCCACACCGCCGCGTTCGGCACCAGCGCCAGACAGAGCAGCAGCACGGCGAAATGACCCGCCCACCCCTCGGTCAGCTGCAGGAACGCGTCCCGGGCGGCGACTCCGTGCCACACCAGCGACATCGCGAGCAGCAGCGCCCCACCGCCGACGAGGACCGCCGCCCCGGCGCCCGCGGCGCGCGTCGCGGCGCCCAGGCGCGCGTCCGGCTCCACCACCAGCTCCCGAAGGCTCCGGGGCAGCACGCGCAGTGCGCGCCCCACCGGTCCGCCCGGACGGCCGAACGCCGTCCACATACCCGCGCCGGCCGCCCCCATGGTCACCAGCGGCAGCCACACCACCGCCCACCAGGAGGGCCGCAGCGCACCGCCCGCCGCGTACAGGCCGACCGGCGCGGCGACAGCGAGGTAACCGAGAACGACCCCGGCCCAGGCGTTGCGCGCGGAGACGGGCGGCGGGCCGGTGTCCGGGAGGGCCCCGCCCTCGCCCCCGCGCGCACCGAATCCCCCCTTCGCTCCCGCGCCCGCACCCACCACCAGACCAACGTCGTCCCCGGATTCCGTGGCGTCCCGGGCCGCCCGATGCAGCAGCCACACCGGCAGCAGGAGCAGCAGCAGCGGAGTGACGCCCACGGGCGCGGACCCGCCGGAGAGCGTGTCGGCACGGACCAGTTCGGCTCCGTGGGACAGCACCCACAGCGCCGCGGCGACGTGCAGGGCTCCGCCGGGCCCGCTGTCGGGGTACGGCGCACTGACCCACAGCACCATCACGAGCACGGCGCACGCCGCCAGCCCCAGTCCCGCCGCGACCACGCCGCCCAGGAAGCCGGCGGCCAGCCCGGGAGACCGGTCCCGCCAGCGGGTGCGCAGCAGAGACAGCGGGGCTCGGTGAGCGGTCGTCTGGATCACGCCCGTCATGGTCCCAACGACACGCGCTTTCCCGGCGTAACACGCGAAGGTCCGCTGTGTCGCCCAATATATGTTTATGTACTTTTTCGTACGAAGGGGTGCCCTGTGACACGGAGCCCCGCAACCCCGCTCCCTCCTCCCAAGGCACGCCGACGTCTGCGTGAGACCGCCGCCCTGACGCAGGCTCAGGTCGCGGAGCGGGTGGGTGTCGCCCGTGAGACGGTCCGTGCGTGGGAGAGCGGACGCACGACTCCGCGCGGCCGGAAACGGGAGGCGTACGCGAAGCTGCTGAACACCCTGGCCGAGGAGGCGGCAGCGCGACGGACCGAACCGGCGCCCACCTCGCAACCGGAACCGCAACCGGTGCCCGTCGTCGTGGCCGTCCGCGCCGGATCGGCGAACGCCTCCAAGAAGGCCACCGACAGCCTCGTACTCCCCGCGAAGCCACTGGCCGAGCGGGCACGCGGGTCCGAACCGGAACAGAAGTCGGAACCGGAACCGGTACCGGAACAGAAGTCGGAACCGGAACCGGAACTGAAAGCGGAGCCGGAGCCGGAACTGAAAGCGGAGCCGGAGCCGGAACTCGAACTGGAGCCTGGGCTTGGGCCTGGGTCCGAAGAGCAGCCAGCACCGGAATCGCAGCCCGTGCCGACGCCCGGTCCGGTCGAGTTGACGCCCGCTCAGGCCTTCGACGCGCTGTACGAGTTCGGCGCCCCCTCGCTCGTACGGCAGACCTTTCTGCTGACCGGCCGCCGCGAGCTGGCGCGCGAGTCGGTGGAGCGTGCCTTCCAGGTCGCCTGGGAGCGCTGGCCCGAAGTGGCCCGCGACCGCGACCCGGTGGGCTGGGTGCGGGCGACGGCGTACGAGTACGCGCTCTCGCCCTGGCACCGGTTCCGGCTGCGCCACCGGCACCCGGAGCCGCCGCCCGCAGACCCCTCCGACCGCACCCTGCTGAACACCCTTCTCAGACTCCCCCCGCCGCACCGCCGCACGCTCATGCTGTACGACGGTGTGGGTCTGGGCCTGCCGGAGACGGCCGCGGAGACGGAGGCGAGCACCCCGGCGGCGGCGAACCGGCTGCTGCGCGCCCGCGAGGCCCTCGCCGACCGGCTGCCGGAGCTGGCCGACCCGCAGGTGCTGCACCGGCGGCTGGCCGAACTGGCGGCGACCGAGCGGCTGCGGGCGGCCAGACCGCCGACGGTGCGGATGGGCAGCGAACGCCGGGCGCGGTTCTGGACCCGGGCAGCGATCGCCTTCACGGTCGCCCTGATCGGGAGCACCGCCCTGACCCTGCGCACCGCGCCCACGCAGTACGAGCCGCCCGTGTCCCCGGGCGTCACCGTGCGCGGGGTGCCTCCCCGGGTGGCGCCGGGGGCGCTGTCGGACGAGCAGCTGGAGCTGCGGCAGAAGCTGCGGGACCAGTGGCAGGACGGGCCGGAGCGGCTGACGCCCCGACTCGAATGACGGCGCCGCCCCGACTCGGACGACGGCGCCACCCGGGCCCGGACGACTGCCCTTTCCAGGCCCCGGACGACTGCCCCTTCCGAGCCCCGGACGACAGCGCCACCTGGGCGGGACGGCTGTGCCGACCGCCGGACCCGGATGACGCGCGTACGCCGAGTGGCCCGCCCCGTGAGAGGGGCGGGCCACTCGGCGTGGGAGGACGGCGGCCGGCCGTCCGAACCGTGCTCAGCTGCCGAGGATGGCCCGGGCGAGCTTCGCCGTCTCGGTCGGCGTCTTGCCGACCTTGACGCCGGCGGCCTCCAGGGCCTCCTTCTTCGCCTGGGCGGTGCCGGACGAACCGGAGACGATGGCGCCGGCGTGGCCCATGGTCTTGCCCTCGGGCGCGGTGAAGCCCGCGACGTAGCCGACGACCGGCTTGGTCACGTTCTTCGAGATGAACTCCGCCGCACGCTCCTCGGCGTCGCCACCGATCTCACCGATCATGACGATCAGGTCGGTCTCGGGGTCGGCCTCGAACGCGGCGAGCGCGTCGATGTGCGTGGTGCCGATGATCGGGTCGCCACCGATGCCGACGGCGGTCGAGAAGCCGATGTCACGCAGCTCGTACATCATCTGGTACGTCAGCGTGCCGGACTTCGAGACCAGGCCGATGCGGCCCGGCTTGGTGATGTCGCCCGGGATGATGCCGACGTTGGACTGGCCCGGCGTGATGATGCCGGGGCAGTTCGGGCCGATGATCCGGGTCTTGTTGCCCTTCTTGCCGGCGTACGACCAGAAGGCGGCCGAGTCGTGCACGGCGATGCCCTCGGTGATCACGACGGCCAGCGGGATCTCGGCGTCGATGGCCTCGACGACGGCGTCCTTGGTGAACTTCTCCGGCACGAAGATGACGGAGACGTTGGCGCCGGTCTTCTCGATGGCCTCCTTGACGGTGCCGAAGACCGGTACCTCGGTGCCGTCGAAGTCCACGGAGGTGCCCGCCTTGCGCGGGTTCACGCCGCCCACGACCTCGGTGCCGTCACCCAGCATGAGCTTGGTGTGCTTCATGCCGGTGGCGCCGGTCATGCCCTGGACGATGACCTTGCTGTCCTTGTTGAGCCAGATAGCCATGGTGTGTTGGTGTCCTCGTCCTGAGTGCTTACTTGGCGGCGTGGGCCAGCTCGGCGGCCTTGTCGGCCGCGCCGTCCATGGTGTCGACGCGCTGGACCAGCGGGTGGTTGGCGTCGGTGAGGATCTTGCGGCCCAGCTCGGCGTTGTTGCCGTCGAGGCGGACGACGAGCGGCTTCTCGACCTTCTCGCCGCGGTCCTCGAGGAGCTTCAGCGCCTGGACGATGCCGTTGGCGACCTCGTCGCAGGCGGTGATGCCGCCGAAGACGTTGACGAACACGGAGCGGACGTCCGGGTCGCCGAGGATGATCTCCAGGCCGTTCGCCATGACCTGGGCGGAGGCACCGCCACCGATGTCCAGGAAGTTGGCGGGCTTGACGTTGCCGTGCTTCTCACCGGCGTAGGCGACGACGTCGAGGGTGCTCATGACGAGACCCGCGCCGTTGCCGATGATGCCGACCTCGCCGTCGAGCTTGACGTAGTTGAGGTTCTTCTCCTTGGCGGCGGCCTCGAGCGGGTTGGCCGCGGCCTTGTCGTGGAGGGCCTCGAAGTCCGGGTGACGGAACTCGGCGTTGTCGTCCAGCGACACCTTGCCGTCGAGGGCGATGACGTCGCCGGAGACGACCTTGGCCAGCGGGTTGACCTCGACCAGGAGGGCGTCCTCCTTGATGAAGGTGTCCCACAGCTTGACCAGGATGTCGGCGACCTTGTCGGCGACCTCGGCCGGGAACTTCGCGGCCTCGACGATCTCGCGCGCCTTCTCGGGCGTCACGCCGTCGATCGCGTCGATCGGGGTCTTGGCGACGGCCTCCGGACGGGTGGCCGCCACCTCCTCGATCTCCATGCCGCCCTCGACGGAGGCGATGGAGAGGAAGGTGCGGTTGGCACGGTCGAGGAGGAAGGAGACGTAGTACTCCTCGACGATCTCGGGGGCGGTCTCGGCGATCATCACCTTGTGGACCGTGTGGCCCTTGATGTCCATGCCGAGGATGTCCGTCGCGCGGGCGACGGCCTCGTCCGCGGAGGCGGCCAGCTTCACGCCACCGGCCTTGCCACGACCACCGACCTTCACCTGCGCCTTGACGACGGACTTGCCGCCCAGACGCTCGGTGATCTCGCGCGCCGCCTCAGGCGTGTCGATGACTTCACCGGCCAGCACCGGTACATCGTGCTTGGCGAAGAGGTCCCTCGCCTGGTACTCGAACAGGTCCACGCGCTTCCGTCCCTATCAGTGATCTCGCGGTTCGTTGGATGCGTGGGCGTGCCGCGAGGGCAACGTGACGTCCGCTGTGTCACAAGGGGAGCGCACACGGTGACCGAGCGCGCGGCATGTCCGTCTCGCAGGTTATCGCCGGTTGCGGGGGGTCTCTAAATCGTAGGTCACACCTGAGCGGTGATGCCTGTCACATGATGCCGTGCTCACTGGCACGGGGTGCCGGGCGTGAGGGGTCTACAGGGGCGGGTGAGCGCCGCTCCGGCGGGCTCGGTGGGGCTCGCGGGGCTCGGGGGCTCGAGGGCTCGAGGGCTCGGGGGCTTTCGCCGGGCCGTGGGAGGGGCCTCACCGGGCTGGGGTTGGCCCGGTGAGGCCCGTCGGACTCCCCGGGAGGCGCACGGGTGCGGTCCTCCGGGAAGCGGGCCTGCTGATACCCACCCCAATGGGAACCAGCTGGCCCCGACCGCGGGGTTTCGGCCAAACGGAGGCCGACGGCTTTCGGCCGTCCGGGACCTGTCGACCCGCGGAGTCCACGCCCGCCGCAGTGGTCCGCCGTGCCGGCGTCGCACGGTGCCGGCCTGCGCGGGGCCGGCGTCGCGCGGTGCCGTCGTCACGGACCACCGGTCACGGGGCCTGGGGGCACTTCCGGATGCCGGGCCGGTGATACGGCGTCGGCGGCGTCCGCCCGGAGGATTGAGAGGTGTCCGGGCGCCGGGCAGACCTCTCCGCCCGCGCGCGGCGGGGCTGTGGCGGAGGAGGCCCCCGCCGCTAGGCGGGAGAGACGGGAATGTCCCGGTGCCGGTCCTGGGTCTCGGCCGCGTCGGCACCCACCAGGGCGCCGGGCACGAGTCGGAACGGGATCCGGTGGTGCGGGGTGACCGCGTGTGCGTCACCCTGGCGCGGTGTCCCCTGATCGGCGCCGGACGCGCCGCCCAGCGTGCCGTCGGGGTCGCCGGTCGGCGCCTGGTGGACGGGGGCGTGCTCGGTGGGCGCGGGCACGGCGTGATGGATATCGACACGCGCCGCGGCGGGCGCCCCGTCGGCGACTTGCTCCGGACCGTACGCGACCTGTCCCACGCCTCCGGCTCCGTCGGGGACCCGGACGTCTGAGGTGTCGGAGGTGTCGGAGATGTCGGGGGTGTCGGCGGCGTCGGATGCGGCGGGCACCGTTTTCGAGGGCTCGGGGTGCGAGTCCGGATCGACCGGCGTCAACCGACTGGGAAGTCCGGTCGTGCCGGACAGGTCCGGCTGCACCGACAGCGGAGGTGACGACGGCAGGGAGGGTGCGGACGGAAGCGCCGGCAACGCCTCCAGCGGCGGTGCCTGCGCCTGCGCGACCGCGCCGAGCCCCTCGGTCACCGCCTCCACCGCGTCACCGACCGGCCGCACGAGGCGGCCCTCCACGGACCGGACGACGTTCTCGACCACGGGGCGAGTGTCCGGAACCACCACGTCGGAGCCGGGAATGCCCCAGGAACTCTGCCCCCGCCGAGAGCCCTGCCCCGTACCAAAGTCCTGGCCCGTACCGGAGTCCTGAGCGGTATCGGAGTCCTGAGCGGTACCGGCGCTCCGGACCGTGCCGGGGCGCTGCGGGGTGGCTGATCCCCGTGCTTCCCGCGGGCGCTCCGCGGAAACGTCGACGACCTGGCCGGCCACCCCCCGTACCGACGGCGTTCCTTCGGCCGCCTGCGCCCGCTCTCCGCAGAACACCCCGAGCACGAACAGCCCGCCCACCAGCAGCGCCACGCGGAGCGCACGCCGCCCGGCCGCCGTGCGCATCAGGCGCAGAGCGGCACCGGGCAGGGCTGCGGACCAGAACAAGAGGGGAGATTCCTCCCGTGCGGCGGAACGGGTCGCGCGCCGGTCAACGCATCGACACGCCGCGTGATCCTCGCACGGGAGTCCGGAGAATACGCAAGCCCGGCTTCACCGATGGCCAGTCATATCCCTTTTGCCGGTGGCAGTCGGGCCACCCCGGATCGACAGGTCGTCACCCGGCATCCGGTATCGGCAAGGGCCGCTTCTCGATCGCCGCGGCCATCACCTCAGGGAAGAGATCGGGCGTGCAGGCGAACGCCGGTGCCTCCAGCGCGGCGAGCGCTGCCGCATGCTCCCGGTCGTACGCGGGCGCCCCCTCGTCGGACAGCGCCAGCAGCGTCACGAACTGCACCCCCGACGCCTTCATCGCCGCGACCCTCTTGAGCATCTCGTCCCGTATGCCTCCCTCGTACAGGTCGCTGATCAGCACGACCACCGTCTCCGTGGGCCGGGTGATCTGCGACTGGCAGTACGCCAGCGCGCGGTTGATGTCCGTGCCTCCGCCGAGTTGCGTACCGAAGAGCACGTCGACCGGGTCGTCGAGCTGGTCGGTGAGGTCGACGACCGCCGTGTCGAAGACGACGAGCCGGGTGTCGATCGACCGCATGGACGCCAGCACCGCGCCGAACACGGACGCGTACACGACGGACGCCGCCATCGAACCGGACTGGTCGACGCAGAGGACGATCTCCTTCTTCACGGACCGGGACGCCCGGCCGTAACCGATGAGCCGCTCCGGCACGATCGTCCGGTACTCGGGCAGGTAGTGCTTGAGATTGGCCGCGATCGTGCGGTTCCAGTCGATGTCGTGGTGGCGGGGCCGGCTGATGCGGGCGCTGCGGTCCAGGGCGCCGGTGAGGGCGGCCCGGGTGCGGGTGGCGAGCCGCTTCTCCAGGTCCTCGACGACCTTGCGCACGACGGCCCGCGCCGTCTCCTTGATCGTCTCCGGCATCGCCTTGTTGAGGGAGAGCAGGGTGCCGACGAGATGGACGTCGGCCTCCACGGCCTCGAGCATCTCGGGCTCCAGCAGGAGCGTGGCGAGACCGAGCCGGTCGATCGCGTCCCGCTGCATGACCTGCACCACGGAGGACGGGAAGTAGGTCCGGATGTCCCCCAGCCAGCGCGCCACGGCCGGCGCGGAGGCCCCGAGCCCCGCCGAACGGTCGCGCCCCGCCCGCGGTGTGTCCCCCTTCCCGTAGAGCGCGGTGAGCGCCCCGTCCATCGCGGCGTCCTGTCCGGAGAGCGTGCGACCGGTGCCGTCGGCCGCATCACCGCCGAGCACGAGCCGCCACCGCCGCAGCCGTTCCTGCGCTGGGCCGGCATCCAGCCGGTCGGTCGTCATGCGTCCACTCCCACAAGGTCGTTGTCGTCGGATCCCGGCCGCCGGCCACCGGCGCCCGGCCCGACGGTTCCGGTGCACGCGTCCACCCCATCGGCCCTGCCGGCCACCGGCGCCCCACCAGCCATGTCGGCCCCCTCAGGCACGTCAGCCCTGCCAGCTGCCTTCGCCCCATCAGCCACTCGCGCCCTGCCGATCACATTCGCCCCGCCCGTCGCCTCTGCGGAGTCCATCGCGCCAGCCACACCCACCGCGTCCACGCCCAGCAGCAGCCGGATCACCGGCAGCACAGCGTCGGCGCGTCCGGTGTCGAGCCCGGCCGCGAAGCCGGGTATGCCGGAACCGGCCGTCGTCACACTCCCCCGCCACTCCGGTCCGCGCCGGACCAGCTCACCGAGGCTGCGCCGCACTCCCGGCTCGTAGGCCGAGAAGGTGCGCCGCAGCAGCGGCAGTACGTCCGTGAACGCCTCTGCCGGCACTCCGGTCAGCCAGGCGTCGATCAGGCCGAGCAGCCTCTCGTCGTGAAGGAGCAGCATGCCGCCGCCCGAGCCGCCACCGACGAAGCCCTCGATCCATGCCGCCGCGTCCGCCGGTGGCGTCCCCCGGGACAGCACCAGGCCCATGAGCCGCGCCGCCTCCCCCGGCGCCAGCTCGCCGTCGTCCAGCAGAAGCCGTACGGCACGTCCCCGGACGACGCCGGGCACGGTGTCCCGCACGGAGAGCGCCCGCAGCACGGCCCGCCACCGGGACCGCAGGTCGCTGTGGCCCGGCGCCGGGGCGTCACCGAGCAGGCCCACCGCGCCGTGCACGGCATCCACGTGTCGGCGCATCTCCTCGGCCGCGTCCGCGTCCAGCGCGGCGCAGGCCGCGGGCAGTCCGACGAATATCCGTTCGGCGAGACCCGCGGCGACCTCGGCAAGGGCGCTGGTGTCGGTGCCGCGCACATCGCCGTAGCGCAGGGAACGGACGAGGGCCGGCAAGGCCTGGGCGAGGTGGCCGACATCCGCGTCGAGCGCCGCGCGGTCGGCGAGTATCCGCATCACCGGGGGCAGCGCGTCCGGCAGTTCGGCCAGCAGGCAGCGTTCGGCGAGCGCGGTGACCTCTGCGAGGCCCTGCGCCGTGACGGCGTCGGCCTCGGCCCTGGCCGTCGCGGCGGCGAGCACGGTCGTGCCCCACACCCCGGCCTCGGCGACCCGCACCGACAGCTCCGGCTCCCACCGCAGCCGCCACGTCTCCCGGAACGTGCCCGTGCTGCCCCGCGAGGCGGCCGGCTCGCCCCAGCTGACGCCGAGCAGCCGCAGCCGGTGCAGCAGTCTGCTGCGCCCCGCGTCGGTCTCCTTGCGCAGGTCGAGTTCCAGCTCCCGCTCCAGTGCCTCCGGCTTGAGCCGCAGCCGCCGCTGGATCCGGTCGAGGTCGCGCTGCAACGGCACCGCCGGTGCCCCCGCGGGCACCGCCCCCAGCGCGTCCCCCACCACCAGCCGGTCGTGCACGA
The DNA here is from genome assembly GCF_049975785.1 of Streptomyces sp. WG7. Lineage (NCBI taxonomy): Bacteria > Bacillati > Actinomycetota > Actinomycetes > Kitasatosporales > Streptomycetaceae > Streptomyces > Streptomyces sp. WG7. Next base: position 295,547 of record NZ_JBNGGE010000002.1, read on the forward strand.
GCGCCAGCGGCACGTCCGAGCCCTCGCACATCACCGCCCGTACGGCGTCCGTCGTCTCGGTCAGCCCCGGGAGTGGACGCCCGCGCATCACCGCGAGGGTCCCGGCCAGCCGCACCGCCTCGATGACGTGCGCCGAGGAGACGGCCTGGTCCTCCTCCCTCAGCAGCCCGGCCACCTTGGTCAGCCACCGCTCGACGGGCCGGTCCGGCGCGGCGAACAGATGCCCGTACCAGCCCGGCGACTCGATGCCCGCCCCGTACCCCCCGGCCCGGGACAGCCTACGGTGGGTCCAGGGCACCCAGGTCATGTCCACCTTGGTCCTGGGCAGCCCCTTCAGCAGCGCCCGGTCGGCGGCGACGGCGACCTTGCGCCGCAGCGCGGGCACGTGCCACGCACCGCACACCACGGCGACGCCCTCGGCGAACTCGCGCCGCGCCGCCCGCACCTGGAGCCGCATGTACGCCTCCCGCACCAGGTCCCGGTGGTGCCCGCCCTCCTCCTCCGTCTCGCGCAGCGCCCCCATGGCCTCCTCCAGGGCCGTGAACGGCGCGAGCACGTCCCCGCCTGCCACGCCGCGGTGCTCGACGACGTCCTCCCACCAGCGCTCGGGATCGTCGTGGCCGGCGGCCCGGGCGAGGGCGGCGAGCGGATCGCCCCGGACGGAGTCGGGGACGGCGGCGCCGGGCTCGGTCCCCTTGCCGGGGCCGGGCTCCCCCGGCCCCGTCCCCTCCGCCGCACCGTCCGCCTCCTGCCACGCCAGCGTGTGTGCGGCAGGGAGGTCGATGAAGCGGGCGGGGACGTCGTGTTCCAGGGCCCATCGGACGGCCACCCACTCCGGGGAGAACTCGGCCAGCGGCCAGAAGGCCGAGCGGCCGGGCTCGTCCACGGCGTGGGCGAGGAGCGCGACCGGCGGCCGCATGTCCTCGTCGGCGGCCAGTGGGATCAGGACGTCGGCCTCCGGCGGCCCTTCGATGAGCACGACGCCCGGCCGGGACGTTTCCAGCGCGGCCCGGACCGCCCGTGCCGATCCCGGACCGTGGTGTCGTACGCCCAGCAGGAGCGGTCCGCCCCCGGAATCCCCGGAACCCCCGGAACCAGCGGAACCCCCGGAACCAGCGGTTCCGCCCAGCCTGCCGGTCGCACCGCTCCCAGCCCTGTCAGTGCCCGCCACGCCGTCCCCCTCGCCTACGGGTCCAGGTCGAGTCCCCGTCGTCCCCCGCCGGGCAGAGCACCGGAACACCCGGTCCACGACCCTTCCGCATCCGCATGCCGCTCACGAGCTCACCTCCCGGCAGGCCCGGTAGAAGTCCTTCCAGCCGGCGCGCTCGCGGACGACCGTCTCCAGATACTCCTGCCAGACGACGCGGTCGGCGGCCGGGTCCCGGACGACGGCGCCGAGAATGCCCGCGGCGACGTCACCGGGCCGCAGAACCCCGTCGCCGAAGTGGGCGGCCAGCGCCAGCCCGTTGGTGACGACGGAGATGGCCTCCGCCGTCGACAGCGTGCCGCTCGGCGACTTCACCTTCGTACGCCCGTCGCTCGTCAGCCCGTCGCGCAGCTCCCGGAAGACGGTGACGACCCGGCGGATCTCGTCGATGCCGTCAGGAGCCGACGGCAGGTCGAGGGAGCGGCCGATCTGGTCGACGCGGCGCGAGACGATTTCGACCTCCGCCTCGGCGGTCTCCGGCAGCGGCAGTACGACAGTGTTGAAGCGGCGACGCAGCGCACTGGACAGGTCGTTGATTCCGCGGTCACGGTCGTTGGCGGTGGCGATCAGATTGAAGCCGCGGACCGCCTGCACCTCCTGGCCCAGCTCCGGTATCGGAAGGGTCTTCTCCGACAGGATCGTGATGAGTGTGTCCTGTACGTCCGCCGGAATGCGGGTCAGTTCCTCCACGCGGGCGGTCATGCCCTCCGCCATGGCCCGCATGACCGGGCTGGGTACGAGGGCGTCCCGGCTGGGGCCGTGGGCGAGGAGCTGCGCGTAGTTCCAGCCGTAGCGGATCGCCTCCTCGGGTGTGCCTGCCGTGCCCTGCACCAGCAGGGTCGAGTCGCCGCTGACGGCCGCGGCGAGGTGTTCGGACACCCACGTCTTGGCGGTGCCGGGAACACCCAGCAGGAGCAGGGCACGGTCGGTGGCGAGTGTGGTGACGGCGACCTCGACGATGCGGCGCGGGCCCACGTATTTCGGGGTGATCACCGTGCCGTCGGGCAGGGTGCCGCCGAGCAGGTAGGTGGCGACGGCCCACGGCGAGAGCTTCCAGCGAGTCGGGCGCGGACGGTCGTCGTGCGCCGCCAGTGCGGCGAGTTCGGCCGAGAACGCGTTCTCGGCGTGCGGGCGCAAGGCCTCCGCACCGGTCGCGGAACCGATGTGACTCGGTTCGACGGACGCCGGCTCCACGGACTTCGGTTCTACGGACACAGGCATGGCTGATTCCCCCTCCAGCTCGGCCGGTTCGATCTGTCATCCACGGTGCACCACACCACTGACAATCACTCTGACCTGCGAGAACACCGCCGCTCGGACCGATTGTCAGTGGCGGGTCCTACCTTCGATGGCATGACTCAGCAGGGGGAGCGCTGGAGCACGGACCAGGTGCTGGCACTGGCGCCTGACGCCTCGTCACGCACGGCGGGGAGCAGGCTCGGAAGGGCCGGCCCGTGGACCGGAGTGGGGAGTTCCGACGACGAGGGGACGGTGTGGGGGCTGTGCAAGGGCAGCGGCAGCAAGCCGTACCAGACGGCCGTCGACATCGCGGGCGCGTCCGGACCCGCATACAAGTGCGGTTGCCCGAGCCTCAAGATCCCGTGCAAGCACGTGATCGGGCTGTTGCTGCTCTGGGCCGACGGCGATGGAGCGGTGCCGGGGGCCCAGGCGCCGGACTGGGTGAAGCAGTGGGTCGCCGGACGCCGCGAGCGCGCGGAGAGGAAGAGGACGGCGGGCGGGTCCGGGTCCGGGTCCGCGGCCGGGTCCGGTGAGTCGGAGGCGGCGCGGCGCCGGGCGGAGCAGCGGGCCGAGCGGATCACCGGGGGTGCGACGGAGCTGGAGCAGCGGCTGACGGACCTGCTGCGCGGTGGCCTGGCCGGCGCGGAGCAGGCGGGGTACGGACTGTGGGAGGAGACGGCGGCCCGCATGGTCGACGCCCAGGCGTCGGGGCTGGCCTCGCGTGTGCGGGAGCTGGGGGCCGTACCGTCTTCGGGTCCCGGCTGGCCGGTCAGGCTGCTGGAGGAGTGCGCTCTCCTGCACCTGCTGGACCAGGGCTGGCTGCGCCGCGAGCAGCTGCCGGACGGCCTCGCGGCGACGGTCCGTTCACGCGTCGGCCTGACCGCGTCCGCGGCCGGCCCCCCGGTGCGGGACCACTGGCTGGTCCTCGCCCAGTACGACACGGCGGACGCACGACTGACGACCCGTCGCACATGGCTGTACGGCGCGGAGACGGACCGCGCCGCGCTGCTCCTCTCCTACGGGGCCGCGGGCCGGGCACCGGAGCCGGCACTGCCGGTGGGACTGACCCTGGAGGCGGAGGTGTCGGCGTATCCGGGCGCCGGTCAGCAGCGCGCCGCCCTTGGACGGCGGTTCGCGCCGCCCGTACCGGCGGAGATACGTCCGAGAGGGGTGACCACCTCCCAGGCGGCCGCCCGTTACGGCGAGGCGCTCCGCGACGACCCGTGGCTGGAGTCGGTACCGGTGACCTTGGACCGGGTCGTCCCGGTACCGGACGGCGATTCCTGGCAGCTGGCGGACGCCGAGGGAGACACGGCGCTGCCGCTCCTCCCCGCGGCCGGCAACCGGTCGGGCCTGTGGCTCCTGGTCGCCCTGTCGGGCGGAGCACCCCTCAAGGTCTTCGGTGAGTGCGGCCACCGGGGCTTCACTCCACTGACGGCCTGGCCGACCGGACCTGGCCCGGCGGTGCCGCTGCACTGACCCGCCCACGCAATGACCCGGAATGAGCCCGTACGGACAGACCCGCACAGACGAACCCGCACGGACGAACCCGTAAGGACGAACCCGCACGGACGAATTTGCACGAACAGATCTGCACCGACAAACCCGCACGGATGAACCGGACCGGTACCTGAAAGGAGTGCTCATGACCAGGACGCCCGCCCCCGCGGACGCGCCCGTTCCGGGCGTCTGGGAGGAACTCGTCACCGCTGCGCTGCTCGGCACGGACCGGCGCACTCCCCCGGGCTGCCGGCCCGGCCCCGGCGCACCGGCGGCGCTGCTGGACGCGGCGGCGGCGGAGACCGTCCGCCGGCGCGCCGGCCTGCTCCCCGCCCGCGCCGCCCGGCGTCCGGAGCCGGCCCCCGAGGACCCCCGCCCCCCGTTGCCGGCTGCGGCCGCCCGCCGTCTCACGATGCTGCTCGCCGACCGTCCCGGCACGGCGGGCGGCGGCCGCAGGGGTGCCGCGCCCGACCTGATGGAACTGCTGCCCCAGTGGCTGGCGACGGCGAACGCCCGCGGTTATGCGGCGCCGCCCCAGGCGCTGCCGGCCCTGCTGGACGCGGCACGAGGGCGTACCGACCTGCGTCCGGCGGCACTGGCCTTCGCGGGGCCCCGCGCCCTGTGGCTGGCCCGGCTGAACCCGGACTGGCGGTTCGCCCTGCGCGCGACACCGGGCGGAGGCACCGCGCTGCCGGGCCCCGGTGCCACGGAGCGGGTGCGCCGGCTCTGGGAGGAGGGCCTGTTCGCCGAGCGGGTCGCCCTGCTGGCGTCCCTGCGTGCCCGCGACCCCGCAGGCGCCCGCGAGCTGCTCGCCTCGACCTGGGCCACGGAGCGGGCCGAGGACCGGCTGATGTTCCTCGACTCGCTGCGGACGGGCCTGGAGCCGGCGGACGAACCGTTCCTGGAACAGTCGCTGGCCGACCGCAGCCGCAACGTACGGGCAACGGCTGCGGAGCTGCTGTCGGCGCTGCCGGATTCGGCGCTCGCCGCGCGGATGGCTGCGCGAGCCGTGACATGCGTGTCCCTCGACCGCACCCCGGACCCACCGGCGATCGCGGTCGAGGCGCCCCACGAGTGCGACGCGGGCATGGAGCGGGACGGCGTCGTGGCCAATCCGCCCTCGGGTCGGGGGGAACGCTCGTGGTGGTTCGGTCAGTTGGTGGAGGCGGCTCCGCTCGGGATTTGGCCGGAGCGACTCGGTGGACGTTCCCCCGAGGAGATCGTCGCCCTGCCGGTGGCGGACGACTGGCAGGGCGACCTGCACGCGGCGTGGTGCCGGGCTGCGGTACGGCAGCGGAACGGCGCATGGGCGAGGGCTCTGCTGGGAACACCCACGGCGCCCGAGGCCGGGGGGCCGGGCGCGGTTTCCCTGGCCGAGCGGGCCAAACTGCTCGGCACCCTGGGCTCCGGCGAACGGGCCGAGTGGGTCGCCGGGTTCATCGCGACGCACGGTCTGTCCGAGGCGTTCCAGTTGCTCGGCATGTGCGGAGTGCCGTGGGCACCGCCGCTCGGACGGGCGGTGGTCGACGCGCTCAACATCGCTCGTGATGCCGGGAGCTACCCGTGGAGCTTCAGCGGCGTCATGGGTCTGGCCGAGCGCTGCCTCGACCCCTCGGAGGCGGGGCGACTCGACGGCCTGCTGGCGATACCGGACGAAACGGAGGACGCGTCGCCGGGAGCCGGGGGGTACTGGGCGGAGGCGTTTCAACGGCTCGTCACGACTCTGCGGTTGCGCGCGGCGATGGCCGAGGAACTCGGCGCGGGAGACAACGGGACGCGACGCTGACGCCGACGGCACGCGCCACGCGCCCGCACCCGCCCCCGGCAAGCACCGCCCAGGCCCACTCGCCCGCGACCACAGCCACCCGCTCGCGCCCGCGCCCACCCGTCGAGTGCCCGTGGGCGGCCCCTAGGTGCCCCGCGTGGCCCTGGGCGCCTCGGGTGGCCCTGGGCACCCTGGGTGGCCGAGTGCCCCGCATGGCCGTGGGCGCCCCGCGCGACCCGAGTGACCCGCATGGCCGAAGTGACCGACCCGCGTGACCCGAGTGACCCGCGTGACCTGAGTGGCCCGAGTGACCCGGGCGCCCATCGGCTACCCATCGGCTGCGGTGCCGCCCTTCGTGCGCGGCCACCCGTGCACGCGGACCCGGCGCCTACGCCTCCGCGGGTTCCCGCACGTTCGCCCGCACCCAGTCCACGATCGACGCCGTGGTGGCTCCGGGCGTGAAGATCTCCGCGACGCCCTTCTCCTTCAGAGGGGCGATGTCCGCCTCGGGGATGATCCCGCCGCCGAAGACAAGGATGTCCGCCGCGTCCCGCTCCCTGAGGAGCTCGATCACGGCGGCGAAGAGCGTGTTGTGCGCACCGGAGAGGATGGACAGCCCGATCGCGTCGGCGTCCTCCTGGATCGCGGTGTCCACGATCTGCTCGGGTGTCTGGTGGAGCCCGGTGTAGATGACCTCCATACCGGCGTCGCGCAGCGCCCGCGCGATCACCTTGGCCCCACGATCGTGGCCGTCGAGCCCCGGCTTGGCCACCACCACGCGGATCGGACCGGCTGCCACACCCATCACTGCCTCCATGAAGCGACTACATCCATCCGTACCGACAAGTACCGCACACTTCACCGACGCCGTACACAGGGCGCGGCATACACATAAGACGCACATCGCACACATCGCACACATCGCGCACACAGCACACAAGCACACGAAGCAGCACACTTTGGCGACGCAGACACCCCGCACCACATCGTCCGGGAAGTGAACGAACGTTATCGCCAGCATCCCGCAACCGGCAGTTTCGCGGTGGATACAGAGGGGGAAATCACACAGTGGGACATGTTCGCCGCACACCGTTCCAGGGCGCGGCGGCACTACGCGTACGGAGAGCCGCAGCGAAGGCAGTGCAGGGCAGCAGCGGGCCTCGTCGCCGTTTCAACGACACCACAGGGCTCACAGGGCGCTGCCATGCGCAGCGGCGCGCTCGAACGGGCGAACCTCACAAACATCACCAATCACTGGTGTCACGGCTCTCCACAAGGGCACACGGGGGACAGAGGCGTCACCGCGCGTGCCGACAGGAGGTCGGCCCATGAAGGTCACCACGACAGCACTGCCCCTTCTCCCGTTCTGTCAGCGTCTCCTGCCCGGCATGCCCAGCCTGCCCGGTCTGCCCGGTCTGCCCGGCCTGCCTGACATACCCAGCCTGTCCGACCTGCCCGGGCTTCCAGGACTGCCCGGGCTCACAGGTCTCCCAGGCCGGTTGACCGGACTCTCCCTGACCCTCATCAAGGCAAGCGCCCTGGAGGTCGCGATCCTCGCCGGGCACTTACTCCTGTATCCCTCGGGGATCATCCAGGAGCGCCGCCCGATCTCGGCCCTCCCGCCACAGGCCGCCCAGGACCGGCAGCCCTCCCCTCCCACCCCCCGGCTCCCGGCCCGCAGCAGCCCCCCGGTCGTCCTGCTGCACGGCTTCATCGACAACCGCTCGGTCTTCCTGCTCCTGCGCCGCAGCCTGGCCCAGCACGGCAGACACCAGATCGAGTCGCTGAACTACTCCCCTCTGACCTGCGACATCCGCACCGCGGCCGAGCTGCTCGGCCGGCACATAGAGGAAATCTGCGAACGGACGGGCAGTGAGCGGGTCGACATCGTCGGGCACAGCCTCGGCGGACTGATAGCCCGGTACTACGTGCAGCGCCTCGCCGGAGACCTCCGCGTCCGGACACTCGTGACGCTCGGCACCCCGCACGCCGGGACTCGGGTGGTCCCCCTGGCGAACGCGCATCCGATCGTGCGCCAGATGCGCCCCGGATCGGCGGTGCTCGAGGAGCTGACCCTGCCGTCGCCCGGCTGCCGTACACAGTTCGTCAGCTTCTGGAGCGATCTGGACCGCGTGATGGACCCGCTGGAGACCGCCTGCCTCGACCACCCCGACCTGACGGTGCAGAACGTGCGGGTGAGCGGCATCGGCCACCTCGCCCTCCCCGTGCACCCCGCCGTGGCCACCGGGATACGGCAGGCACTGGACACGACCGAGACGGAGGCGGGCGCGGAAACCGGCAAGCACGCCGGCGGCCTGACGGTCGCCTGAGACCCGGAAAGGACCCGGAAAACCCCTCGAGGCCCCCAGAAGACCCTCACAAGTTCCCGAGAAGACTCCGGTCAGGCTCCGAAAAACAGCCGACGCAACCCGTTCGCCATCGAACAAACATCGAACACAAAGCCAAACTCGTGCCCGCCGTCCCCCAAAACACGGCCGATTGCCCGTTTCCTTCGCGCGTGAAACCTGACGAAGATTGTCGTGCCCGTATACCGCCGGGTACAGTCGCCGCACTGCTCTGGCAGCCCCTGTTGTCGAGGCGAAAGAGAAGTTGGTGAACGACCGTCACCCGTCGGGGACCATGACCACCCCGGCTTCGGCTTCCGACGCCGATCCGGCGCAGTACGCGTCGTACGGCACAGGGGAGGCCCAGTACGGCGACCTCACCACGTACGGCGGATATGCCACCACCGGTTTTTCCACCGGCGGCACCACCACGGCGGCCTTCGACGCGGACCCCCTCTTCGCCTGCCTCCCGGGCCAGGACACCGGAACCCACGACGCCACGGGGTCGTACGAGACCACGGGTTCCTACGACGCCACAGGCACGTACGACGCGACCCAGTGGTCCACCGGCAGCGGACAGGCCCTGAACTACGACGCGTACGCGGCCCAGCACCACGCCGCCTACGACACCGGCGCCTACGACACGACCACGTGGACGGCCGACTACCAGCAGCCCGCCTCCGTGCCGCCGCAGGCCACGGGCGTCGAGGCCACCGGACAGTGGGACACCGGCGCCTGGGCCCAGCCGGACCAGTCCGGCGAGCCGGCGGATCAGACCCAGCAGTGGCAATGGGGCACGCAGACCTTCGACACCAACACCTTCGCCACCGGCACGTACGAAACCGGCACCTTCACGACCGGCACCTTCACGACCGGCACGGCCGACACCGGCGCCTACGACGCCACGCAGTGGAACTCGGACGGCACCACGGCGGAGAGCCCGCAGACGGCACAGGACACCGGGCCGGAAGGCCCTGCGGACACCCCGCCGACCGCCGAGGAACCCGCCCCGCGCGACGACGACCTGGCCGCCACCGGCGAACTCCCCACCGTGACCGCTCTCCTGGAGGGCCAGGAAGAGGTCAGCCCGGCCGCCCGGATTCCGGCCGCACGCACCGCCTCCCGCGGTGGGTCGCGTTCCCGCCGCCGCCAGCCCGCCAAGCGTTCGGCGCTGCTGACCATCGCCGTGCCGTCGGCCTGCGTGATGAGCGTCGCCGGTATCGCCGCGGCCTCGGTCGGCGGCCTCACCGGTGACGACGGCAAGGAGACCAGGGCGTCCGCGGCGGACGCGGGCACCGCGGGTGACACGGAAGCGGCGCCGGTGAAGCCGTCCGCCGCCAACAACAAGCTGGACACCCAGCTCACGAGCCTCGCCGCCGGAGCCGACGACTTCGCCGACCGGGCCAGCCGGACCCAGGAACGCATCGACCTCAAGGCCCAGCAGGCCGCCGAGAAGAAGCGCGCGGCGCAGGAGGCGGCCCGCAAGGAGCGGCTGCGCCCCAAGTTCGCGCTCCCGGTCGCCCAGCACGGTCTCAGCGCGTACTACGGCCAGGCCGGCATCAACTGGATGTCCGTGCACAGCGGGATCGACTTCCCGGTGTCGTACGGCACGAAGGTGATGGCCTCGACCGACGGCACGGTCCGCACGCAGTACAACAGCGCGTACGGAAACATGATGATCGTGACCGCGAAGGACGGTACGGAGACCTGGTACTGCCACCTCTCCAGTTACCAGGTGCCCTCCGGTACGAAGGTGAAGGCCGGCGACGCGATCGCGTTCTCCGGCAACTCGGGCAACTCGACCGGCCCGCACCTGCACTTCGAGGTGCGTCCCTCGGGCGGCTCGGCGATCGACCCGCTCTCGTGGCTGCGCAGCCACGGCCTCAACCCGTCCTGACGCCGTAACGTCTCAGCAGCCCGGCCCCGGGCCGGCGGCGCGGGCGCTCGGGGTGCCGCGCCCGCGGCGCAACACCCGCGCCGCGCCCGCAGGCAACCCCCGCGAGGCCCCGCGACAGACCCACGATGCACCCGCGAGGCCCCGCGGCAGACCCGCGAGGCACCCGCGACGCACCCTCAGAGCTTCTCCACCGGCGCGTACCGCAGCAGCAGCCGCTTCGGCTTGGTGTCGCCGAAGTCGATCGTCGCCTCGGCGTTCGACCCGGTGCCCTTCACCCCGACCACCGTCCCGAGCCCGAACTGGTCGTGCGTGACACGGTCCCCGACCGACAGGGAGACCGTCGCCTGCTCGGCGGCGGCGGACCGGCGCGTGGCGAAGCCGGACGCGCCCGACGCCGAGGAGCGGGAGCGGGACGACGACAGCGAGGCCGCCACGCCCGAGACCGGCGCGGAGGGCGCGGGCCCGTTCGCCCCGGTCCGCTTCCACTCCAGGTGGGGTGCCGGAATCTCCTCCAGGAAGCGCGAGGGCGGGTTGTACGACGGCTGCCCCCAGGCGCTGCGCAGTGTGGACCGGGTCAGGTAGAGCCGCTCACGGGCGCGTGTGATGCCGACGTACGCCAGGCGCCGCTCCTCCTCCAGCTCCTTCGCCTGCCCGAGGGCGCGCATGTGCGGGAAGACGCCGTCCTCCATGCCGGTGAGGAAGACGACCGGGAACTCCAGGCCCTTGGCGGTGTGCAGGGTCATCAGGGTGACGACGCCGTCGCCGTCCTCCTCGTCGGGGATCTGGTCGGAGTCGGCGACCAGCGCGACCTTCTCCAGGAAGTCGGCCAGGGTTCCGGGCTCCTCGCTCTCGGCCCGCTCCTGTTCGAACTCCAGGGCGACGGCGGCGAGTTCCTGGAGGTTCTCGATGCGGGTCTCGTCCTGGGGGTCGGTGGAGGCCTGCAACTCGGCGAGGTAGCCGGTGCGTTCGAGGATCGCCTCCAGCACGGTCGCCGGACCGGCACCGGACTCGACGATCGTCCGGAGGTCCTCCATGAGCGTGTTGAACCGCTTGACGGCGTTCGCGGAGCGCGCGGCCATGCCGTACGCCTCGTCGACCCGCTTCAGGGCCTGCGGGAAGCTGATCCTCTCGCGCTGGGAGAGGGCGTCGATCATGGCCTCGGCGCGGTCGCCGATGCCGCGCTTGGGGACGTTGAGGATGCGGCGCAGCGGCACCGAGTCCTCGGGGTTGGCCAGCACCCGCAGGTACGCCAGGACGTCCCGGACCTCCTTGCGCTCGTAGAAGCGGACGCCGCCGACGACCTTGTAGGGCAGGCCGACGCGGATGAAGACCTCTTCGAAGACACGGGACTGTGCGTTGGTGCGGTAGAAGACGGCGACGTCGCCGGCCTTCGCCTCGCCCGCGTCCGTGAGGCGGTCTATCTCGTCGGCGACGAACTGCGCCTCGTCGTGCTCGGTGTCGGCGACGTACCCGGTGATCCGCGAGCCGGCGCCCTGGTTGGTCCACAGGTTCTTGGGGCGGCGGGACTCGTTGCGCTCGATGACCGCGTTGGCGGCGCTGAGGATCGTCTGGGTGGAGCGGTAGTTCTGCTCCAGGAGGATCGTCGTCGCGTCCGGGTAGTCCTCCTCGAACTGGAGGATGTTGCGGATGGTGGCGCCGCGGAAGGCGTAGATCGACTGGTCGGCGTCGCCCACCACGCACAGCTCGGCGGGCGGGACCTCGGCCTCGGGCGGCACGTCGACGGGGTGCTCGGAGGTGCCGACCAGCTCGCGCACGAGGGAGTACTGGGCGTGGTTGGTGTCCTGGTACTCGTCGACCAGGACGTGCCGGAAGCGGCGGCGGTAGTGCTCGGCGACGTCCGGGAAGGCGCGGAGCAGGTTGACCGTCGTCATGATCAGGTCGTCGAAGTCGAGGGCGTTGGCCTCGCGCAGCCGCGACTGGTAGAGGGCGTACGCCTGGGCGACGGTCTTCTCGAATCCGTCGGCGGCCTGGGCGGCGAAGTCCTCCTCGTCGATCAGCTCGTTCTTGAGGTTGCTGATCTTCGCGCTGAAGGACTTGGGCGGGAAGCGCTTGGGGTCCAGGTCGAGGTCGCGGCAGACGAGCGCCATCAGGCGCTTGGAGTCGGCGGCGTCGTAGATCGAGAACGAGGACGTGAAACCGAGCCTCTTCGACTCCCGGCGCAGGATGCGGACGCACGCGCTGTGGAAGGTCATCACCCACATCGCGTTCGCGCGCGGGCCGACGAGCTGCTCGACGCGCTCCTTCATCTCGCCCGCGGCCTTGTTGGTGAAGGTGATCGCGAGGATCTGGCCGGGGTGGACGCTCCGCTCGGCCAGCAGGTGGGCGATGCGGTGGGTGAGGACCCTGGTCTTGCCGGATCCGGCACCGGCCACGATGAGCAGCGGGGAGCCGGAGTGCACGACGGCGGCGCGCTGGTTGTCGTTCAGCCCGTCCAGGAGCGCGGCGGCGTCCAGCGCGGGGCGGGGGGCGCCGTCGCGGTAGTGGGTGTCCCGGTCCGGCGGCGCGTCGAACTTCCCGCCGAACAGATCGTGCGGGACCGGCTCCGGTCCGTGATCGCCCTCGGGCGGCGGCGGGGGTTCCTCCTCGTGACCGCGGGGGGTCTGGAGGCTCGCCAGGAAGCTGTCGTCAAAGAGGCTGCTCATCGCTCTCCGAGTCTAGGGCGCCCCACCGACAACCCGGCGCCACCCCGGAGATTGGCCGGTATACCGGCACTGGGCACCCCCTGCGACGGGTGACACCACGGAGAGTGACACCTTCCCCGAAGGTCACGAAAATGTATCGGGCATATCACCTGCCGACCTTCACAGCGGCCCCACGGGTTGGCTACGGTGCGGGCAGGCCGCACGACCCCCTCCGGCGAACGTCGCCGGGCCGCGCGGCCTCCGCCGAGTCCGGCGTGCTCGCACGGCACCCGGAGCCGGGGACCCGACAGGGAAACCTGGGGTGAATCGGCCGCCCTGCCCCCCGACTGACCCGCCGCAGGGCGGACCCGCCGCAGGGCAGACCTTCCGGAGGGACCACGCCGCCCGCCCCCTCCCCCAGGGCCGGCAGGGCCCGCGGGCCCACCGCCGACCCGGCAGGCGGAGCGTGGAAGGAGTCGCCTCCTTGGCGTCGCACCGCAAGTCGCGCCCCACGGGTACGCGTGTCGCAGGCATACGGACCCCCGCCCTCGCCACGGCAGCCCTCACCTCCGTCGCCCTGCTGTCCCAGACGGCCACCGCCGCGCCGTCGGACGACGACAGGCCGACCCTCGAAGAGGTCGAGAAGAAGGTCGACGACCTGTACCGGCAGGCGGGGTCGGCGACGGAGAGGTACAACGCCGCCAAAGAGAGGACCGCCAAGCAGCGCAAGCGCGTCGACACCCTCCTCGACGACGTCGCCAAGCGCACCCAGCGGCTCAACGAGGCACGCGAGGCGTTGGGGTCCTTCGCCTCGGCCCAGTACCGCACGGGTGCCGCGGTCCCGGAGACCGCGACCTTCCTGCTCGCGGACTCGCCGCAGGACTACTTCGACCAGAACCACCTGATGAGCCGGCTCACCGGCCGCCAGAAGGACGCGGTCGACGACTACGTCACACAGCAGTCCGCGACGATGGAGAGGCGCCGGGAGGCAACCGAGAGCCTCGAGACGCTCACCGAGTCGCAGAGCGAGCTGAGAACGGCCAAGAGCACCGTCCAGAAGAAGCTCGCCACCGCCCGCGAGCTGCTGTCGGAGCTGACCGCCGAGGAGAAGGCCCGGCTCGCGGCGATCGAGAAGAAGAAGCGGGACGAGGCCGCCCGCAAGGCCGCGGAGCTCGCGAAGCAGCAGGCCGAGGAGCGCGAGCGGCAGGAGGAGGCCGCCCGGCGGGAGAGCGGCGCCGCCACCGGGTCCGCCGGATCATCCGGCTCCGGTGGCGCAGGTGGCACCGGTACGGAAACCGGGTCCACCACGCCGGACTCCTCCCACGGCACCAAGGCCGAGAAGGCGCTCGCCTTCGCCCGCGCCCAGATGGGCAAGCCGTACGTGTGGGGCGCCACGGGCCCCGGCTCCTACGACTGCTCGGGCCTCACCCAGGCCGCCTGGAAGGCCGCCGGGGTGACACTGCCGCGTACCACCTACGACCAGGTCGACGCCGGCACGACGGTCGCCGTCTCGCAGGCTCAGCCCGGTGACCTGGTCTTCTTCTACGACGACCTCAGCCACGTCGGCCTCTACATCGGCAACGGCATGATGATCCACGCACCGAAGCCGGGCGCGTACGTCCGTGAGGAATCGATCTTCTACGACGGCGAGTCGTCGATCCACAGCGTGGTGCGCCCGGCCTGACCCCCGCGGCTCTCTAGCATCGGGCCCATGTCATCCGGCACCTCTCCCACCTCCCCCTACCCGCTGCGCGCCTGGTGGGCGCAGCGTCCCCCGGCGGCCGGGGCCGCGGTGATGGCGACCGGCATCCTGTCGGTCGCCCTGCACCTGACGGGCCACGAGGTCCTGTCCAGGATCACCCTCGTCCTGGCCTGCGCCGCCTGGCTGACACTGGCGGCGAACTTCGTCTACCTGCTCCTGGCCGAGCGCGCGCAGTGGGTGACGCGAGCGGGGACGCCGGGGGCGCTCACCGCCGTCGCCGCGACGACCGTGCTCGGCACCCGCTTCTCGCTGCTCGACCGGCCGGTCCTGGCGGCGGCGCTGCTGGCGCTGGCGGCGCTGCTGTGGCCGGGGCTGCTGCTCCTGGTGGTACGGCGCTGGGGGCGCAGGATGCCCGGCGCCGTGTTCCTGGGCTGTGTGGCCACGGAGGGTCTCGCCGTGCTCGGCGCCACGCTGGCCGCGGCCACCTCGACACCCTGGCTGGCACACGCGGCCGTGGTGCCGTTCTGGCTGGGGATCGTGCTCTACCTGATCGCGCTGTTCCGCTTCGATCTGCGGCAGGTGGCCCGGGGCTCCGGGGACCACTGGGTGGCGGGCGGCGCCCTCGCCATCTCGGCACTGGCCGGCGCCAAACTGCTCGCGGCGGCCGGGACGGGCATGTACCTGTGGAACGACGACGACTACGCCGTCCTGCACGACGTGACCGTCTTCCTGCTCGCCCTCGACCTCGCCTGGTACGCCGCACTGCTCGCCGCCGAGATCGCGTGGCCCCGGATCCGCTACGACGTGCGCCGCTGGTCGACCGTCTTCCCGCTCGGCATGACGGCGGCGGCGACACTGTCCGTCGCCGCCGTCCTCGACGTCCCGTGGCTGGAGGCGCCCGGTCAGGCGCTGCTGTGGATCGCGGTGGCCGCGTGGCTGGCGGTGGCCGCGGGGGCGGTCGTCCAGGCCAGGGCCGGGCTGCGGTCCCCGGTCACGGACGCGGCGGCCCTCAGGTCCACAGCACGGCGATGAAGATGTTCGCCACGGTCAGCAGGCCCACCAGACCGAACAGCGGCTTCTCCACCTTCTCGTCGTCGCGCTTCACATAGACCAGGCCGAGGATCACGATCAGCAGGGCAAGCTTCACGCCCATCTTGACGTTGTCGACGGACTGGTCGTCGGCCTGGTTGAGGCCGATCAGGACGACGCCGGTGACCAGCATCGTCAGCGCGCCGTGCAGCATCGCCGGAACGAAACGGGCCGTGCCCTGGCCCATCGCCTTCATCTGGGTCAGGAAGCCCCCGAGGAGCGACGCGATGCCGATGATGTGCAGACCGACGAAGATGTGGATGAGTACGTCCATGGGGCCGGAGCCTAATCAGGGGCCCGGGCACCCGCCGACACCGGCCCGCCCGGACGCGAGGGCTCTTGCGCGGCGCTCGCCACGCACATGCGCCTCATAACACCTCACATCCCTCAACCACCCCCGATCCGACAGATCGGTCATCACCCTGCGTGAAGGTGGCGGTCGCGGGACGAGGCCTTCACCACATACGGTCACCGACTGGTCCGGTACCGCCACTTCCGTGCATCTCGCCACCCGGCCATTACCGCCGCGCCTAGCGTCCTCCCCCAGGCAACCGGAGTCGAGCCGTACGGAAAGGACGTGGATCGCAGGTGGGAGCGCACCGCAGGCCGCGACAGCGCGTGACGGGCGGCGGGAGAGTCCGTAGGGCGGCCACCATCGCCCTCGCGGGCGCGGCCGCCGCGACCGGCCTGATCGGCGGGACCGGGCACGCCGATCCAGAACCGACTCCGGCGCAGGTGAGGGCCAAGGTGGACAAGCTCTACCGGGAGGCCGAGATCGCCACCGAGAAGTACAACGGCGCGAAGGAGAAGGCGGACGCCGCCGAGCAGCGCCTGGAGAAACTACGGGACGAGGCGGCCCGCAAGGAGAGCCGCCTGAACTCGGCACGCGAGGCGCTGGGCTCGGTCGCGGCGGCCCAGTACCGCAGCGGCGGCCTCGACCCGGCCCTGCAACTCGCACTCTCCGCCGACCCCGACGCGTACCTCGAAGGCGCCGCGTTCGTCGAGCGGGCGGGCAGCCGGCAGACGGCCGCCGTCGGCCGGGTACGCGAGGAACTCCGGGAGATCGAGCAGCTCCGCGGAGCCGCCCGCGTCGAGGTGGCCTCGCTGACGTCGCGCCGGGCCGAACTGAAACGCCACCGCGAGACCGTCACCGGCAAACTGGAGACGGCCCGCCGCCTGCTGTCCCGGCTGACCACCGAGGAACGCGCCGGGCTCGGCCACGGCACGGGCGACCGTGCCTCCCGCTCCTCGGCGGCCGACCGGGGCACTCTGTCCGCCTCTCCCGCACAGGCGCCCGACTCCCGTGCCGCAGCCGCCGTCGCCTACGCCCACCAGAAGCTCGGCAGCCCCTACGTGTGGGGCGCGACCGGCCCCGACGCCTTCGACTGCTCGGGCCTCATCCAGGCCGCCTACCGCGCGGCCGGGGTCTCCCTCCCACGCACGACCTACGCCCAGATCGACGCGGGCCGCCGCGTCTCACGGTCCGAACTGCGTCCGGGGGACCTGGTGTTCTTCTACTCGGGCATCAGTCACGTCGGCATCTACATCGGCGACGGCCGTATGATCCACGCCCCGAACCCCTCGGCCCCGGTCCGCGTCGCCCCGCTCGACGAGATGCCGTTCGCGGGGGCTACTCGGGTGGTTTGAGTCCTCCCCTCCGTGAAGGGAGGGGCTTCCCGGCTCAGGCCGCCTCAGCCCGGACGAGCATGACGCGTGCGGAGTTCTTGTCCCGTGGGGACGTGGTTCCGCAGGCGGTGCAGGGGGTAGGTGCGCGCACCCAGCGGCAGGGCGTGCTTGGACGACGTATCTGGCCGAGGCCTGGTGGTGGCGCTGGCGGACGACCGGGGTGCGCGGGGAAGGGACTGCGGCATCGGCAAGGAGGTGTGGTTCGAAGTGGCACTCGTGCCTGGGATCAGCGAAGAGGCGAGCCGAGTTTCAGGCGGAGCCGGGTGAAGGCTGTGGGGCTGGGGCGGTCTGGGAGGAAATCCCTGATGCGCTGCGCGCACTCGCGCGGGCTCGCCGTGCCCGTGTCGCACTCCAGGTCGTAATCGCCGTGGCTGTGCACACGCTCGTACTGGTGGGCGGCAAGGCCCGACGGGCGGTCACCCCGGGCAAGCTCGCGCCGGGTCAACTCGTCGAGCGGGCAATGCACACCCACGAACAGTACGTCCTCGGCCGGCAACAACGTCAGACAGTCGAGCAGCCGCCACGGCTCACTCAGCACATGGTCGACCACGATGTCGTTGCCCGCCTCGGCCATGGCCGCGATCGAGCGGTGAAAGCCCATTCGGGTCCGACGCAACGCGGCATCGAGCTCGTCGGCCCCGAGGTTTCGCTTGCTCCGCATCGCGTTGAAGGTGTCGACCGCCATGTGGAAGAAAACGCCGTCGTCCAGGATCGCCAGAAGCTCCCGAGCGATGCTCGACTTGCCCGAACTGGAGGTGCCGTTGAGGAAGATGATCCGCCCAGACGCCATGCGTGCATGATCACACGCTGACGGGGCCGCGTCAGGGAGTCTCTACGGGCGTATCCCCTTCGCCCGACCACCCCGCATGCTCACACCAGCCGTCGCGCCGTCGCCCATCGGGTCAGCTCGTGCCGGTTGGACAGCTGGAGCTTGCGGAGGACCGCCGAGACGTGGGACTCGACCGTCTTCACCGAGATGTACAGCTGTTTGGCGATCTCCTTGTACGCGTAGCCGCGGGCGATCAGACGGAGCACCTCGCGTTCGCGCTGGGTGAGGCGGTCCATGTCCTCGTCGACCGGTGGGGCGTCGGTGGAGGCGAACGCGTCGAGGACGAAACCGGCCAGCCGCGGGGAGAAGACGGCGTCGCCCTCCTGGACGCGGAAGACGGAGTCGATCAGGTCCGTGCCCGTGATCGTCTTCGTCACGTAGCCCCGGGCGCCGCCGCGGATCACGCCGATCACGTCCTCCGCCGCGTCCGAGACGGACAGGGCGAGGAAGCGGACGGGCTGCTCCGCGTCACTCATCAAGGGGGCGCAGCGGCGCAGGACTTCGACACCGCCACCGCCGGGGAGGTGCACATCGAGGAGAACCACCTCCGGCCGGGTGGCGGTGATGACCGCGACGGCCTGGTCGACGTCGGCGGCCTCGCCGACGACCTCCACCCCGGTCTGCGCGGTCTGGCCGATCTCGGCCTGGACGCCGGTGCGGAACATGCGGTGGTCGTCGACGAGCACCACACGCACGTGACGCTCCCCCGTGCCGCCGTTCGCCGGCTGGGCGGGCTGGGCCGCCTCGCCCGCTCCCACTATTCCGTTCCCCTCGGTCGGGTCGCTCATGACGTCTTCTCCGCCCTCTCCATCTCCAGCTCGACCTCCGTGCCGCCGTCCGGCACCGCGCGCAACCGGGCCGTACCGCCGTTGCGCTCCATGCGGCCGATGATCGATTCTCTGACGCCCATGCGGTCGGCGGGTATCGAGTCGAGGTCAAAGCCGGGGCCGCGGTCCCGGACGGACACGAAGACCCTTCTGCCCTCGACTTCGGCGTAGACCTGAACGGCGCCGCCCTCGCCACCGTACTTGGCGGCGTTCACCATCGCCTCGCGTCCGGCCTGCATCTGTGCGCCGATTCTCTCGTCGAGCGGGCAGTCACCGACGACCACGACCTCGATGGGGACGCCGTGCTTGTCCTCGACCTCCGCCGCATTGCGCTTCACGGCCTCGGCGAGGGTGGTGGGCTCGTCGTCCTCGTCCTTGCCATTGCCCTCCGGCTTGTAGAGCCAGGCGCGCAGGTCGCGCTCCTGGGCCCGGGCCAGGCGGCGCACCTCGCCCGGGCTCTCCGCGTTGCGCTGGATCAGGGTCAGGGTGTGCAGCACCGAGTCGTGGACGTGGGCGGCGACCTCGGCGCGCTCCTGGGCCCGGATGCGCATCAGCCGCTCCTCCGAGAGGTCCTGCGTCATGCGCACCAGGTAGGGGCCCGCGAGGAGCGTTATCCCGACGAGGACGGCGAGGGCCGCCTGGAGAACGGAACCGAGGTGAGCGGCGGACCCCTGCAGGACGAAGATGCCGGTGACACCGGCCGTCACCAACAGGACGCCGGCCACGGTACGCAGCAGGGTGACCGTGCGCCGGTGGCGCCCCACCTCGGCCCAGCGGGCCCGGCGGGCGTTGTCCGCCTGGCGCCAGACGAGGGCGACGCCCGCGCCGACGAGGACGGTCGGCCAGAGGTAGACCCTGGCTCCGCCGCCGAGATCGACGTTCCCCACGAAGACCAGGGCCACGACGACCATGAGGAGGAGGGCGACGATCTGGCCCTTGTCCGGTTTGCGGGTGACGAGTCTGCGGCGGCCGTCCGGAGAGGTCTCGGCGGTGACGAGGGACGGCGGCCGCTGGGCGTCGACGCCGCCGACGCCCAGCGGTACGAAGAACCAGAAGGCCGCGTACAGCAGCGCGCCGAGGCCGTCGGCCATGAACAGGCCGACGAAG
Source organism: Streptomyces sp. WG7 (assembly GCF_049975785.1). Classification (NCBI taxonomy): domain Bacteria; kingdom Bacillati; phylum Actinomycetota; class Actinomycetes; order Kitasatosporales; family Streptomycetaceae; genus Streptomyces; species Streptomyces sp. WG7. The sequence continues at coordinate 315,382 of NZ_JBNGGE010000002.1, forward strand.
GCGAACCGCACCCAGATGACGGGCAGCCCGAGGTGTCCGGCGAGCCCCCGCGCCACACCACCGAGCCAGCGTCCGTCGCTGCTGCGGTAGAGCTTGCGCGGCGGCCGCGGTTCGACGAGTGGTGCTGCGGCTTCCGGCATGACACTGATGGTCACACGGCCGGGGGAGCCGGAGCATCAGGGTCGGTCCCCGATACTCCCCTGATCTTCGCGCCGCCGGTGCTTCGAACGCTCCCCCGGCGTCGTGTCAGGGCCGATATCAGGGTCCGACCAGGGTCGAACCGGCTGCCGTCCCGGCGCCGCGGCCGTCACCATGGACCCATGACAGATCACGAGCACGCCGCGACGGGTCCGGGACCCGGCCGCGGCCCGCACCCACCGCCGGGGGCCGGGCCGCAGGACACCGCGCCCGCCGCGGATGCCGCGGGTGCCTCGCCCACCGTGGGTGGTGCGGAGGGTGCCGCAGCCGACGCGGACGATCCCGCCGGCACCGCTGTCCCCGGTCCTCCCCACACGTTCCGGCGCGACCGGCGGCACAAGACGCTCGCCGGGGTGTGCGCGGGCCTCGGACGGCAGTGCGACATGGACCCGGTGATCTTCCGGATCACCCTCGCGGTGCTCTCCGCGACCGGCGGCATCGGCCTCATCTTCTACGGCTTCGCCTGGCTCTTCGTTCCCTACGACGACGAGGACGAGAACGAGGTGCGCAAACTGCTGACCGGCCGGGTGGACGGCCAGGCGCTGGCGGCCGTGCTGTTCGCCCTGGTCGGCTGCGGGGTCTTCCTGACCATGCTGAACAACAGCGGGGTGCTGTCCTTCGCCGTCATACTCTCCCTCCTGCTGGCGGGCGCCGGGTACTGGTCGCGGCGGCGGAAGGCTCCGGCCCCCGACCCCCTCTCCGCCCAGGCCGTCGCCGACGCCCCGCCGGAGGCCCAGGCGCCCCCGATCCTGATCACCTGGCCCTCCTGGTGGCGCGACCCCATGGTCAAGGACGGCAGACACGTCGGCGGGACGGGCTATCTGTGGGGACCACCGGACTCCGAGGACCGTGACATCGCGGCGGCCGTCAACATCGGCCGCGGGGTCCAGGGCGGCGACCGCGCCGCTGCGGGCGACCGGCGCTCGCGGTCCCCGCAGCCGCGCGGCCCCCGCGGCATCGGCGGCTGGGTCTTCCTCCTCGCCCTGCTCGCCGGCTTTCTCGGCACCCGGCTGACCTGGGACGAGCACCCACTCGGCACCAGTCTGCAGACCGGCCTGGCCTGTGCGCTCGCCGTCTTCGGCGTCGGTATCGCGGTCAGCGCCTTCCTGGGGCGCACGGGAGCCGGTTCGATCTTCCTGGCGGTCATCACGGCGGGCCTGCTCGCCGGATCGGCCGCCGTGCCGAAGGACGTCGGTACCGAATGGATCCGGACCACCTGGGAGCCCACGACGGTGGCCGGCGTACGCGAGCAGTACGACGTCGGTGCCGGCAGCGGCACCCTCGACCTGTCCCGGCTGGACCTGGCCGAGGGGCAGACCGTGACCACTCGGGCCGACGTGGGGATCGGCCGAATACGGGTCGTCGTGCCGCAGGACGTGACCGTGCGGCTGAGCATCGAGGTGGGCGTGGGCGACATCCAGCTGCCGGGCGACGACGAGAAGGACGTGGACGTGGCACCGGGCAAGCACAAGGAGGTCACCCTGCCCCCCACCACGGGCGGCAAGGACGCCGGCACGCTCGACCTCGACCTCCAGGTCGGCGTCGGACAGGCGGAGGTGACCCGTGCTGCGTCATAGGTTCCAGCCCGGGCGGCTGGTCGCAGGCGTCTTCCTGACCCTGGCCGGCGTCATCTACGCCGGTGATGCGGGCGGCCTCTGGGACACGCCGTGGTTCGTGGTGATCCCTCTCGTCGTGGGCGGCCTCTGCCTCGCGGGAGCGGTCGGAGTCCTGACCCGGACCGTGCACCGACGCCGCGCTGCACTCCGCGCGGCGAAAGCGGACGAGTCCCGGGCGGACCTTCCCGGTTGACAGCTGACGGTGCACGGACGGCCGACGCCCGCGGGCCGACCCAACGAAGTACGGCCCTGCGGGACGCCGGCCCTGCGCGGGACAGGCTCACGGAGATGCCGTTGGCCGACCTCCGGACGGGCGGCTCAAATGAGCGGGGCGTGAACACTTCGGAGGAATTGTTCACGCCTGGCACGGAAGGCCCCCGGAGAGAGCCCCGCCGGCACACTCCGCCGGCACAACCTTCGCGGTCGCACCGGCCTGCTGCGGAACCTACTGGTACCCGCCCGTCCGCCGTCGTCGTCGGGAGCGCAGGACGGCGTCCAGGGAGAGCAGCGGGGCGCCCGCGAGAACGAGGGGGATCCAGGCCATGAGGTAGACGAGATCATTGCCGTAGTAGTACGGGTCGGCGGCCCAGCTGACGGTCAGCCACAGGCTGAGCGAGATCAGCGCGCCGCCGAGCGCCGCCAGGCGGGTCAGCAGTCCGAGCAGGGTGCCGATGCCGACGGCCAGCTCGCCCAGGGCGATGGCGTACCCGAAACCGGCGGGGCTCTTCAGCGCCAGGTCGACCAGGGAGGGGAGGGCCGAGGAATCGCGGACGGTACGCATCATGTCGCCGACGGAGCCGGCGCCCGCGTCCTTCATGAAGGCGCTGTCGGTGAGTTTGTCCAGACCCGCGTAGATGAAGGTGACGCCCAGGAAGATCCGTAGCGGCAGGAGGGCGTACCGGGTGGACTGGTCCCGCCAGTCACCGCCGCCCGGGTGCGAGGTGTACGCATCCGTCCGCATACCGTGAGTCATCTTTGCCAGCCGCCTCTCGCCCGCGCGTGCCGAGACCTGCTCAACAGACCATACGTACGACGTACAGGCCTCGCTCAATCCTTCTTCGACCGGTTTCTTCCTGTCGGTTTCGACAGATGGCCGTCACCGACAAGTTGGCGTTCCCGGGAGGCTGGCGATCCCGGGAGGCTGGCGATCCCGGGAGGCTGGCGGTCCCGACAGATTGCCGGTCGGCAGCGGGCTCGGCGGTGGAGTGTCAGTCCGTCACGTCGATGGCGTACCGGTTGGTTTCCACGCCCGCGCTGGTGACCACCTGGACGTCCACCCGGCCCGGTTCCACGTCCGCGGGCACCGGGACCGTCAGCAGGTCGTCCGTGGGGTTGCTGAAGCCGCCCGTCACGGGGACCAGCGGCACGTGGACGTTGACCGCGCCGATGCGGACGACCATCCGGGACAGCCGGTCCGCGCGTTGAGCACCCGGTGGTACGAAGCCGGCGCCGCGGATCTCGATGTCGTCGCCGGTGCGGATCGGCGCGTCCAGGTCACCGGCCTCCCGCGCCCGTACCACGGAGAGGATCACGGGACGCCCGCCCTCCGCGTACTTCGCGGCCACATAGGTCGCCGCCGAGACCAGCACCACGACCGCCAGTCCCCACGGCAGATCCGGCAGTTGTTCCGGGCGCCGGGCCAGCCGCACCGCCGCGAACACCAGGGCGACGGTGCTGATCACCACGTACTGGATGTCGGCGAACGAACCGCGTCCCGCGTCGTCCGTCAGCAGGTCGGCCGCACGCGGCCGGTCCGCCCGTACCTTCTGCAGCCGCTGCCCCAGCACCCGCAGTCCGACGACCCGACGCACCAGGACCGCGATCCCGCACACCACCGCGAGCACCGTCACCGCGCCGGCGCCGCGGGCGAGTTCGAGCCCGGAGATCAGCGCGTCCCGCCGGCCGTGGCCCGAGGCAACCGCCAGCTGTCCGGCCAGGACGAGTACCGCGTAGGCGACGAAGAGCACCCAGAGGGCCGCCACGGCCCGGGACGTGGACAGACGGTTGTCCTCGCCGATGACCGGGGCCAGCGCCCCGCCCCGCGCCCGGTGGAACCACGACGCCGCCGTCAGCGCACCGGCCACGACCAGCGCGGCCGCCAGCCCGGCGGTGCGCGCCGCCGTCCAGCCGGCCCCGATCGCGGTGAGCGACTGTCCCAGGAGCAGCAGCACGACCGCGGCCCATACGACGGCCGCCGTGCGGCGCCCCAGGCCCGCGAGCCACGCCCGCCCCTCGGCACGACCGCGTTCGGCGACGACTCCCGCGGACTGGGTCAGCTCCTCCGAGACCCACTGCCGGGAAGCCGAGGGCGAGTGGGCCACCGCGGCCGGCAGCCCTTGTCCGGCCGCGAACTCGTCCCGCCTGACCAGGAACGCGGCAACCGCCCGTCGGTGCCCCTCACGGGCGCCGTGCGGACAGTCCCCGCAGGTGCAGCCGCCCCCGTGCGCCGCCTCGTACGCGTCTTTGTCCGAGCCGCTCCCGCGTCTCGCCTCCTGCACCGCCACGCCCGACGCCCGCCTTCCCGAACCCTGCGAAACCCAGTAACGACAACTCCGGCACCGCCCGCGGCAGAACCCGTAAGTCCCGTGGGACGAAAGCGAATTGTGCCGTACACAACCCCCTGCGCGCCCGCCGCCCCCGGTCCGCTCTGCTCAGCGCGGGTGACATGCGGACCGCCGTGTTGACCCGGCTGCGAGAATTCCCTTATGGCCGAGATCATCCAGCGCGACGGGACCTGGGCGTTCGACGGCAGTGCGGTCCGGATCACGCCGGGGCCGCACCGCTCGGTTCCGCTGTTCCGGCAGACGTACGGAGAGGTCTCGGTGCCGCTGGAGGCCGTCGCGGGCATCGTCTTCGAGCCGGAACGCAAACGCGGGCGGCTGCGTCTGCGGCTGCGCGAGGGCGCCGACCCCCTCCTCCAGGCGACCGGCGGCCGGCTGCCCGACGCGGCGGACCCGTACCGGCTGACGGTGGAGACCGACCGCTGCGGGGTCGCCGAGTACGTCGCCGAGGAGATCCGCCACGCGCTGCTGCTCGACCGGATCCCCAAGGAGCCCACGAAGACCTACCTGCTGCCCGGGCCGCCGGTGCCGCTCTCGGTGCGTTCCTCCGACGGCACGGTCTCCTTCGACGGCGCCCGGGTTCGGGTCGACTGGGCCGACACCTCCGACCGGGTCAAGCGCGCCACCGGCCCGCGGATCATCGACATCGGCGACCTGACACAGGTCGAGTGGCTTCCCAACTCAGGGACGGGCGACGGTTTCCTGCGGTTCGTGACCCGGGAGACGGTGTCCTCCACGCTGCCGCCGGAGAAGGACCCGTACGCCCTGGACCTGTGGGGCAACGCCCGCCGCGATCTGCTCACCGCGCTGATCGCGACCGCGGTCACGGCCCGGCTGCCGCATCCGTCGGCCCGTACGTGCGGCGCGGACGGCGCGGACGGTACTTCGGAGTGCGTGGGGAGCGGGTTCCCGCCCCGCCGGCGCACACCCGCCGTACCGCCGGCGCCCGCCGTACCGTCACCGGCGGATCATCACGATGTCCTGCTGCGCCGGCTGCGCGAGCTCGGCGAGCTGCACCGCAGCGGCGTTCTCACGGATGCGGAGTTCGCCGTGACGAAGGCGGCCGTACTCAGGGACTTCTGAGCACGGACGAATGCCGGTTCGATACCTGACACGACGTGTCGGGTATGGGGTCCACACTCGGTGCATGACATCAAGCACCGTCGCCGACTGGGCCGATTTCGCCACCGCCGAACCCGCACTGGCCGCGATCGTCGAGGCACGCTTCGGCGCGTACACCCACCACACCCTCGCCACCCTGCGCCGGGACGGCTCACCCCGCACCAGCGGTCTGGAGGTGCGTTTCCTGGGCGGCGAGCTGTGGCTCGGCATGATGCCGGGCTCGCTGAAGGCGCTCGACCTGCGCCGCGACCCGAGGTTCGCGCTGCAGGCGAACCCGGGAGACGGCACCGGCATGGGGGGCGGGGACGTACGGATCGGCGGCCGGGCCGTCGAGGTCGAGGACGCCGAGGCGCGGGCCGCGTACGTGAAAGAGGTGGAACCGCCGGAGCCGTTCCACCTCTTCCGTACCGAGCTGACGGAGGTCGTGCGGACCTGCGTCGAGGGCGACTGCCTGGTCGTCCAGGTCTGGCAGCCCGGGGAGCCCCTGCGCACGGTCAGGCGCGCATAGGGCCGGGGGTCACTCCCACTCGATCGTCCCCGGGGGCTTCGAGGTCACGTCGAGGACGACCCGGTTGACGTCCTTGACCTCGTTGGTGATGCGCGTCGAGATCTTGGAGAGCACGTCGTACGGCAGCCGGGACCAGTCGGCGGTCATCGCGTCCTCGGAGGAGACGGGCCGCAGCACGATCGGGTGGCCGTAGGTGCGGCCGTCGCCCTGGACGCCGACGGAGCGGACGTCCGCGAGGAGCACCACGGGGCACTGCCAGATGTCGCGGTCGAGGCCGGCCGCGGTCAGCTCCTCGCGGGCGATGGCGTCGGCCTCGCGGAGCAGGTCGAGCCGCTCCTTGGTGACCTCGCCGACGATCCGGATGCCGAGGCCCGGGCCCGGGAACGGCTGGCGCTGGACGATCTCGTCCGGCAGGCCGAGCTCCTGGCCGACCATCCGGACCTCGTCCTTGAACAGCTGGCGCAGCGGCTCGATGAGCTGGAACTCGAGGTCCTCGGGGAGCCCGCCGACGTTGTGGTGGGACTTGATGTTCGCCGTGCCGGTGCCGCCACCGGACTCGACGACGTCCGGGTAGAGGGTGCCCTGGACGAGGAACTCCACGGCGGGGCCCTCGTCGGCGATGATCTCGGCCTGGGCCTGTTCGAAGACGCGGATGAACTCGCGGCCGATGATCTTCCGCTTCTCCTCGGGGTCGGAGACCCCGGCCAGCGCGTTCAGGAACCGCTCGCTCGCGTCCACGACCTTCAGCTGCACGCCGGTCGCGGCGACGAAGTCCTTCTCGACCTGCTCGGTCTCGCCCTTGCGCATCAGGCCGTGGTCGACGTAGACGCAGGTCAGCTGGGAGCCGATGGCCTTCTGGACGAGGGCGGCGGCGACGGCGGAGTCCACGCCGCCGGACAGGCCGCAGATGGCGCGCTTGTCGCCGACCTGCTCGCGGATGGCCGCGACCTGCTCCTCGATGACGTTGCCCGTGGTCCAGTTCGGGCGCAGGCCCGCACCCCGGTACAGGAAGTGCTCCAGCACCTGCTGTCCGTGCGTGGAGTGCATCACCTCGGGGTGGTACTGGACCCCGTAGAGCTTCTTCTCGTCGTTCTCGAAGGCGGCGACCGGGACGACGTCCGTGGAGCCGGTGACGGTGAAGCCCTCGGGGGCGGCGGAGCAGGCGTCGCCGTGGGACATCCACACGGCCTGCTCGGCCGGGGTGCCCTCGAAGAGGGTGGAGGACGGCTTGGAGACCGTCAGATCGGTGCGGCCGTACTCACGGGCGCCGGAGTTGTCGACGGTGCCGCCGAGGGTCTGCGCCATCAGCTGGAAGCCGTAGCACATGCCGAAGACGGGGACGCCGGCCTCGAACAGGGCGCGGTCGACGGTCGGGGCGCCGGGCTCGTACACCGACGAGGGGCCGCCGGAGAGGACGATGGCCGCCGGGTTCTTGGCGAGCATCTCCGCGACCGGCATGGAGCTCGGCACGATCTCGCTGTAGACCCGCGCCTCGCGGACACGGCGGGCGATGAGCTGGGCGTACTGCGCGCCGAAGTCGACGACCAGGACGGTGTCGGGGGCGGCGGCAGCGGGAGTCGCTGATGACACGGGGTGCCTTCCGGCGGTCGGGCGGGGGTCTTGTGCCTCCGATTCTACCGAGGTGGGCAGGTGACACGTCCCGCCCGCGGTCCCGGGGACCACCGCCCGCACGTCTCACCATACGAACCGGCTTGGACACCGTCCGTCCCCAGGGCATACTGGGCCCATGCTCACGCACCAGACCTTCGTCTTTACCTATGGCAACCGGCCCACCGGCTGCCATGGTCGTGCTGCTTGAGCAACTGACAAGCGACTTCCCAGGCGCCCCGGGCCGACAAGGTCCGGGGCGTCTGGCGTTTCCGGGACTGTCGGCCGGGGCCACCACCCCTTCGGCGAGGAGCCACCGACATGACCGTCACCGCAGCAGACATGGCCGACAAGACCGGCGCCCGCACCACCGAGGCCGCCGACGTGATCACCGGCGCCCGCGAACGCATCGACGCCCTCGACGACCGGATCATCGGGCTGATCCAGGAACGGATGGCCGTCTCCGCCGTCATCCAGGAGGCGCGGATCACCTCCGGTGGCCGGCGCGTGAACCTCTCCCGCGAGATGGAGGTCCTCGACCACTACCGCCAGGCGCTGGGCAAGCCGGGTACGGCGCTGGCGATGACGATGCTGGAGCTGTGCCGCGGGCGCGTCTGAGTGCCGCGGCCGAGTCCGGGCGTCTTCTCACCCGTACGGCGCGTGACCGGTGCCCGAGCCCGTCGTTGGTCCCGGTGTCCGTGTCAGCCAGGGGCGGGCCCGAAAGAACCACGCGTGGCTCGCTGGAGCGATGAGACGTGCGGATCGTGCCGTGCGTCGTGGGACCTCGCTCCAGAAAAGTGACCGGACGGCAGGGGACAGCAGCCCGGTCACCCAAGAGAACGGCCGGCTCCGGGGACGCCCGGGGCCGGCCGACGGAAGAAGGGTCCGGTTCCGGACCGAGCGGCTGCGGAGGCCGTCCCCGTCCAGCACGATGCGGTACGGCGGACCGGGCCGAGTCCCGTACGCAGCCCCACACACCACCACTCACGCCACTGGACACAAGCGGCGCAGCCCCCCGGCGCCGCTCCCCAGGCACCGGTGCCGCCCTGACGCCGGTGCTGGCCGAGGAAGGGCCCCGCGACGCACCTCCCGCGGGGCCCTTCGCCATGCCCCGCCATCCCCTCCTTCCCCTCCCGGCCCTCTGCCTCCCCCTCCCCCTCTCCCTCTCCCCCTTCCTCTCCCTCTTCCTCTCCCTCCACCACAGGAGTGACGCGGGACACATAAAGTTTCTGTGAGTTCGGGGACAACCATTCACAGACTTCGCCGATCAAACAGGCCGAACCGATCGAGCAGACCGGTCCGAAGGGTCCACCGCGTCCCACACGCGGAGGCCTCCTCAGAGCCCCGTACCGCACACACGCGGTACGCCTGACTTCACGAGGTCTTCATGAAGCTTCGCCGCGCCATCGTGACCATGGCCGCGACGTCCGTCATCGCTCCGCTGGCACTCCTGTCGGCACCGGCCGCCTTCGCGACCGAGAGCCCGTCCCCGGCAGCGAGCTCCTCGTCCGGGACCGACACCTCCTCGGGCGACCAGAACGACTCCTCCGACGGGAAGACGACCCCGACGGACGGGCAGAGCACCCCGTCGGACGGCCAGTCCACCCCGTCCGACGACCAGAGCACGCCGTCCGACGACCAGTCCACGCCGTCGGACGACGCGTCGACCCCGTCCGACGACGAGAGCACCCCCGGCGGTTCCGGGACGACCGACCCCGCCCCGTCGACGTCGGCGCCGACCGACGAGCCGACGGAGCCGGAGGAGCCCGAGGTCCCGTTCTGCGAGGAGCTCGACTCCGAGTACTCCGCCGCCAAGGTGTCGGCGGACATCAAGGGCCTGCCGGGCAAGATCGTCGCGGGCGACGGCCACCACGCGTTCCAGCTCGTCGTCACCAACGAGTCGAAGACCGACGTCAAGGAAGTCGCGTTCTACGCCGAGGTGGAGAACTACGAGTTCGAGGACGAGTCGAAGTTCCTCAGCTCGTACGTCGACCTGGAGTTCAAGAACCCCGAGACCGGCGCCTGGGACCGCATCGGCAGCGACGAGTGGGCCGGTGACTACTTCTTCTTCGTGGAGAAGCTGAAGGCCAAGGCGAGCAAGACCGTCGACCTGCGGCTCAGCATCGACGCCAAGGCACCGGCCGGCGAGGCCTACTCCTTCGCCTTCGGCGCCTACCTGGACAACGTCGAGGGCCAGGAGTGCATCGCCGCGGGCTGGGCCGAGTACCCCTTCCAGGTCCTGAAGCCCGGCTCCAGCAACCCCGCCCCGGGCACCGCCACGCCGAACGACAAGGGCGGAAAGGGCGACAAGATCTCGGTGAAGAAGCCGCAGGGCAACGTCTCCCAGCTGCCGACCGGCAGCCTCGCCGAGACCGGTTCCAGCTCCGCACTGCCGATGATCGGCCTCGCCGGCGGACTCGCCGTCGTCGTCGGTGGCGGCGCGGTGTTCATGGTGCGTCGCCGCAAGGCCGGTGTCGAGGCGTAACCAGCGGTACGGCCTGACGGCAGAACAGTAGGGCCGCAAGACGGGAAGGACCTGCGCTCGGAGGGGGGCGCAGGTCCTTCTGTGTGTCCGCTGCCGCTACTTCTTCGGCGGCACCGCCGGAATCCCCAGGAACGGCAGCCGCAGCGCGCCGAAGGCCTCCGCCGGGACCGCCGGGGACTTCGGCTCGACGGGGGCGAGGCGCTCGTACGCCGTTCCCTGGGCCGGGCGCGGGTCGCTCTCGCCCTTGTTCGGCCAGTACGACATCGCGCGCTCGGCCTGGGCCGTGATGGTCAGGGACGGGTTGACGCCCAGGTTCGCCGAGACCGCGGCACCGTCGACGACGGAGATGCCGGGATGCCCGTAGAGCCGGTGGTACGGGTCGATGACGCCGCTCTCGCGCGAGGCGCCGATCGGGCAGCCGCCCAGGAAGTGCGCGGTGAGCGGGGTGCCCATCAGCTCGCCGACGTTGGAGCCGGCGAAGCCGCCGATCTCGGCCGCCAGGGCCGAGGCGCCCTCCGTCGCGGCCTTGATCTGCTTGGGGTTGGGCGAGCCGTGGCCCTGGCGTGCGGTGAGCAGGCCCTTGCCGATGCCCGTCGGCTTCAGATGCGTCGTCAGGGAGTTGTCCAGTGACTGCATCACCAGGCCGATGATGGTCCTCTCCGACCAGCGCCGGTTGGACAGGGAGCGCAGGACCCGCGAGGGGTGCCTGGCCGCGTGGCCCAGGAAGCCCAGGACGCGCGAGGCGCCCGAGGCGGTGGGCCCGGCGTAGGGGACCTGGAGGATCGACAGGCCGCCCATCGAGTTGGAGCCCTTGCCGTAACGGACCGGCTCGATGTGGGTGTCGGCGTCCGGGTGGATCGAGGACGTGATGGCGACGCCGCGCGTGAAGTCGGCCCGCGGCTCGCCGGTGGCCCTGCGGTAGCGCCGGTCGTCGGTCTGGGCGCCGACCAGGGCCTCGGAGTTGGTGCGGGTCAGCTCGCCGAGCCGGTCGGACAGGTGGGGGAGCCGGCCGCTCGCCTTCATGCGGTGCAGCAGCGTCTGGGTGCCGTAGGTGCCGGCGGCGAGGACGACCCGGCGGGCCGTGAAGGTGCGGCCCGCGCCCTTCTTCTGCCGGTGGGTGGGGAGGGTGGCTATCGCGAACCCGCCGCGGGGGTCGTCGGTGACCGAGACGACCGTCGTCATCGGGTGCACGACCGCGCCCGCCTTCTCGGCGAGGTACAGGTAGTTCTCGTTGAGGGTGTTCTTCGCGCCGTGGCGGCAGCCGGTCATGCACTCGCCGCACTCGTTGCAGGCCCTGCGGTCGGGGCCCGCGCCGCCGAAGTAGGGGTCGGCCACCCGCTCCCCCGGCTTCGCCCTCGTCGTGCCGTCGGCGTCCCGGCCGTCGCCGAAGAAGACGCCGACCGGCGCCATGTGGAAGGTGTCACCGACGCCCATCCGCTCGGCTGCGGCCTTCAGGTGCACGTCGGACGGGGTCGTCGTCGGGTTCAGCCGGACCCCGAGCATGCGCCGGGCCTGGTCGTAGTACGGCGTCAGCTCGTCGTGCCAGTCGGTGATGTCCCGCCACTGGGGGTCGTCGAAGAAGGGCTTCGGCGGCACGTAGAGGGTGTTGGCGTAGTTGAGGGACCCGCCGCCGACCCCGGCGCCTGCCAGGACCATGACATTCCCGAGCAGGTGGATGCGCTGGATGCCGAACATGCCGAGCCTGGGGGCCCAGAGGTAGTTCTTGAGGTCCCAGGAGTTCTTCGGCAGCGACTCCCGGGTGAAGCGGCGGCCGGCTTCCAGGACGCCGACCCGGTACCCCTTCTCGGTGAGGCGGAGGGCGGACACGGATCCGCCGAACCCCGACCCCACGACGACGACGTCGTAGTCGTACCCGTCCTCGTCCCGGGTCTGGACGGACTTCTCCTGCGACACGTGCTCTCCTCGTCGAGAACGGGTACGGGTACGGGTGACGGTTGTTCAGGGCTGTCAGGGCTGTCAGGGCTGCTCAGCGGAGGCGGAAGGCCTTCATCAGGCGCAGGCTCCGGTTCATGAACGCCGCGTACTTCTCGTCGTCCATCCCCAGCGACGGCGCCATCGGCAGCAGTCGCTGGTGGGCGACGGTCTGGGCCTCGGTGTACTTGAGGATGCCCTCGGAGCCGTGCCGGCGGCCGAGGCCGGAGTCCTTCATGCCGCCCATCGGGGACTGGACGCTGCCGTAGGCGGGGGCGTAGCCCTCGTTGATGTTGACGGTGCCGGTGCGCAGGCGGGCGGCGACGTCGCGGCCGCGCCGGGCGTCCTTCGTCCAGACCGAGGAGTTCAGGCCGTACGGCGTGGAGTTGGCCTGCTCGACCGCCTCGTCCTCGGTGGTGAAGCGGTAGACGGAGACGACCGGGCCGAAGGTCTCCTCGGTACACACGGTCATGGGGGCCGCGACCCCGTCGAGGATGGTCGGCTCGTAGAAGTACGGGCCGATGTCCGGGCGGGCGACTCCGCCGGCGACGAGCTTCGCGCCGTGCGCGACCGCGTCCGCCACGTGCCGCTCGACGGTCTCCAGCTGCCGCTCCCCCACCAGCGAGCCCATGTCGGCGCCGTAGGCGAGGGAGGTGCCGAGCCGCATGGTCCTGGTGCGGGCGGCGAAGCGCTCCAGGAACGCGTCGGCGACGGACTCGTGGACGTAGAGCCGCTCGATGGAGATGCAGAGCTGGCCGGCCGAGGAGAAGCAGGCGCGTACGGCGCCCGCCGCCGCCTTCTCGATGTCGGCGTCCTCCAGCACCAGCATGGCGTTCTTGCCGCCGAGTTCGAGGGAGACGCCGACCAGGCGGGCCGCGGCGCCCTGGGCGACCTCGCGGCCGGTGCGGGTGGAGCCGGTGAAGGAGACGTAGTCGGCGTGCCTGACGACCTCGGGGCCGACGACCGGCCCGTCGCCGAGGACGACCTGGAAGACCTCTGCGGGCAGCCCGGCCTCGATGAGCAGGTCGCGGGCCCACAGAGCGGTCAGGCAGGTCTCGGTGTCGGGTTTCATGACGACCGCGTTGCCCGCGACGAAGGCGGGGAGCGCGTCGCCGACGGACAGCTCCAGCGGGTAGTTCCAGGGGGCGATCTGGCCGACGACGCCGCGCGGGTGGCGCAGCTCGGTGACCTTCGTCAGGGCCGGTACGGCGCCGGTGTGCCGCCTGGGCCGCAGATACGCGGGTGCCTTGCGGCCGTAGTGCCGGGCGGCGACGGCGACGGCCTGGACCTCCTCATGGGCGTGCAGGCGGGCCTTGCCGGTCTCCAGCTGGATGAGGTCGAGGACCTCGGCCTGGCGTTCGAGGACCAGGTCGTGGAAGCGCAGCAGGACGGCGGCGCGCTGCCGTACCGGTGTACGGGCCCACACGGCCTGGGCGGCGCGGGCCCGTTCGAAGGCGGCGGCCACGTCCTCGGGCGTCGACTCGGGCAGGTCGGCCAGCTTCTCACCGGTGAACGGCGTGTGGTTGGCGGTGCGGCCGGAGCCGGCCACGCCCTTGGTGAGCTGGGCGACCAGCTCGGGCGTGACCACGTCGGCGGCGGTGCGGGCGCCCGCCGGGGCGGGGGCGAGAGGGTTCGTGCCGGTGATTTCCGGGGCCTGCGCGTCCGTCATGAGCCGCAGGGTATGACGCCGCGAGGGCTTTGTGTACCCGTCGGTAATCGGGATTCACCGAGTGCTCACACAATGCCAGTGATCGCTGGCAGCGAAGCCGCTGATCAGGGCGTTACGCGGGAGGGCTGACCTGATCGATGCGTACCGCCCCGGAGTGGGGCCGGGGTCGCCGACCACTGCCGCCATGCCCTCGGTGGTCTCCTCGAGCGCCCGGCGGACGGCGCCCGGCGCGTCGGCGCCGACGCGCCGGTCCAGGCGGAACCGCCGCGCGACGAGCCGGCCCAGGCGGTACCGCCGCGCGACGAGCCGGCCCTGGTCCTCCGTCAGGGATTGCGGATCTCCCAGTTGGCGATCACCGTACGGGCGATGTCCCGTCCGTCCTCGGCGAAGTAGCCCTCGCGCGGGTAGTCGATCGACACCTTGTACATGTCGCCGTTGCCGGCCCGGTAGTAGACGACGTGGTACTCACGCTTGCGGGGGTTCTGCGTGTCCGTGGTCGTGTAGGCGATGACGTTCTCGGCCGCTCTGCCGTCCTTGTACTCGGTCGCGACCGGTTCGCCCTTGGGAGCGGGCTCGTCGGCGAAGTTCGACGAGTACTCGCCGTCCTTGAACACGTCCCAGTCCGCCCACGCGTTGGCCATGGCGGAGTCCGGGATCTTGCCGTCATCGTCGTCGGCCTTGATGTCGCGGTCCACGTGGACGGTGACCGCACCGCTCGGGTCCGCGAACGACTCGGTGGTGCCGTCCCAGTCGTCGGGGTGCTTCAGCTTCACGAACGCCGCCGGCACGCCGACACTCATGCCGTGTTTCGTGCCGAGTGCCTGCCTCTTCCACCCCTCCGGCAAGGGCCCCGCGAAGGGGTCCGCGACCACCAGGTACGACGCCACCGCCGCCGCGACGACCGCCGCGCCGAGGGTGATCCACGCGTTGCGGCCCAGCCGGACGCTCCATCCGGAGACCGGCCCGGACGGTCCGTCGCCCTCGGCGGCCCGTACGACCTGGGTGGCCGCCGGCGCCGGCGGGTTGGCGGCGGCGTCCAGCAGGGCCCTGACCCGGGCGGCGTCCGGGCGGCGCGCCGGGTCCTTGTCCAGCAGGCCCGTGATGGCCTCGGCCAGCGGTCCCTTCGCGGTGGCGGGCGGTGCGGGCGCGGCGTTGAGCACGGACTGGAGCGTCGCCGGGGTGTTGCTGCGGCGGAACGGCGAGACGCCCTCCGTCGCGGCGTAGAGCACCACGCCCAGTGACCACAGGTCGCTCGCCGGGCCGGGGCGCTGGCCCAGCACCCGCTCGGGGGCGATGTACTCGGGCGAGCCGACGAAGCCGCCGGTGTCGGTCAGGCTGGTCTCGCCCTCGATCTGGGCGATGCCGAAGTCGGTGAGGACGACCCGGTCGTGCCGGCCGAGCAGTACGTTGTCCGGTTTCACGTCCCGGTGCAGGACGCCCGCCGCGTGCGCGGCCTCCAGTGCGCCGAGCACCTGCAGACCGATCCGGGCCGCCTCCCGCGCGCCCAGCGTGCCCTCCTGCAACGCGTCGCCCAGCGAGCGGCCTCGCACCAGCTCCATCACGATCCACGGCCGGCCGTCCACCACGGCCACGTCGTGCACGTCGACCACCGCGGGGTGGTCGAGCCGGGCCGCGGCGCGTGCCTCGCGGCGCATCCGTTCGAAGGCGTTGTCCCGTTCCCGTTCGGGAAGATGGTCGGGTACGCGGGGCTCCTTGACGGCGACCTCGCGGTCCACCGTCTCGTCCTTGGCCCGCCACACCGTGCCCATGCCGCCGTGCCCGAGCTTGGCGATCAGCCGGTAGCGGCCGGCGATGAGCCGCCCGGCGCCCGGGTCCTGTGCGGGCGGCCCGGCGGGCTCGGGCGTGGACCGCGGCCGCGCCCGCGGCGGTACGACCTGGGTGGGTGCCGCGTACGGGTTGCCGGGATGTGGCACGGCGACGGGCGGGTTCGGTGGTTGCAGGCCAAAACTCGTCGGCTCGTCCGACCCGTTGCGAGGTCCCCCGTTGCTGCTCATGGATCCATCCATATCGCGCCGGACGCGTGCGTATCCACCGCCCGTGGCCCGCGGTCACAGACCCGTGACGCACGCTGCCGCTTATCTCCTGTTTAGGTGCGTTGCGGCGGACTCCGAGGGGGACGGAGACGCGAAGGAAGCCGCGGAGGAGGCATCGGAGGACACCTCGGTGGACACCTCTGAAGAGGCATCAGAAGAGGCATCAGAAGAGGCATCGGAAGACGCGGCGGACGGTGCCATCGGCTCCGTCGTGGCGGGCGCCGAACTCGTCGGCGTACCGCCGCCGTCGGCATCACCGTCCGCGAGCAGCGCCGCGGTGGTGACTCCCGCGCCCGCCGCCGCGACGACCAGCAGCACCGCGAGGAGCACGCCCCGCGTCACGCGCCGGGGTTCACCGTCCTGGTGCAGCGCCGGCGTACGGCCCGTGGCCAGGAAGGCGCGCAGCATCCGCTCGGCCTCCGCCGCGTCCAGCCGCCGTCCCGGGTCGCGTTCCAGCAGGCCCCGTACGACGGGGAGGAGGGGCTCGGCCTGGGCGGGCGGGCGGATCTCCTCGGTGACCACGGCGTGCAGGACGCCGCCCAGCGAGTCCCGGTGGAAGGGGGACGCGCCGCTGAGGACCGCGCACAGCAGCACGCCCAGAGACCACAGGTCGGACTCCGGCCCGGTCCCGGCACCGGACATCCGCTCGGGGGCGGTGTACTCGGGGGAACCGACGAAGGAACCGGTCTCGGTGAGCGTGGTGGCGCCCGCCACCTGGGCCACGCCGAAGTCGGTGAGGACGACCCGGCCGTCCTCGGCCACCAGCACGTTCGACGGCTTCACGTCCCGGTGCAGGATGCCGGCCGCGTGCGCGGTGCGCAGGGCGCCCAGCAGGGCGATGCCGATCCGGGCGGCCTCGGTGGCGTCGACCGGGCCGTGGGTCAGCACCCGGTCGGCGAGCGAGCCGCCGTCGACCAGTTCCATGACCATGTACGCGCGTGCGTCGGCCTCGACCACGTCGTGCACGACGATGACGTGCGGATGGCTCAGCTGCGCGACCGCCCGGGCCTCGCGCAGGGTGCGCTCGCGGCGCCGCCGGGCCTCGGCCGCGGAGAGGCTCTCGTCGAGGGGGAGCGCCTTCACGGCCACCTCGCGGGCGAGCAGTTGGTCGGTCGCCCGCCACACGATGCCCATGCCGCCGCGGCCGAGCCGCTCATGGAGCCGGTAACGGCCCGCGATGACACGCCCGCCCGCCCCCTCGGTCACCATGCGTCCCATCATGCCGCACCGGACGCACCGACTCCGGACCGCTGTCACACGGGTGGCCGACAACCGACGGGTCCCGGGCGGCGCCCGGCCGGCTGCCGGCCGTCGTACGGCGGAGGTCAGCCGGTGTTCTCCTGCCAGCTCTGCAGCACCGACTTGAACCGCTGCCGCATGGTCGGCCAGTCGTTCGCCGGCCCCGACATGTTGAAGGCGTACTCGACGCCGTCGCGGGACATGTACGTCTCCGCCACGGCGCGACGCGGTCCGGGGAAGGGGGTGTCCTTGGCCAGCGCCGTCCAGGCGTACTCCCACCGGGCGCTGTCGCGGTCGCGGTAGGTGGAGCGCTCCATGGTGACGCGCTGGTAGCCGACCAGGCGGTGGAGCTGCACCTCCAGGTCGAGCTGGTGCGCGTAGGGGTCGTTGTAGTCGGGAGCGGTGTCGACGGATATGCGGAGGATGTGCTCGCCGCCGTCCGGGGTGTAGTCGACCTGCTGGAGTTCCCCGGAGTCGTCGAACTCCGTCCGCTGCCACCCCTCGGGCAGGTAGAGGCTGAAACCCAGCGGGTCGTCATGGCGGATCCAGTCGGCCGGGACGGAGGTGCCGGGATCCTTGCCGGTCGTGGCGGAAGCGGAGGGGGAGGTGGAAGGGGATGTGGAGGTGGAGGTCGAGATGGAGGGGGACGGCGAGTGGGTGGTGTCCTGACCGGCCGACGCGCCGCCCTCGTCCTGCTGCTGGAGTACCACCACGGTGCCCGCGCCGACCAGGGCCGCGACGGCGACGACCAGGGCGAGCGTGCGCAGCCGGCGGCGCCGGGAACGCCGGGGAGCGGCCGCGCCCGCCGGTCCGGCCGGCGCGTGCCCCGTCGGCGCGTGCCCCATCGGCGCGTGCCCCATCGGCGTGGGGCCCGCCGCCGGGTCGCCGGACGCCGGATGCCCTGTCGCCGCGGGGCCGACCACCGTCGGGCCGGTCATCGGCCGGAACGGCGTCGCGGTGTTCCCGCCCGTCTGCCCCGGAGTCCCCCAGGGAGCCGTGCCGCCGTGCCCCGGCGGGCCCGCGTACTGCGTCGGCACATACGCCTGGGCCGCGTCCGGACGCCGTCCCTCCGCCGCCTCCGCGAGCATCTGCTCGGCCTCGGTGACGTCGGGCCGGGTGGCCGGATCCTTGCGCAGCAGGGCGCTGATGACGGGCCCGAGCGGTCCGGCGTACCGGGGCTCGGAGGCCTCCTCCTCCACGACCGCCTGCATGGTGGTGAGCGGCGACGTACGGCGGAACGGCGATCTGCCCTCCACCGCCGTGTACAGCGTCGCGCCGAGCGCCCACAGGTCGGAGGCGGGGCCCGGGTCGTGGCCGCGGACGCGTTCGGGTGCCAGGTAGTCGACGGAGCCGACGACCTCCCCGGTCCTCGTGATGGTGGAGTCGCCCTCGATCTGCGCGATGCCGAAGTCGGTGAGCAGCACCCGGCCGTCGTCGGCGAGCAGTACGTTGCCGGGCTTGACGTCGCGGTGCAGGACACCGGCGGTGTGCGCGGCGCGCAGGGCGCGCAGCACCCACAGGCCGATCCGGGCGGCCTCCCGCGGCTCGACCCGTTCCTCCTCCTTGACCGCGTCGGCCAGTGAGCGGCCCTCGACCAGCTCCATCACGATCCAGGGCCGGCCGTCGTGTTCGAGTACGTCGTGCACGGTGACGACGGCCGAGTGGTTGATCCGCGCCGCCGCGCGCGCCTCCCCTCGGGTGCGTGCCAGCAGGATCGCCTGGTCGCTCTCGGAGACGTAGAGCGCGGCGGTCAACTCCTTGATGGCGACGGTCCGGTGCAGCACTTCGTCGTGTGCGCGCCACACCCGGCCCATGCCGCCGCTGCCGATGGCGTCCTCGAGCCGGTAACGGCCCGCGACGAGCCGGCCCTGCATCTGATTCACGTTGCCCCGCAATGGTCTTGTCCAGGGCCAGACTAGGGACCGGCCCGCGTCCGGGGAACGGGTGGGGTGGCGCGGAACCGCCTTTGTGACGGTTGTCGCTTTCCGCGGCAGACGTCAACCACTCCGGACGAACTGCCGTCGCACCGACCGTTGCTGGCCGGCAGTCAGCCCGTGTACCGGTAGCTCGCCGCCGCCTGTTCGTACAGCCGCGTCACCTCGTCGCGTTCCGCCGCCGGGCCGCGGACCTGCACCACGTGGTAGCGCCCGTCGATCAGCATCGCGGCGTTGCGCACGTACAGCTCGCCGCTGTCGGCTCCGGTCCAGGTGAACTGGCCCTCGGCCATGGTCCGTCCGCCGACCTCGATGGTCTTCAGCCCGCTGGAGGTGGCCCAGCTGGAGGCGCGGTACGACTCCAGCTCGGGTTCGCTGTCGCGCTGGTAGACCATCGGGTCGTCACCGAACTCGGCCGCGCGGTCCCGGCCGGGTACGACGATGAGCTCGAAGTCGCCCTTGCCGTAGACGACCTGGCCGCTGCCGTTGCGGGGCGTGCGGGTCCAGCCCTCGGCGACCGCGACGCGGAAGCCCTCGGCGTCCTCGCGGAGGGTGAAGCCGTCGGCGACGTCGGGGCGGTTGGTCTGCGTCTCGGTGGAGCCGCTCCCCGTCCGGGAGGCACTGGGCCCGGACCCGGGGGACGTCTGCTCCGGCCGGGGCTCGCTGCTGACGTCCGGCGACCGCTCGGGCGGCGCCGGGCTCGCCTCTCCGGCGGCGCCCGTCCGGTCGGTGGGGCCGGTGCCGCCCGTGTCGCTCTTCGGCATGAAGAACAGGGCGTAGGCGACCGCTCCGGCCAGGGCGAGCAGTATCAGCAGGAGCAGTGTCCGGCCGAGGCTGCGCGGTGAACGGGCCGTCTCCTGTCTGCCCCGCTTGTGCCGCCCGTGGTGCGCGGGCAACCCGGCACGCCGCCTGCGCACCAGCTCGCCCCGGCGGCGCACGATGGGCAGCCGGCCGGTCTCGGCGGGCGGGGCCGCGACGACGTGCAGGCCTGCCTCCGGTTCCGGTGCCGACCTGACCAGTGAGCGCAGCCAGCCGCTCAGTTCCTCGAAGTCGATGCGTTCGGTGGGGTCCTGACGCAGCAGCGACTCCACGACGGGCCGCAGCGGGCCGCACTCCTCGGCGAACGCCGGCGGCTCCGCGCACACGATCTGCACCAGCTCGGCCGTCGAGTCCTCCGGGTAGGGCGCGTGGCCCTGTACGGCGCGGAAGAGCAGCGCGCCCAGCGCCCAGAGGTCGGTGGCGGGTCCGATGGGCGCGGCCAGCTGCCAGTTCTCGTGCACGGGGCCGGCCTGTTCCGGCGCCCAGCGCTCGGTCACCGGACCGACCACGGCCATCCGCGTGTGCCGCGCCCGTTCGGCGGCGAGTGCGGTGGCCGGGCCGCGCGGTGCGGGGGTGCGGGCGGCCGGGTCGTCCCAGTTCCCGGTGGTGGTCGCGGGGCCGGGGTCCTGCCGTGGGGCGGCGGGCAGGTCCCGTCCCGCCGCGGGGGCGGGAGGCGCGGAGGAGAGGGCTGCGGGGGCGCCGGGGACGGAGGTGCCCCGGTCGTCGGTGGTGCGGGGAGCGGCACCGTGCCAGGAGGCCGTCCGTACGCCGTAGGGGTCGGTGATCTGCCCGGGCGGGGCGGTGTCGTGACCGGTCGCTTCGGCGGCCCGGGCATCGGCGGGGGGCGTACCGGGGCCGGCGGCGTGCGGGGACTGGTCCGGACCGGGTGCGTAGGAGGGCCGCGCACCGCCGGACCCGGCCCCGGTGCCGGTGCCCGTGCCACGGGGCGGCTGGACGGCGTCGGTGTCGTCGTCGGGGGCGGGGCGGGCGCCGGGCAGGGCCGCGCGGCCGTTCTGCGCCTCCTGGACGCGGGCTGCGGCCCGCGCACCGGCACGGTAGGCGGCGATCGCCCCGGCGCGCGCGGCGCGCACGTCCCCGGCGGCGGTGAGCGGCGTGGGGGCGAGCCCGGCGGCAGCGCCGCCCGGCCCCTGGGCGCCGGGTACCGGCAGCCCGCCGACGGTACGCGCCTCGATGGCGGACCGCCGGGCAGCCTCGGGATCGGCATCGCCGGGTCCGAGCATCCCGGTCCGCACACCCCCGGGGGCGGCGCTCCCGGCCCCGGGGCCACCGGGACCGCCAGGACCACCAGGAAGACCCGGACCGCCAGGATCGCCAGGATCGCCAGGATCGCCAGGATCGCCAGGACCACCAGAACCGCCGCGACCACCAGAACCGGAAAACCCGGTGCCCACACCCCCAGGACCCGGACCAGGAAGCCCGGCCTCCGCCCCAGCTCCGCCGGGGCCGAGCACCCTGGTCTCCGTGCCCGCGCCCCGGCCGAAGGTTCCGTCAGGGGCGACCGCCGCGCCCGGGCCGTCCTCGCCCTCGGGGGCGGGAACCGGGTCGTACCCGCACAGCGCCTCCTCCGCCGCCCCGACCGCCAGGCCGGTCAGCATCACGCGCCCGTCGTCGCAGACGAGCACCGTGCGCGCGGTGATGTTGCGGTGCACCCAGCCGTACGTGTGCAGCACCCGCAGCGCCAGGAGGACGTCGGAGGCCACCTCGGCCGCCCGGTACGGGGTGAGCGGCTGCTCGGCGAGCAGGGCGGCCAGCGGCCTGGCGGCCACCAGCTCGCTGACGATCCACAGCGAGCCGCCCTCGGCGAACACGTCGAAGACCTGGTCCAGTCGCGGATGGTCGGGGACGGCGGCCGCGGCCTGCGCGGCCTCGACGGCGCGCCGTACCACCGGGTCGGCCGGCCGCCGGGGGCCGCCGCCCGCGTCCGGTGACCGCCTGCCGGGGTGCCGGACACCGCCGTCCCGGGCCGTGAAGCCGTCGGGCAGGCCGTCCGCGTCGAGCACCTCGGCCTCGACGACCTCCGGCAACGGCACCTGCCGGACCAGGACTTCCTGGCCGCTGTACGTGTCGAAGGCCCGGGTCTCGGTGAGTTCGTACTCGTCGGACGGCGGAAGGGGCAGGCGGTAGCGGTCGGCGAGCACCCGTCCCGCATAGTCGTCCACGTCGCCACCCCCGGCAGCCCGTCGGTCAATTCCGTTCGCCCGGCGGGCCGTTCCGCCTGCGTACGGTCCGCAGGCACTCACGATACGTGCCGGAGGCAACCCCCAAAGAGTGGATGCCAGATATCGGGCCGCTCAAACCCGGGGCCCGACGGTTCAGGACTTGGGCCGGAAGGTCTCCGTCAGGGTCTGCCAGGTGTCCCGGCGCAGGTCACTGCCCCAGTCGGCGGCCTTCGCGGTGTACATGAGCGCGTAACCCTGGTGGTCGTTGACGACGAACCCCCGGTCCACGGTCCGGTACTTGGTGCCGCCGTCCGTGTAGGTGAACTCCCAGTCCGCCGCGTTCCAGCCGCGGTAGCCCACCTTCTCTATGCGGATCTTCTGGTACTGGGAGCGGACCATGTACCGCTCCTGGTTCTTCCAGTCCGCGACCGGGTCGCCCTTGGGCGTGGACGTCCAGGCGACGAGCAGCTTCTGTCCCTGGGGGCCGCTGAACCGGTCGCCCGCGGAGCCCGTGGACTGGTACTTCCAGCCCTCTGGCAGTCCGATGCCGTAGCCCTGTTCGCCCTGGTGCGTGGTGGCCGCGCCGTCGTCGTCACCGGACTTTCCGGCACCGCCCGACCCGGCCCCGGCGTCACCGGACGCACTCGCTCCGGAGCCGGGCGCGCTGCCCGGGTTCCCGTCCGCCGCCGTGTCCGACGCGGCTCCGTCGGTACCGGTACCGCTCTCCTCGTCCCGCTCGGTGCCGCCGCTCGCGGTGGCGGTGGCGGTGGCCTTGTCACCGCTTCCGCCCGCGGCCGCGTTCTCGTCGTCGCCGCCGAGCGTGAGGGCCAGCACGGTGCCGAGCACCGCGAGGGCCACGACGACGGCGATGATCACCAGCGTCCGGCGCGGCACCACGTCGGTGAGCGGAGCCCGGGGCACGGACCGGGGCGGCAGGTCCGGCGGCGGCACGACGGGCCAGCCGGAACTCCGGGCGCCCGCGGGCGTGTTCACCGCACCGGGCTGCTCGGAGCCCGTTCCGGCACCGGCGGCACCGGCACCCCGTCCCGTCGCCGCCGACGGAGCGGCGGCCCCCGGACCACGCGAAGCGGCGGCGGCAGCCGCCCCGGCAGACCCGGCCACGGCGGTTCCCGAGGCGGCCGAGGGCCCGGCGGCCCCGGTGGTCCCGGTGGCCCCGGCGGCGTCCGTCGCGGCCCGGCCGGTTCCGGACGGCTTGGCGCGGGAGGCGGCCGCGGCGCCGGCCGCACCGGCCCCGACCGCGGCCTTGCGCACGGAGCGCAGCGCCCCGCGCAGCCGCTCCCCGGCTTCCTCGCCCCGCTTGCCCCCGGAGCCCGCCGAACCGCCCCGGCGGGTCCGCTCGTCCGGCTGGGCCGGCAGCGGTACGACCTTGGTGGCGTCGGCCGGTTCGGTCTCGTCCGCCCGGTCCGGGGCGTGGATGACCTTGTTGAGCATCGCGCGGGCACCCGCGTCGTCGAGCCGCTGGGCGGGGTCCTTGTTGAGCAGCCCGAAGATGACGTCCCGCAGCGGGCCGGCGTTCTTCGGCTCCTCCAGGTTCTCCGTCATCACCGCGGTCAGCGTCGCGATCGCGGAGCCCTTGTCGTAGGGCGGCGAGCCCTCCACCGCCGCGTACAGCAGTCCGCCGAGCGACCACAGGTCGGCGGCGGGTCCCGGCTTGTGGCCGCGGGCGCGCTCCGGGGAGATGTAGGAGGGGGCGCCGACGAGCATGCCGGTGGAGGTGATGGACGGGTCGCCCTCCACCTGGGCGATGCCGAAGTCGGTGAGGACGACCCGGCCGTCCTCGGCGATCAGGACGTTGGACGGCTTCACGTCGCGGTGCAGGATGCCCTCGCGGTGCGCGGAGCGCAGGACGTCGAGGACGGCGAGGCCGACCTCCGCCGCGCGCTTCGGCTTCAGCAGGCCGTCCTCACGGATGGCCTCGGCGAGCGACTTGCCCTCGACGAGTTCCATCACGATCCACGGCCGGTCGTCCTCCTCGACCACGTCGTAGACCGTCACGGCGCTGTTGTTGCGGATCCGCGCGATCGCCTTCGCCTCGCGCAGCGTGCGCGTGATCAGGCGCCGCTTCTCCTCCTCGTCGATGTTCCCCGGGAACCGCAGCTCCTTGACGGCGACCGTGCGTCCGAGGGTCTCGTCCTCGGCCCGCCACACCGTCCCCATGCCGCCGCGGCCGAGCACGTCTCCCAGCCGGTACCGCCCGGCGAGGAGACGTGCGCTCTTGTCCGTACGGGATGTCCCCGCCCGCTCCGCCTCCGACATGCGTCCCCTCATGCAACCCGCCCTGACAGAGCCTTCATTGTCCCTCACCCGACAAGTGCTCGACGCCCAGGGTGCCTCTGGAGCCGGCCGGGCGAGGGGGCGGGTGGAACGGTGGGGTGACCCTGAGTCACACCCGCCCCGGCAGCCCCTGCCACCTGCCCTAACGCGGCACGATGTCCGGTGCCCCCAGCCGGGCCGCGTCGGCCGTCAGGTCGTCCGGCTGGCGCTGCGACTCCCGCTCGGCCTCGACCCGCTTCTCGTAGTGCTGGATCTCCCGTTCGATCTGGTCCTTGTCCCAGCCGAGCACCGGCGCCATCAGTTCGGCGGCCTCGCGGGCGCTGCGGGTGCCCCGGTCGAAGGTCTCGATGGATATGCGGGTGCGCCGGGTGAGTACGTCGTCCAGGTGCCGCGCGCCCTCGTGCGAGGCGGCGTAGACGACCTCGGCGCGCAGGTAGTCGTCGGCGGCGTGCAGGGGTTCGCCGAGGGAGGGGTCGGCGGCGATGAGCTCCAGCACCTCCTCCGCCATGGCGCCGTACCGGTTCAGCAGGTGCTCCACGCGTACGACGTGCAGGCCGGTGCGCGCGGCGACCCGCGCCCGCGCGTTCCACAGGGCCCGGTACCCCTCGGCGCCGAGCAGCGGCGTCTCCTCGGTGACGCAGTCGGCGACCCGCAGGTCGAGTCCGTGCACCGCCTCGTCCACGGCGTCCTTGGCCATCACCCGGTACGTCGTGTACTTGCCGCCCGCGACGACGACGAGGCCCGGCACCGGGTGCGCGACGGTGTGCTCGCGGGACAGCTTGCTGGTGGCGTCGGACTCGCCGGCCAGCAGCGGGCGCAGACCGGCGTAGACGCCCTCGACGTCGTCGCGGGTGAGGGGCACGGACAGCACGGAGTTGACGTGTTCCAGCAGGTAGTCGATGTCCGCGCTGGAGGCGGCCGGGTGTGCCTTGTCCAGGTCCCAGTCGGTGTCCGTGGTGCCGATGATCCAGTGCCGGCCCCAGGGGATGACGAACAGCACGGACTTCTCGGTGCGCAGGATCAGACCGGTGCTGGAGTGGATGCGGTCCTTGGGCACGACCAGGTGGATGCCCTTGGAGGCGCGGACGTGGAACTGGCCGCGCTCGCCGACCATCGACTGGGTGTCGTCGGTCCACACCCCGGTCGCGTTCACGATCTGCTTGGCGCGGATCTCGTACTCCCCGCCCGCCTCGACGTCCCGGACGCGTGCGCCGACCACGCGCTCGCCCTCGCGCAGGAAGGCGGTCACCCGCGCGTGGTTGGCGACGGGGGCGCCGTAGGCCGCCGCCGTGCGCACCAGGGTGGCCACGAAGCGGGCGTCGTCCATCTGGGCGTCGTAGTACTGGAGCGCGCCGACCAGCGCGTCCTTCTTCAACGCGGGTGCCACCCGCAGGGCGTGACCGCGGCTCAGGTGGCGGTGCATCGGCAGGCCCCGGCCGTGGCCGCGGGCCATCGACATGGCGTCGTAGAGCGCGACGCCCGAGCCGGCGTACAGCCGTTCCCACCCCTTGTGCTGCAAGGGGTACAGGAACGGCACCGGCTTCACCAGGTGCGGCGCGAGCCGTTCCAGCAGCAGGCCGCGCTCCTTCAGCGCCTCCCGTACGAGCGCGAAGTCGAGCATCTCCAGGTAGCGCAGGCCGCCGTGTATCAGCTTGCTGGACCGGCTGGAGGTGCCGGACGCCCAGTCCCGTGCCTCGACCAGGCCGGTGGACAGGCCGCGCGTCACCGCGTCGAGCGCGGTGCCCGCGCCGACCACACCCGCCCCCACCACCAGTACGTCAAGCTCGCGCTCGGCCATGGCCGCGAGCGACTCGGCGCGCTGCGCCGGCCCCAGGGTCGCTGTCCTCACTGCTGCCTCCCGCTGTCGGTCGCGTCGGCCGCACCCGTCGGGGCGAAGCCCGGTTCCTGGTACCCACCATGCCCAGATTCTGACCGACTCGCCCGACATCGACCGCCGCACGACCCCCAGCCTGTGGACAACTTCCCCGCAGCTCGCCGCCGGGACTCGACACTCACCGAAACTCGGCGGATCAATCCCGTAAATCGGTCATATTTACTCCTAGTCTGACGTTGTGCTCGCCCATTCTGTCCACCGGGCTTGCGCACCTGTCCCGCTTCGGTTACTGGGAAGGACGGCCCACGCCATGCCCGCAGATCTCGCCGTCATCGGACTCGGCCCGTACGGCCTGCCCCTGGCCCAGGCCGCCGTCGCCGCGGGCATCCCCACCCTCGGCTACCGCACCGGCCCCGAGGCCGACCCGCTCACCCCCGCCGAGGTGCGCCGGATGCTCGCCACCGGCTTCCGGGCCCCCACCGGACCGGCCGAGCTGGGCCGCGTCCGCACCGCCGTCATCTGCGCCCCGACCCGGCCCGGCGCGGACGGCCGCCTGGACCTCACCCAGGTCGAGGCGGCGGCCCGCACCCTCGCCGCCCACATGCGCCCGCACACCACGGTCATCCTGGAGTCGCCCGTGCAGCCCGGGACGACCGAGGGGTTCCTGCGCCCGATCCTGGAGCAGGGCTCCGGGCTGCGGGCCGGCCGCGACTTCCACCTCGCCTACTCGCCCAGCCGCGTCGACCCCGGCAACCGCGACTTCACCCCGGCCAACACCCCGAAGGTCATCGGCGGCCTCACCCCCGCCTGCACCGAGTCCGCCGCCACCTTCTACGGCCGCCTCACCGACAAGGTGGTCCGCGCGCGCGGCCCCCGTGAGGCCGAGACGGTCCAGCTCCTGGAGACCAACTTCCGGCACGTCAACATCGCCCTCGCCAACGAGATGGCCGTCCTCTGCGACGACCTCGGCGTCGACCTGTGGGACGTGCTGCGCTGCGCGGAGACCAAGCCGTTCGGTTTCCAGGCCTTCCGCCCCGGACCCGGCGTCGGCGGCCACTCCGTCCCCCAGGACCTGACCGGCCAGGCCCCCCACAGCCTGCGCATGGTGGAACTGGCCCAGCAGGTCAACTCCCAGATGCCCCGCTACGTCGTCCAGCGCGCCGCCGCCCTCCTCAACGAGCACGGCAAGTCCGCGCGCGGCGCCCGGGTCCTCCTCCTCGGCGTCACCTACAAGGCCGACCTCGCCGACCAGCAGGCCAGCCCGGCCGAGGAGATCGCCACCCGGCTGATGTCGATGGGCGCCGCGATCAGCTACCACGACCCGCACGTCCCGTCCTGGAACGTCGCCGGCCGCCCCGTCCCCCGCGCCGACTCCCTCTACGAGACCGCCGCCGACGCCGACCTGACGATCCTCCTCCAGCAGCACCGCACGTACGACCTCCAGGGCCTGTCGGTCAAGGCCCAGCTGCTCCTGGACACCCGCGGGGCCACGCCCACGGGGGCGGCGCACCGGTTGTGAGGAGGGGCGCGCGGGGGCCTGGTTGCCGTGGAGGCGGCCGCTCACGTCCCGTGGATCCACGAGATGCGCCTCCTGGACCGCCGTAAAGGGACGTGACCGGCCCGGCACGGCCCCCTCACCCGCTCATCCGCCCCGTAGGCACCGCGCGCCCCCGCACCGCGCCGCGCGCCCCCTCGCAAGCCCTGAGCACGCGAAAGAGGCCGGCCGCCCCGTCATGGCGACCGGCCTCTTCGGAGCCGTCGTACGACTGCCGCTACCGCCGGTGCTGCGAGTCCCCCACCGTCACCTCGACGCGCTGGAACTCCTTCAGCTCGCTGTACCCGGTCGTCGACATCGCCCGGCGCAGCGCACCGAAGAAGTTCATCGAGCCGTCGGGGTTGCGGGACGGACCGGTGAGGATCTCCTCGATGGTGCCGACCGTGCCGAGGTCGACCTTCTTGCCGCGGGGCAGCTCCTCGTTGACGGCCTCCATGCCCCAGTGGTTGCCCTTGCCCGGCGCGTCGGTCGCGCGGGCCAGCGGCGAGCCCATCATCACGGAGTCGGCGCCGCAGGCGATCGCCTTGGGCAGGTCGCCGGACCAGCCGACACCGCCGTCGGCGATGACGTGCACGTACCGGCCGCCGGACTCGTCCATGTAGTCGCGGCGGGCCGCCGCGACGTCCGCCACGGCCGTCGCCATGGGCACCTGGATGCCGAGCACGTTGCGCGTGGTGTGGGCGGCGCCGCCGCCGAAGCCGACGAGGACGCCCGCCGCGCCGGTGCGCATGAGGTGCAGGGCCGCGGTGTAGGTGGCGCAGCCGCCGACGATGACCGGGACGTCCAGCTCGTAGATGAACTGCTTCAGGTTCAGCGGCTCGTGCGAGCCGGAGACGTGCTCCGCCGAGACCGTGGTGCCGCGGATGACGAAGATGTCCACGCCGGCGTCCACGACGGCCTTGGAGAACTGGGCGGTGCGCTGCGGGGAGAGCGCGGCGGCGGTGACGACGCCCGAGTCGCGCACCTCCTTGATGCGCTGCCCGATCAGCTCCTCCTTGATGGGAGCCGCGTAGATCTCCTGGAGGCGGCGGGTCGCGTTGTCCGTGTCCAGCTCGGCGATCTCGTCGAGCAGCGGCTGCGGGTCCTCGTACCGGGTCCACAGGCCCTCGAGGTTCAGCACGCCGAGGCCGCCCAGCTCGCCGATGCGGATGGCGGTGGCCGGGGAGACGACCGAGTCCATGGGAGCGGCCAGGAACGGCAGCTCGAAGCGGTAGGCGTCGATCTGCCAGGCGATCGAGACCTCCTTCGGGTCCCGCGTACGGCGGCTGGGGACGACGGCGATGTCGTCGAAGGCGTACGCCCGGCGGCCGCGCTTGCCGCGCCCGATCTCGATCTCAGTCACGTCTGTGGCCTTTCCCTGATGCGTTGCAGCGCCTTCCAGTATCCCCGACGGGCACGGCGAGGGCGGCCCCGGATGCTCCCGGGGCTGCCCTGGAAGGCCTTCTGCCTACTTGCTGCGGCTGTAGTTCGGTGCCTCGACCGTCATCTGGATGTCGTGCGGGTGGCTCTCCTTGAGACCCGCCGAGGTGATCCGCACGAAGCGGCCCTTCGACTCCATCTCCTCGATCGTCGCGGCCCCCACGTACCCCATGGTCTGGCGCAGGCCGCCGACGAGCTGGTGCAGCACGTTGGCCAGCGGGCCGCGGTAGGGCACCTGGCCCTCGATGCCCTCGGGCACGAGCTTGTCGTCGGACGCCACCTCGGCCTGGAAGTAGCGGTCCTTCGAGTACGACCTGCCCTGGCCGCGGGACTGCATGGCACCGAGCGAGCCCATGCCGCGGTAGGACTTGAACTGCTTGCCGTTGATGAACTGCAGCTCGCCGGGCGACTCCTCGCAGCCGGCGAGAAGGCTGCCCAGCATCACGGTGTCGGCACCGGCGGCCAGCGCCTTGCCGATGTCGCCGGAGTACTGGAGCCCGCCGTCGCCGATCAGGGGGACACCGGCGGCCCGGGCGGCCAGGGACGCCTCGTAGATCGCGGTGACCTGCGGGACGCCGATGCCGGCGACCACGCGGGTGGTGCAGATGGAGCCGGGGCCGACGCCCACCTTGATGCCGTCGACACCGGCGTCGATCAGGGCCTGGGCGCCGTCGCGGGTGGCGACGTTGCCGCCGACGACGTCGACGCCGACGCTCGACTTGATCTTCGACATCCAGCTGAGCGCGTTGCTGTTGTGGCCGTGCGAGGTGTCGACGACCAGGAAGTCCACTCCGGCCTCGGCGAGGGCCTGGGCGCGGTCGAGCGCCTCGGGGCTGGCACCCACGGCGGCACCGACGAGCAGGCGGCCCTCGGCGTCCTTCGCGGCATGGGGGTACTGCTCGGCCTTCACGAAGTCCTTGACCGTGATCAGGCCCTTGAGGACGCCGTCACCGTCGACCAGCGGAAGCTTCTCGATCTTGTGGCGGCGCAGCAGCTCCATGGCGTCCACGCCGGAGATGCCGACCTGTCCGGTGACCAGCGGCATCGGCGTCATGACCTCGCGCACCTGCCGGGAGCGGTCGGTCTCGAAGGCCATGTCGCGGTTGGTGACGATGCCCAGCAGCTTGCCCGCGCCGTCGGTGACCGGCACGCCGCTGATGCGGAACTTGGCGCACAGCGCGTCGGCCTCGGCGAGGGTGGCGTCCGGGTGGATGGTGATGGGGTTGGCCACCATGCCCGACTCGGAGCGCTTCACCAGGTCGACCTGGTTGGCCTGGTCCTCGATGGACAGGTTGCGGTGCAGGACACCGACGCCGCCCTGGCGGGCCATGGAGATGGCCATCCGGGACTCGGTCACCTTGTCCATCGCCGCGGAGAGCAGCGGGATGTTGACCCGCACGTTGCGGGAGATGCGGGACGAGGTGTCGACCGCGTTCGGGAGCACCGCGGATGCCCCCGGCAGCAGCAGCACGTCGTCGTAGGTCAGCCCGAGCGTCGCGAATTTCTCGGGCACTCCGTCGACGTTGGCAGTCATGACACCTTCCCCAAATGGCCTTGATCGGTGCGGATGTCCATGCTAACGGGAAGTGGACGTGGCTCATTCCACGATCATGGGCACCTGTGGTGTTCGTAGCTTCGTACGGAACCGTCACCCCGCCCGTTCACCGGCGCGAAACCGGGGCCACGGCCGGGTCTCCGCTACTGCTCCGCCAGTGCCCGCAGCCGGCTCAGCGCCCGGTGCTGCGCGACCCGGACGGCGCCGGGTGACATTCCCAACATCTGACCCGTCTCCTCTGCCGTGAGCCCCACCGCGATGCGCAGCAGGAGCAGCTCCCGCTGGTTCTCGGGCAGGTTGGCCAGCAGTTTCTTGGCCCAGGCGGCGTCGCTGTTGAGCAGCGCGCGCTCCTCCGGGCCCAGTGAGTCGTCCGGCCGCTCGGGCATCTCGTCGGAGGGGACGACCGTCGAGCCGGGGTGCCGCATCGCCGCGCGCTGGAGGTCGGCGACCTTGTGGGCGGCGATGGCGAAGACGAACGCCTCGAACGGGCGCCCGGTGTCCTTGTAGCGCGGCAGCGCGAGCAGCACCGCGACGCAGACCTCCTGGGCGAGGTCCTCGACGAAGTGCCGGGCGTCGCCGGGCAGCCGGGACAGACGCGTGCGGCAGTAGCGCAGCGCCAAGGGGTGAACATGGGCGAGCAGGTCGTGCGTGGCCTGCTCGTCCCCGTCGACGGCGCGGTGGACGAGCCCACCGACCGTCCCTTGATCAGGGGCCGCCTCGTCGTCACGCATCGGTCCATGGTGCCTTGCGGCCGTCCGATCCGTGGCTCCGCGCCCGTTGTTGTGCACCGAAGCGTTATGAGCAGGTGCGCCGGAACTCATCCCCTGCGCCCTCCCATTCCGCTCGACCGACTCGTCCCCGAGGAACTCCACACCTCAAGGATGCGTCATCGGCGGCGAAACGAGCAGCGGGCGCCCGGCGGGTCGCCTTGTCACCCCCGCTCACCTCGCGATAAGCGGGAACCGCGGCATCCCCGACGGGCCCTTTCGGCCTCCACCGCACGGGGTGCCCTAGCGGACCAGGCCCCACCGGAAGCCGAGCGCCACCGCGTGTGCCCGGTCCGAGGCGCCGAGCTTCTTGAAGAGCCGCCGGGCGTGTGTCTTGACGGTGTCCTCGGAGAGGAAGAGCTCGCGGCCGATCTCCGCGTTGGACCGGCCGTGACTCATGCCCTCCAGAACCTGGATCTCACGCGCGGTGAGCGTGGGCGCGGCGCCCATCTCCGCCGAGCGCAGCCGGCGCGGGGCGAGCCGCCAGGTCGGGTCGGCGAGGGCCTGCGTGACCGTGGCGCGCAGCTCGGCGCGCGAGGCGTCCTTGTGCAGGTAGCCGCGGGCACCGGCGGCGACCGCGAGGGCCACGCCGTCCAGGTCCTCGGCGACGGTGAGCATGATGATGCGTGCGCCCGGGTCGGCGGACAGCAGCCGCCGGACGGTCTCGACGCCGCCCAGGCCGGGCATGCGCACGTCCATCAGGATCAGGTCCGAGCGGTCGGCACCCCAGCGGCGGAGGACTTCCTCGCCGTTGGCCGCCGTCGTCACGCGCTCGACGCCGGGCACGGTCGCGACCGCGCGGCGGAGCGCCTCTCGGGCAAGCGGGGAGTCGTCGCAGACGAGGACGGAAGTCATGGCCGTCCTCCGCAGCTGATGCGCGTCACGTTGAGCCTCCAGGCTGGTACGAAATCGTCACCTGTGCGGTCGACCGTCCCGGACGCCCGCCCGAGCACTTGTTCCTTCAACCGCCTCCGCACTCTCAACGACGGTCACTCGAAAGAGTTACGGGGCTGTGTGTCGTCTTCGGCACTCTACGTGAGGGGGCGACCACGCAGCAGACATGCGCGTGGGACCCGCCCCGTTTCATCACAACCCGTGCCCCATTTAGCCGCTTTTCTTCCACTTCGTTGGTGTCTGGGGCTAGATTCGCAATGAGTCATATTTTCATCTCCTTAGATCGTAGTTGTACGGTCGTGGACGCTGTATCCCCGGCATCTACCCATATCGGCTACAAGGGGTCACGCAATGGCAGATTTCTCCCGCCTTCCCGGACCGAACGCGGACCTGTGGGACTGGCAGCTTCTGGCTGCGTGCCGCGGGGTGGACAGCTCGCTCTTCTTCCATCCGGAGGGCGAGCGCGGCGCGGCACGGAGTGCTCGCGAGAACTCGGCCAAGGAGGTCTGCATGAGGTGTCCGGTGCGCGCCGAGTGCGCGGCGCACGCGCTGGCGGTACGTGAGCCGTACGGCGTGTGGGGCGGACTGACCGAGGACGAGCGCGAGGAACTCATGGGACGGGCCCGCCACCGTCTGATGGCGGCGACGGCGACGGCGTCGGTCGGCGGGGAGGCAGCCGCACATCACTGAAGGAACGTTTCTCTATTACGCCCCTCCGATACGGGCCCGCACGCGACACCCCGGCCGATACGGAAGCCGTACACGTAAGCCGCACACGTAAGCCGCACACGTACTCCGGGCCGCCGCTCAGCGCGCCGCCGGCTGGCCCGACGCCGCCCGGGCGAGCTCGTCCAGCGTCGCCGTCACCGCCGGCACCTGGGCCAGGTCGGGCAGGGTGAGGGCGACGATCTCCCGCCGCACCGCCGGTTCCAGCGTCACCGTGCGTACGCCCCGGGGCCGTACGGACTCGACGGCGAGCTGGGGCAGGACGGCCACGCCCAGGCCGGCTCCGACCAGACCGACGACCGCCGGGTAGTCGTCGGTCGCGAAGTCGATGCGGGGGGTGAAGCCGGCCCCCTCGCAGACCTCGACCAACTGCCCGCGGCACCGCGGACAGCCCGCGATCCACGGGTCCCTGGCCAGTTCCCCGATGGCCACGGAACCGTCGGACCCCGTCCGCGCGAGCCGGTGCCGTTCCGGCACCAGGGCCACGAGGCGGTCGGTCAGCAGCGGCCGTACGACGAGGTCGTCCCATTCCTCCGCGCCGGCCGCGCCCTCGTAGCGGAAGGCGAGCGCCACGTCGCAGTCGCCCTCGCGCAGCAGCTCGACCGACTTCGGCGGCTCGGCCTCCTCCAGGAAGACCCGGGTGCCGGGGTGCGCGGCGCGCAGCGCGGCCAGGGCGGTCGGTACGAGGGTGGAGCTGCCGCTGGGGAAGGAGACCAGCCGGACCCGCCCGGCGCGCAGCCCGGCGATCGCGGCGACCTCCTCCTCGGCCGCCGTGAGTCCGGCGAGGATCCCGGCGGCGTGCCGCACCAGCGCCTCACCGGCCTGGGTCAGCCGCATCTCGCGTCCGGTGCGTACGAGCAGGGGCGTGCCGACGGAGGCCTCCAGGGCCTTCATCTGCTGGCTGACGGCGGGCTGGGTGCAGCCCAGCTCACGCCCCGCGGCGGAGAAGGAACCGGTTGATGCCACGGCGCGCAGCACACGGAGATGACGAGCCTCGATCACACCTCCGAGGATAGGCGACGATAAGCGACCCTTTGATCGGGCGTCGAAAAACGCGTCGACGCTTTCATGACGCGTGTCCTACCGTTCCGCCATGAGCCGTTCCGCCATGAGCCGTTCCGCCGTGAAACTGCTGTCCGTCAACCTGGGCCGTGCGAAGACCGTGCCGTACACGGACCACCCCGAGGGCGTCACCGGCATCGACAAGCAGCCGGCCGACGGGGCCGTTCGGGTGACGGCACCCGGGCCGAAGGGCGTCGGGGCGAGCGGGCTGGCCGGGGACACGGTGTGCGACACGCGTCATCACGGGGGCGACGACCAGGCGGTGTACGCCATGGCACGCGAGGACCTGGACGACTGGGAACGCGAGCTGGGCCGGCCGCTGCCGAACGGCGCGTTCGGCGAGAACCTCACCCTCGCGGGCATGGACGTGTCCGGAGCCCGGATCGGCGAGCGCTGGCGGCTCGGCCCCGACCTGGTGCTGGAGGTGACCTGCGGCCGTATCCCCTGCCGCACCTTCCAGGGGCATCTGGGTGAGGAGCGGTGGGTGAAGCGGTTCACGGAGAGGGGTGCGCCGGGCGCGTACCTGCGGGTGATCGAGCCCGGTTCGATACGGGCGGGCGACCCGGTCGAGATCGTGCACCGGCCCGGCCACGAGGTGACGGTGGCATTGCAGTTCCGGGCGGTGACGACGGAGCGGGAGCTGCTGCCCCGGCTGCTCGCGGCGGGCGGGGCGCTGCACCCGGAGTCGCTGACGGCGGCGCGGAAGTACGCGGAGGCGCACGGCGCCTGACCGGACCTCACCGGGCCTGCGCCGGGGCCGTCTTCACCAGCTCTTCACCGGTCGCGGGCCGTCTGGTGAACGAAGCGGACGTGCTCGGTCCGGACCCATAACCTTGCGCCATGACAACGGCATTGATTACGGGATCGACGGCGGGCATCGGCGCCGCGTTCGCGCGACGGCTGGCGGCCGACGGACACGACCTGGTGCTGGTGGCCCGCGACACCGAGCGGCTGCGCGACCAGGCGACCGAACTGCACGACCGGCACGGCATCGAGGCGGAGGTCCTGACGGCCGACCTGGCGACGGACACCGGCATCGACGCGGTGGCCGCCCGGCTGGGCGAGCGCCGGCACCCCGTCGACCTGCTGATCAACAACGCCGGCTTCGGCAACAAGGGCCGGTTCCTCGAGGTCTCCATGACCGACGAGCTGACCATGCTCAAGGTGCACTGCGAGGCGGTGCTGCGCCTGACCTCGGCGGCGACGGAGGCGATGCGGGGGCGGGGCCGCGGCGGCGTGGTCAACGTGGCCTCGGTCGCGGCCTTCGTCCCGCGCGGCACGTACGGCGCCTCCAAGGCGTGGGTCGTGCAGTTCACCCAGGGCGTGGCGAAGGACCTGGCCGGCAGCGGGGTACGCCTGATGGCCCTGTGCCCCGGCTTCGTGCGCACGGAGTTCCACCAGCGGGCCGGCATGGGTACGGACAGCATCCCGAACTGGATGTGGCTGGACGCGGACAAGGTCGTCGCGGCGGCCCTGGCCGACCTGTCCCGCGGCAGGTCCCTGTCGATTCCCGACCCGCGCTACAAGGCCCTGATGGGGGCGGCGAAGCTGGTGCCGCGGGGGATGCTGGGCGGGATCAGCTCGCGGACGGGGCGGAAGTACGGGCCGCAGTGAGAGGGGACGAGCCACGCCCTTCGTCGTCGGTCGGGCGACCGGCTCCGGAGCGGCTGTCGTAGGTGCCCGCGCGCCTGGCCGGGCAGCGGCGCGCGGGCCGCTGCATGACCGCCCTGGAGGACCAGCCGGGCGCCGGCGGCCCGACTCCCGCAGGACTCGCCGGCTACGCCACGGCCCTGGGTGAGTGGGCCACGGACTTGGCCGAGGTGATGGCCGTCACCGGGGCGGCGGATCGTGATGAGACGGAAACGCCGGGTCACTTCTGGGTGACGTCGGTGCAGTGGACGTCCTTGTCCGGCAGGTGGCCGGTGGTCAGGAAGCCGACGGTGGCCTTGTCGGCGCAGGCTGAGCCTGCTCCGTAGACGTAGTGCCCGCCGTTGTCGACGCCGACGAAGGCAGAGCCGTCGCCGAGGGACTTGTGCAGTCCGACGCCGCCTTCCCACGGCGTGGCATTGTCCCGGCGGTTCTGCAAGATCAGGGTGTTGCGCGGGCCGCCCTTCGCGATCTTGACAGTCGCCTCAGCCGGCTTGTCCCAGTAGGCGCATGCCCAGATGTTGGCGGGCATGCCCGCGGTGAGCGGCCACTTCTCGCGGTCGGCGGTGGTGCGGGCGGCGTAGCCGTCGACGTCGTGCGGCCATTCGGCGTCGCCGCAGGTGAGAGCCATGAACATGGTGGCCTGGTTGTCCGCGGGGATGCCCGGGGACGTCGGTGTGGCGGCGAACACCTCCTTGAGAACCTCGTTGTCGGCGGCCGTGGTGCTGCCGTGGGTCAGGTTGTCGGCGGCCTTCCAGAACTTGGCGAGCATGGGAAGGGTGTCGTTGTGCTGAAGCAGGGCGTAGGTCATGTTCCGCAGCAGCGCCCCGTCCAGCGGCACCGGTGCGCCGGGAATCACCGCGGGCGTGCGGTCGAGCCGGTCGGCGAGGGCGAGGTAGGTCCGGGTCACCTCCGCGACGTCCGTGCCCAGCTTGAGGGTGCCGGCCTGCGCCGCGGCGACGCGGGCGGCATCGGGGAACCGGTCGGCCATGCCCTTGCCCCAGGTGTCCGCCACCTGATCGGCCCATACCTTGGTGGGGTCGACGTTGCCTTCCAGGACCATCCGGTCGGTGCGGTTCTGGAAGAGGGAGCGGTAGACGGCGCCGAGGTAGGTGCCGTAGGACTGGCCCCAGTAGGAGATCTTCTTCTCACCGAGCGCCTGGCGGATGCGGTCCATGTCGCGGGCGGTGTTGGCGGTGCTGTAGTACCGCAGGTTCTTGCCCACCGTGTCGGCGCACTGCTTGGCGGCGGCTTCGGCGAGGGCCACGTTCTTGGTGATCGAGCCGTCCGCGGCGGGATAGGGGAACAGCCCGGCCACGCTGGGGTCCTGCAGACCGCAACTCTGCGGGGTGCTGTGTGCGACGCCGCGCGGATCGAAACCGATCAGGTCGTAGCGGTCCAGCACGGACTTCGGCAGTGTGGACGCCATGGTTTCGGGCATGCCGAGACCACCCAGGGCCGGCCCGCCGGGGTTCAGCAGCAGAACACCGTGTCGTTTCCCGGGCTTCGCGGTGGACAGCCGGGAGACCGCCACGTCGATCTTCTTGCCGCCCGGGTCCTGGTAGTCGAGTGGCACCTTCAACGTTCCACAGGCCAGGTGGGGGTCACGGGTCTGTCCCTCGGCCAGGGGCGGGCACTTGCCCCAGGTGATCTTGGCGTCGCCCGCGGTCTCGCCGACGGTCTTGCCGGAAGCCTTGGCCGGTTGCGAGTCCTTGGCCTCGGCATTACACGCGACCAGTGCGGCTCCTCCCAGCGTGGAAACCAGCAGAGCTGCGGCGATTCGGCGGCCTTTGGGGAAACCGTGCTGCGCGGAGCTGCGTGTCGTGGTCATGGTGTTGTCCTTGGCTACGGGGCTGGTCGGCCTTGTCCGGCCGTTGTGTTGACGGTTCGAGTCAACAAGAGACCACCGGTGGCGCGCGTCACCCCGGAGAGGACAATGACACGTAGCTCGCTCGGGGGACCGGTCCTGGTCCGGCTCCGAGAGGGCGTTACCGAGCATGTGCGGCGTTGCCTCTCCAGGGGGATGGCGGCTGCGACGGCGGACATGCGGTGGGGGCTGCGGCGGGACCGTGGCGACCGATACGCCGAAACCGGCGGCGATCTGCGCGAGCGGGTCGTGCCGGCGCAGGTGGACCAGGGCGACGAGAGCACGCTCCTGCGGCGGGAGCTCGCCGCGGCGGTCATGCTCATGGGTGACGATGAGCAGGGTTACCCACTCGGCCAAGGCGGGTCACGACACGGCGCCGTAGCTGTCCAGCGACAACTGCGTCCAGCACAATTTCCTCCTTTCTGTAACGGTGCTGTCCACCCTGGGTGATCGGGCTCCTGGGCGCCGTAATCTGACCGACGGCAAACCTGGGGGGCAGGGGAGGATATGTCAATTCCGGACAATGGTGCCGACCGTATTGAAAATCGCACAATCGGCATCTACCGGCTGGTTTCCCGGCTTGGTGCGGGCGGCATGGGCGAGGTCTACCTGGCCCACTCCCCGTCGGGTCGCCGTGTAGCCGTCAAGGCGGTGCACCCGCAGCTGGCGGAGGACCCCCTGTTCCGGGCTCGGTTCCGTCAGGAAGTGGCGGCCGCCCGGAGAGTCAGCGGGGCCTTTACCGCCCCAGTGGTAGACGCCGATCCGGACGCCCAGCAACCCTGGATGGCCACGGTTTATGTTCCCGCCCCGACCCTTTCACGGCATATCCAGAACAATGGACCCATGCCCATGGAAGAGCTGTGGCAACTCTTTGCCGGATTAGCCGAGGCTCTGCGCGACATCCACCGCGCCCAGATGATCCACCGGGACTTGAAACCCAGCAACGTACTCATTACCGATGACGGGCCACGGGTCATCGATTTCGGTATCGCCAAGGCCATCGGCCGCAGTGCCAGCGAAGTGCACACCAAGACCGGCCAAGTAATCGGAACGCCGCCGTTCATGGCCCCTGAGCAGTGGCAGGTCCCGCCGGCGATCAGTCCGGCCACCGATGTCTTCGCGCTCGGCTCGCTCCTGGTCTACGCGGCCACCGGGCGCGGGCCCTTCGACGCGGATCACCCCTATGTGACGGCGTATCAGATCGTCCATCACGATCCCGACCTGGGCACCCTGCCCGGTCCTCTGCGGACCGTCATCGAGCAGTGTCTGCACAAGAACCCGGCCCGTCGGCCCACCCCGGACGAGTTGCTCACCGTGGTGCACAGTCGCCGCGCCACCACCCTTACCGCGCAGGACCCGACGGATCAGGGTGCGGTCGGCGTGCGGCACCCTGACCCGGAGGGTCCTGCGCATCAGGGTGTGGTCGGCGTGCGGCACCGGCGTCGCGGCAAACGCGGTTTCCCACGTGCCCTCACGTCGGGACTCGCAGCCGTCAGCCTGCTGGCCGCGGGGGTTCCCATCGCGCTGAACTGGCTGCATGAGTCGTCGCAGCGGACAGCCGCCTCCGGCGCCGGATACAACGCCGCCACGGAAGGCGTCGTCAACGAGTCGACGACCAAGGGCGGCACGCTGCGGTTCGGCGCCACCCAGGAGGCCGACTCCTGGGACCCGCAGCGCTCCTACTACGGGTTCGTGTGGAACTTCGCCCGCTACTACACCCGCCAGTTGGTCACCTTCGCTCCTCAGCCGGGACGCAAGGGCACCACCCTGGTGCCCGACCTCGCCGCCGGCCTGGCCAAGGTCTCGGACGGCGGCAGGACGTATACCTACGTACTTCGTGACGGCATCACGTGGGAGGACGGTTCGCCGATCACGTCGCAGGACATCAAGTACGGCATCGAGCGGAGCTGGGCCAGTGATGTCCTCTCCGGCGGCCCTGCCCACCTCCAGGCGGTCCTCGACCCGAAGAAGACCTACGAGGGGCCGTACAAGGACGAGGATCCGCGGAAGCTGGGCCTGGGTGCCATCGAGACCCCCGACAGCAAGACGATCGTCTTCCATCTGTCCGAGCCGAACGGCGACTTCGAGAAGATGCTGGCCCTGCCGGTGGCGTCCCCGGTCAAGAGGGAGCGTGACACCGGCAGCGTGTACGAACTGAGGCCTTTTTCATCGGGTCCGTACAAGTTCGCGTCATACGATCCGCACCGCAAGCTGGTCCTGGTCCGCAACG
This sequence comes from Streptomyces sp. WG7, assembly GCF_049975785.1. Lineage (NCBI taxonomy): Bacteria > Bacillati > Actinomycetota > Actinomycetes > Kitasatosporales > Streptomycetaceae > Streptomyces > Streptomyces sp. WG7. The sequence goes on from NZ_JBNGGE010000002.1 coordinate 355,158, forward strand.
AACACTGGAACGAGGAGTCGGACCGGATCCGGCCGGCGCTTCCCGATCGCATCGAGGTCACCTTCGTCGCCGATGCGAATGATATGGACAAGCGACTCCTCAGCGGCGAATTCGATCTCGACCTGAACGGGACGGGACTCAGCCAGGCCGCCATCTCCAAGGCGCAGGGAAACGCCGACCTCAGGAGTCACCTGGACAATCCGAGCACCGGATTCATCAGGTATGCGGCCTTTCCTCAGTCGGTCCAGCCGATGAATAACATCCACTGCCGTAAAGCCGTCATCCTCGCCGCCGACAACAAGGCGCTTCAGACAGCCCGAGGCGGACCGGTCAGCGGTGGCGACATCGCCCCCCACATGCTCCCTCCGTCCATTACAGGCTCCGACCCGACCTACGACCCTTATGGGGCACTCGACAAAAACGGCAAGCCAAATCTTGAGGAAGCCAGGAAGGAACTCCAGGCGTGCGGCAAGCCGAACGGCTTCTCCACGACCATTGCCGTGCGCAAAAACGTACCAGCCGAGGTGGACACCGCTGTAGCCCTGCAGAAGCAGCTGAAGAAGGTCAACATCAACACCACGATCGAACAGATCGACGGCGCCGCGACCTTTGACGTGATTGAGTCACCCAAGGCGGTGAAGGACAGAGGCTACGGCATCATCCTCATGGGTTTCGCAGCGGATTTCCCGACCGGACAGGGTTTCCTTCGGCCTTTGGTCGACGGGCGATTCATCTTGAAGGAGGGCAACAACAACTACACCGAGCTCGACGATCCGGAGATCAACGCACTGTTCGACGACGCAATCGCCGAGCGGGATCCGGTCAAGGCGGGAAGCATCTACCAGCAGATCAACCGCAAAGTCTCCGAGCATGCGGTCTACCTGCCCTTCACTTACGAGAAGATCCTGATGTGGCGCGGCCCCCGAGTGACCAACGCGTATACGGCAGACGCCTATTACGGTCGCTACGACTACGTTTCGCTGGGCGTGAAGTAGAGACCTTGCAGGACGACCGGGCCACTATGCTGCGGCGATCCTCCGGCGAATCGAGTCGAGCCATTTCCGCAGAGACGTCCCTCGTGGCGGCAGGAGGTCGAGCCCCAACGCCGTCGTCGCAGTGCGGAGTTCCTGTTCCGACGACACCATTTCCAGAAGCTCACCGATTTCCTGAGCCGCCTGTACGCGGTCCTGCGGCTCGGCTTCGCCGACGTACTCGTCGAGGGCCTCTTCGCGGGACGCGTAGATGTAGGAGAAGTCCCGGTGGAAGTAGGCGCCGAGCAGCTGCCCCAAGGCCGGGAAGCGCTCGTTCCATTCCCAGGAGCTCTGCGGGTTCGCCTGCGGGACGCGTGACGGGTCGCGCAGGAAGCGGTGGAGGTGGTCTCTCACCACGCGAAGACAGTCCTCAACGCTCGTACCCATCGGCGGACGGATGTGCGGGAGGTGTTCCACCTCGTCCGCGATCTCCTCGGAGAACAGACCGACGGAGAGCAGGTCGTCGATCTGCCGAATCGCCGTCGCGGCCCGCCCGGGGTCACGTGCGGCCATCCTGAGGTAGGCGGACAGGGCGGGTCCCGGAGCTTCTGCGGTGTCGGAGAACGTGAAGTCCACGTGGGCGTAGGCCGCGAGCAGGTCGCTGAGTTCGTAGAATCGTTGCCCTGGCGGAAGTGCCTGACTCATCAACTGCTCCAAGGATGCGTGTTATGGCTGGGGGAACGAGGTGAGGACGCGGTAGCCGGACGGTGCCGACGGGTCGGCCTTGAGGATCACCCGGACTCCCTTCACCCATTGCGTGGGCTGCCCGTGAGTGAAGTCGTAGCGGGTGAGATGGAGCCCCGTGTTCTCGTTGAACTTCCCTTCCAGCCGTAGTGGCCGGACGAGCCCGCCTCCCCCGATTCCGACTCTCTCCTCCTTGGCTGGGCCGGCTGGAACCACCGCGACCAGGCCGACGCTCTCGTCGGACTCATCCGCAGCCGCGTCGAGAGCGGTGGCTGGGAGAAGGAAGATCCGCGGTTCGTGCCGCTGCTCGCCGGGCTGCGTGAAGTGATGCCCTGGGTGCACCAGTGGGACGGCAACCCCGCCGAGGAATTCCAGCAGCCTTGGACAACGGCCGCACGGAACAGGGCCTGTCCGAGTCCGACCTGGCCAACTGGCGCCCCGAGAAGAAGAAGACGCGGGGGCGGAAGAAGAGCGAGTGACGTGCGTGAGGGGTGACCGGACATCCGGCCACCCCTCGGTCGTCGTTTCAGCCGCGCGTAGCCAGCCGGACGAACGCTGCCCACGGCTCGACTCCGACGTGGAGGAACGCGTCCTCCGGTCGCTTCGAGTCTCGGACAAGCACCGCAGCAGTGACAGACGCGACCTCGACGCACTGGCCGCCGCTACCTGAGCTGTAGCTGCTCTTGTACCAGCTCAGACCTTCGGCGGGCTCGGAGCTGCTTGCCTTCATAGCTCTCCCAACAGCTTTTCGATGAAGGCCAACGACTCCCGCGGAGTGAGCGCCTGCGCTCGGAGAACGCCGTACGTTGCTTCCAGGGGACTGACCTTCTTGGGCGCGGTGTACAGGATGCTCGCCTCCTGCACCTCGATGTACCCCATCCTGCGCTGATCGTCGAGGTGGATCAACGTAAATGCCCCGCCCAGGCCCGCATGCTCGTCGCGGTTGTTCGGCATGACCTGGATCTCCACGTTGCGCTCGTGCCCGTGGAGCAACAGGTGCTCCAGTTGGCCACGGAGCACCTCGTTCCCTCCCACTGGCCGCCGAAGCACCTGCTCCTCGATCACGAAGCTCAGCAGTGGGGCAGGTCGTCGGGAGAACAGTTTCCGCCTGTCCAAGCGCGCGGACACGCGCTGCTCAATGACCTCTGGGCCCAACAACGGCCGCCACATACTGAACACCGCCCGCATGTACTCCTCTGACTGCAAGAGGCCGTTCACCAGGTGCGTTTCGTAGGCGTGAAGTTCGATGGCCTCGGCCTCAAGGCTCACGAACCGCCGAAAGAACGACGGATACCGAGCCTTCGCCACCTCCTCCTTCATCGCCGCCAACAGCCCCCGCCCCTCCACCACCCGGTCCACCGCATCGATCAGCTCCGGCTTCGGGATCCGCCGCCCCTGCTCCACCGCCGCGATCTGCGCCTCGCCGTATCCGACGCGCTCCCCCAACTGCGCCTGCGTCAGCCCTGCAACCTCCCGCAGCAGTTTCACCTGGCGGCCGAAGCAGCGCAGGAACTGCCCGCTGGAGTCCGGTTCCGTACCGCCCGTGCCCGCATCCGCTCCCGCATCCATGCCACCTCGCTCTCCTGGCGTCGTCCAGCCACTCTCCGTAATCGGAGACTAGGACGCGCGTGCGTCAACAGGGGCCGTGAGCGGGCAAGTTGCCTCGTGTGAGTGAACGCCGACCAGAGAAAGCTTTCTTCACTCAACGCGTCGACGCGGACACACGCTGTGAGCTACCGTCGCCTCAGCGTCAAGACACAAAACAGCCCTCACCGACGGATTAGGGCCCGTCGGCAAGGGCCTGAACCATCAGTGGAAGTAGGCATCCACCGTGATCTACCGGCACTTTATCGCGCCCCCGCGCGCCTTCACCCAGTTCTCGCACGACCTCATCCGGCACCCTCGGCTGTCCTCCGACGCCGTTCGGCTCCTGACCTGGCAGCTCTCCCTCCCGCCCGGCACCCGCGAATCCCTCTCCCGTACGGCTGAACGCGCCCGTATCGGCGGCTGCGCCTTCACCCGGGCCAAGCGGCAGCTCAAGGACGAGGGCTTCGTGCACGAGCGGCGGCTGCAGGGGCCCGGCGGTCTCTGGGTCACGCAACAGCTCGTCTCCAGCGTGCCCTTGAGCGACGCCGAAGCCGTCAAGCTGCTCGCCCAGATGCCCGTGGGTCCGGGCGGGACGATCACCACCGAACGCGTGGCGCCGCCGCAGCTCGCACCGGGTCGTCGTTCACCGGCCGTCGGTGAGCCGACCACTCCGCTCACCGACGGTTATCCACTTCAAGACCATGAGGGAAACACGTCCAACCAACCCCCCAAGCCCCCCGCACCGCCCGAAGCGGAGGCGGAAGCGCAGGGCCCGCAGCCGGACGGTGACGGCGACGCACCTTCCGAGCCCCACCTCACCGCAGCCCGCACCCTCGTGGACGCTCTCCCCGCCCTCTCCCCCGACCTGCATCACATCCCGCGCGCCATGCGCCCTGAGCTGACGGGCCTCACCGCCCGCTGGCTGGCCGCCGGGCACCCTCCCACCGCCGTCCGCACGCACATCCTGCGCGGCCTCCCCGACGACGGCACCCCTGTCCACCGCCCCGGCGGCCTCCTGCGTCACCTGCTCCGCGACGTACCGCCACCGCCACCCGCACCGGCTGACCGGCCCGCCGTCACGGCGCCACCGCACCCCGACGACCGCCCCGCCCGGCAACAATCCCCGGGCCCCCGCCTCTCCCACCGCCTCGCAGGCACCCGCGAGTGCGCGGGCGACCATGTGCAGCCGCTGCTCTTCAGGCCCGAGGCAGACGAGACCCACTGCCCGCGCTGCGCAAGCCGTCCGACCGTCACTTACGCGGGAGTGGACCGTCACCCGAACGTGTGATCCACCTCCGTCCGTGGCCGGCCTCGTGCCCGGGCGACGTAACGTCAGGTGGCTGCGCCCGCAGCGGGCGGGAGGTCGCAGGATCGGCTAGGGAGAGGGCGGCATCGCGTGAACGCGGGCACTGGTGACGGGGGCGAGCTGTTCGTGGACGGCATCGGCCGGGGGCGTACGGAGAGGGTGAAGACGGGCCGGGGGGCGGAGACCGACGGGGGGACGACGATGTTCTCCCACGCTCCCGGCAGTGGGTCGCCGTCGGCGGCCCCCGCCTCGGCGGGCCCCGGTGCCGTCGGTGCCGTCGGTGCCGTCGGTGCCGTCGGTGCCGTCGGTGCCGTCGGTGCCGTCGGTGCCAAGGCTGCCTCTGTCCCCCGCGCCCGGCCCACCCCGCGCCCCCGGCCCGGCGGTGTCCCTGCCGGGTCGCCGAGCGCGGGACGATGGGCGAAGATCGCGCAGCGGATCGTGCCCGACGACCTCCAGCCCGATGTGCTGCGGCTGGAGCTGACCGAACTCGGGGACGCGTTCCGCGCGTACCAGCAGCGCCCCGAACCGGACCTCGCCGTCCTCGCCGAACTGCACGACCGCAAGGCCCGTGCCTTCGCCGCATGGGCCGCCGTCACCGACGACGAGTCCCTGCGGGAGGAAGCGGACCGGGCGGCGGCGGCCGCGCGGACCACCCGCGAGATGAACGCCAACCGGCTCGGTGTCCCGTTGGACGGGAGCGGGCCGGTGGTCGAGCGGTTGCTGACCCGGGGCCAGGCCGTCCACGCCCGCAGTGTGCTGGAGCACGTCCGGGTCGGCTCTCCGCTCCCCGAGGCCGGGGCACGGCTCGCGGTGCTGATGCTCACCCTGCGGGCCGCGCGCGCCGGCGTCGGCAACGTCACCGGGCAGGACCTCAGCGGCTGGCTGCAGGCAGACGCCGAACGGGTGCTCCAGGAGCTGGTCGACGTCGGCTGGCTGCGGCTGCCGGAGGACGTCTCCGCCGACGACGCGCTGACGTCCCGGCCCGAGGAGCCCACCCAGGTCACGGTCCCCTCGCTGCTGCCCGCCGAACCCCGCCCGTTCTTCTTCGGCAAGGTCACCCGGGCGAGGCTCTCGGGGTGGGCGCAGAGGGTGGTGGGCGACCGGAAGCTGCGGAAGAAGAAGGCGGGCGCCGCCACCCGGCTCCTCGCCGTGTACACCGCCGCCCACAGCCATCCCGACGGGCGCCTCGGAGGCGCCGGCGAGGACGGCGACGGTCTCCCGCTGGACACGGTCGCCTCGTTCTGCGCGCTGCGGCCCGACGACGTCGCCGAACACGCCGGGCTGCTGGTGACCGCCGACTGGCTCACGGAGGCCGACACCGCCGGGGGAAGGCTGCGGGGGCGGCTCGCCGAGCGCGTACTGCCGCTGAGCGGACTGCTGTGACGGCTCCTCGGTGACGCGCCATCTCGTGTCACCTCACGTCACCGATGCAGTCCGGCGGTCGCCGGACCGACGACCCCGACAGCCGGTGGGCCGACCACTACAGATGCCTGCCGTAAGGCCGGAACGCCTGGTCAGACAGGTCCTCCAAGCGGGATCTTCAACTCATGACCACCGCTTTCACCGGCGTCACCTCCTTCTCGGTCGCCGCTTCCTTCGCTCTCCGTTTCAGCGCCACCCCGCGCGGCGCCCGCCTGGCCCGGCGGCTGGCCTCGCACCAGCTGGACCTCTGGGGGTGGCTGTACCGCACACCGGTCCATGACGCCGTGGAACTGGTCGTGGGCGAGCTGGCGGCCAACGCGGTCACCCACGGGAGGGTGCCGGGGCGGGATGCCGAGCTGCGGCTGGCTCACGACGGCGCGGGGCGCGTCCTGGTGGAGGTGAGCGACGTACGCGGGGAGCGACGGCCGGTGCTCGCGCCGGACGGGCGGAGGCCCACGGAGGACGGACGGCCGCTCGCGGAGGACGGGCGCGGGCTGGCCCTGGTGGCGGCGCTGACCGAGGAGTGGGGCGTGGCCGAGCGGCCGGGCGCGCCGGGGAAGACGGTCTGGGCGATCGTGTCCAGCGGAGGCCGATGACTCTCCGTCCCTGAAGCGTTTCCAGCCAGTGAGGTTCGTCAGGGGAATCGCCTCATAAGGGGCGCGGGGCTGCATCGATGTGCGGCTCCGCCGCGCGAGCGCGACCAGCCCCCACGGCGCCGCACCCGGCAACGAACCCGGCGGGACTGACACGACCCCGCCCCCACCCGACACGCATAACGCGCGGTGCCCAGCACCCCCAAAGGGGGCACTGGGCACCGTTCAGCTCAGTGCTGCGCTCAGTGCGAGTGGCCGTGGCCGTGGCCCGCGGCGGCCGGCTCTTCCTCTTCCTTCTTCTCGACGACCAGGGTCTCGGTCGTCAGGAGGAGGGAGGCGATGGAGGCGGCGTTCTCCAGGGCGGAGCGGGTGACCTTCACCGGGTCGATGACGCCGGCCTTGACCAGGTCGCCGTACTCGCCGGTGGCGGCGTTGAAGCCCTGGCCCTTGTCGAGCTCGGCGACCTTGGAGGTGATGACGTAGCCCTCCAGGCCGGCGTTCTCGGCGATCCAGCGCAGCGGCTCGACGGCGGCGCGGCGGACGACCGCGACACCGGTGGCCTCGTCGCCGGTCTTGCCGAGGTTGCCCTCGAGGACCTTGACGGCGTGGACCAGCGCGGAGCCACCACCGGAGACGATGCCCTCCTCGACCGCGGCGCGGGTCGCGGAGATGGCGTCCTCCAGACGGTGCTTGCGCTCCTTGAGCTCCACCTCGGTGGCGGCGCCGACCTTGATCACGCACACGCCGCCGGCCAGCTTCGCGAGGCGCTCCTGGAGCTTCTCGCGGTCCCAGTCGGAGTCCGTGTTCTCGATCTCGGCCTTGATCTGGTTGATGCGGCCCTCGACCTCGTCGCGCTTGCCGGCACCGTCGACGATCGTGGTGTCGTCCTTGGTGACGGTGATGCGACGGGCGGTGCCGAGCACCTCCAGGCCGACCTGGTCGAGCTTGAGGCCGACCTCCTCGGAGATGACCGTGGCGCCGGTGAGGACGGCCATGTCCTGCAGCATCGCCTTGCGGCGGTCGCCGAAGCCGGGGGCCTTGACGGCCACCGCGTTGAACGTGCCGCGGATCTTGTTGACGACGAGGGTGGAGAGCGCCTCGCCCTCCAGGTCCTCGGCGATGATCAGCAGCGGCTTCGAGGCACCCGCCTGGATGACCTTCTCCAGCAGCGGCAGCAGGTCCGCGATGGAGGAGATCTTGCCCTGGTTGATGAGGATGTAGGGGTCCTCCAGGACGGCTTCCATGCGCTCCTGGTCCGTCACGAAGTACGGCGACAGGTAGCCCTTGTCGAAGGCCATGCCCTCGGTGAAGTCCAGCTCCAGACCGAAGGTGTTGGACTCCTCGACGGTGATGACACCGTCCTTGCCGACCTTGTCCATCGCCTCGGCGATCAGCTCGCCGACCTGCTGGTCCTGGGCGGACAGCGCGGCCACGGCGGCGATGTCGGACTTCTCCTCGATCGGGCGCGCGGTGGCGAGGAGGTCCTCGGACACGGCGGCGACGGCCGCGTCGATGCCCTTCTTCAGCAGCGCCGGGGAGGCACCCGCGGCGACGTTCCGCAGGCCCTCGCGGACCAGCGCCTGGGCCAGGACGGTGGCGGTGGTGGTGCCGTCACCCGCGATGTCGTTGGTCTTGGTCGCCACCTCCTTCACCAGCTGGGCACCGAGGTTCTCGTACGGGTCCTCGATCTCGACCTCGCGGGCGATCGTGACACCGTCGTTGGTGATGGTCGGGGCGCCGAACTTCTTGTCGATGACGACGTTGCGGCCCTTGGGGCCGATCGTCACCTTCACCGTGTCGGCGAGCTTGTTGACGCCGCGCTCGAGGGCGCGACGGGCGTCCTCGTCGAACTTCAGGATCTTCGCCATGGGAGCGTGAGCCCTCTTCCGGAAATCTCGGGGTTATACGGCGCTGCGCCCCTGGCGCCCGGCTTTTTTATGGTCGCGGGAGCCAGGGGCGCAGCTGGAAAGCAAGGTGCTTCGGGTGAATTACTTCTCGACGATCGCGAGCACGTCGCGGGCCGAGAGGACGAGGTACTCCTCGCCGTTGTACTTCACCTCGGTGCCGCCGTACTTGCTGTAGAGCACGACGTCGCCGACGGTGACGTCGAGCGGAAGACGGTTGCCGTCCTCGAAGCGGCCCGGGCCGACGGCCAGGACGACGCCCTCCTGGGGCTTCTCCTTGGCCGTGTCCGGAATGACCAGGCCCGAAGCCGTGGTCTGCTCGGCGTCGAGCGGCTGGACCACAATGCGGTCCTCGAGCGGCTTGATGGCAACCTTGGAGCTGGTGGTCGTCACGATCCGACCTCCCCCTTCGGAGATCTCACGGGGTTAACTGTCTGAGGTGGCGACCAGGTGGATCCGTCGTCGCGGGTGCCGGACCTGCCCGTCGCGTCATTGGCACTCTCCAGTGGGGAGTGCCAGAGCCGAGACTATGACCGCGATTAGCACTCGGTCAAGCGGAGTGCCAATGTCGGCGGCGCGTCGGGAGGGATTCGGGGGATCTCGCACCGAACCGGCGCCGGTGTCAACCGAACCGGCGCCGGGGTCAGAGGTAGTCGCCCAGGCGTCCCACCCGCAGACCCTGCTCCTCGATCTCCTCCAGCAGACGCCCGGTGCGCGCGCTCACGCCCACGCCCGTCGGGTGGTCCGGGGCGACGGACACGATGTCGCCCGGGCGGAGGCGGTGGTCGCCGCGGGCGTAGGTGAGGTCCCCGCCGGCGTTCAGGGTCGCCCGCCACAGGACGACGGCCGTGATGCCGCAGTCGGCGGCGGCGCGCAGGGTCGTGGTGTCGTACGTGCCGTAGGGCGGGCGGAAGAGGTGCGGGCGGACGCCGAAGCGGGACTTGAGCTTGGTCTGCTGGCCGCAGATCTCGGCGCGCTGGCCGGCGTAGGGCAGGCCGCGCAGGGAACGGTGGTCGAGGGTGTGGTTCTGCAGGTTCGCGCCGACCGAGCGCAGCCGGGCGAAGTGGCCGTACGCCGGTCCGGCGACGGTGTCGGTGAGGAACAGGGTGACCGGGAGCCGTCGTTCGCGGACCAGGCCGGCGAAGTGCGGGTCGCGTTCGGCGCTGTCGTCGAAGGTGAGGAAGACGACCGGGTCGGTGGTGCGGACGTGGTCCACGACGGGCGGCAGGTCCTGTCCCCGTCCGTCGCCCTGACCGGCACCTTGCCCGTTGCCCTGACCGGCACCTTCGCCATGGCCCTGACCGGCACCTTGCCCACCGCCCTGACCGGCGCGTTCGCCATTGCCCCGACTGCTGCTCGGCCCGTTGCCCTGACTGCTGCCCCGGATCCCCGCCCGGGCCTGCTCCGCGACGGGCGGGGGTTCGGCGGGGCCCGCGAACTGTGCGCAGCCGGTGAGCAGTACGGCGGCCAGGGCGGCCCCGGTCGGCCGGAACCGCCCGCACCTCACAGGTAGTCCTCCAGCCGGGCCACCGCGTATCCCTCCGCCGTCACCTTGTCGAGGAACTCGCGGACCATGTCGCGCATGGTGCCGCCCCAGTCGTCCTCGCCCCGGAAGTGGGTGAGGACGATGTCGCCGGGGTGGATCTCGCGGTCCCACTCGCGGTAGTCCCAGTGGTCGGCGAAGACCTCCGCGTTCCAGATCGGGGCGTACTCGATGCCGCAGGCCTTGGCGGCGCGCAGGGTGTCGCGGTTGTAGTTGCCGTAGGGCGGACGGAAGAGGGTCGGGCGCTCGCCGTAGCGCGCCTCGATCACGTCCTGCATGCCGCAGATCTCGCGCTTCTGCCCGGCGTAGGACAGGCCGGGCAGGTAGGGGTGGTGGAGGGTGTGGTTGTTGAGGGTGACGCCGCGGTCCTGCATCCTCCCGAAGTAGCCGTAGTCCTCCTTCGCCAGGTAGTCGCTGATGAAGGCGGTGTACGGGATCTTCAGCTCGCTCATCATCCGCAGGAACGCCGGGTCCTTCTCGGCGCCGTCGTCGATGGTGAGGAAGACGATCTTCTCCTTGGTGGGGATCGAGGTGAAGACCGGCGGGAGGTTCTCCTGGCCGTCCACCTCGAAGCCCTCGCGCGCCTTGATCTCCGGCTTCTTCTCGGGGGGCGGGGGCGCCGTCAGCGGGACCTTCTTCAGGTTCCAGCGCTTGGCGGCGGCGACCCGGGCCGCCTGGGCCGCGCGCAGCTCGGACGCGTAGGCGTCGAGCGCGCGGGCCGGGGGTGCCTGCAGGGGCTCCCCGCCGGCGCCCCGCCCCTGGGAGGCGTCCTGCGCACAGCCGGAGGACGCGAGGGCGGCGAGGGCGAGGGCGGCGAGGCCGCCGCGCGTCCGGAACCCCGGAGAGGACGCCCGGAACACTCCGCACGCCCGGCTTTTGTCGGTTTGTACGACTGCTCGCATGGTGCCGGATCCTCGCAGCCCCCGGCCGTCGAACCCCGCCCGACACCGCGCCGGAGGCACACCGTCCACCGACTGGCCCACAATGTTCCGGTGAACGACCTCGACGCCCTCCTCGCCCTGCTCACCCCCGAGGGCCGCGCCCTCCTCGACGAGGTGCGCGACACCGACCCCGCGCGGGAACTGGCGGTCGCGACCCGGCTGCGGCGCACGCATCCGGCCGGGCTGGTGTCCGCGGCGCTCGGGCAGGCGCGGCTGCGGCAGCGGGCGGTGGCGAAGTTCGGTGCCGAGGACGCCGGGCGGATGTTCTTCACCCCCAACGGGGTCGAGCAGTCGACGCGGGCGAGCGTGGCGGCGTACCGGGCCGGGCGGATGGCGGCGCTGGGCGTGACCTCCGTCGCCGACCTGTGCTGCGGGATCGGCGGTGACGCGATCGCGCTCGCCCGGGCCGGGATCCGGGTGCTGGCCGTGGACCGGGACCCGGCGACCGCGGCGGCGGCCCGCGCCAACGCCGAGGCACTGGGGCTGGATGAGCTGATCGAGGTGCGCGAGGCGGATGTGACGGAGGTGGAGACACGTGGGTACGACGCCGTGTTCGTCGACCCCGCGCGGCGCGGGGGGCGCGGGAGGATCTTCGACCCGGAGGCGTACTCGCCACCGCTGTCCTGGGCCGTGGAGGCGGCCCGTACGGCCTCCCGCGCCGCCGCGCTGAAGGTCGCGCCCGGCATTCCGCACGAGGCGGTGCCGGAAGACGCCGAGGCCGAGTGGATCTCCGACGGCGGGGACGTGAAGGAGGCGGTGCTGTGGTTCGGCGGCGCGCCGGGGGCGGTGGCGCCAGGGGCGGTGGCGCCAGGGGCGGTGGCGCCGGGGGCGGTGGCGCCAGGGGCGGTGGCGCCAGGGACTGTGACGCTGGGGGCGGTGCGGGCCACGCTGCTGCCGGGGCCCCGCACCCTGCTCGGCGCCGGCCTGCCCGACCCGGAGGTCCGCACGCCCGGCCGCTACCTGTACGAGCCGGACGGCGCCGTCATCCGCGCCCACCTCGTCGCCGAGGTCGCCGAGCAGGTCGGCGGCGGGCTGCTGGACGCGACCATCGCCTACGTCACCGCGGACGAGCTGCGGCCGACGCCGTACGCCACGGCGTACGAGATCACCGACCGGATGCCGTTCAACGTCAAGAAGCTGAAGGCGCTGCTGCGGGAGCGCGAGGTCGGCACACTGACCGTGAAGAAGCGGGGATCGGCGGTCGAGCCGGAGGAGCTGCGGCGGAAGGTCAAGCCCCAGGGGCCGAACGCGGCGACCGTGTTCATGACCCGGGTCGCGGGGGCGCCGACGATGCTGATCGGGCACCCGGTGGACAGGCGCTGACCGCACCGCTCCGCCCGGTGGGCAGGCGCTGACCGCACCGCTCCGCCCGGCGTGTCAGCAGTTCGCGTTCACGGTCGTTGCGGGCCAGGGAGGCGGCGCGCTCGAACTCCGTGCGGGCCTCGGCCGTACGGCCCAGGCGGAGGAGGAGGTCACCGCGGACGCTGGGGAGCAGGTGGTAGTCGCGCAGGGCGGGCTCGGCGGCGAGGGCGTCGACGAGGTCGAGTGCCGGGGCCGGGCCCTCGGCCATCGACACGGCCACCGCGCGGTTGAGTTCGACGACCGGGGACGGGGCGCGGGCCGCGAGCAGGCCGTACAGCGCGGCGATGCGGGGCCAGTCGGTCTCCTCGTACGTGTACGCCGTCGCGTGGCAGGCGGCGATCGCGGCCTGGAGGAGGTACGGGCCCGGGCCGCCGGGGCCGGTGGTGGTGTGGGCGTGGTCGAGGGCGGTGATGCCGCGGGCGATGAGCATGCGGTTCCAGCGGCGGCGGTTCTGGTCCTCGAGAAGGACCGGTGCGCCGTCGGGTCCGGTGCGGGCGGCGGTGCGGGACGCCTGGAACTCCAGCAGGGCCGTCAGTCCGTGGACCTCGGGCTCCTTGGGCATCAGCGCGGAGAGCACGCGGGCCAGGCGCAGGGCGTCCTCGCACAGGCCGGGGCGGAGCCAGTCGTCGCCGGCGGTGGCCGCGTAGCCCTCGTTGAAGATCAGGTAGATGACCTCCAGGACCGAGCCGAGGCGGGCGGCGCGGTCCGGGCCGTAGGGCACCTCGAAGGCGACGTTCTTGCGGGCCAGGGTGCGTTTGGCGCGCACGATGCGCTGCGCGACCGTCGGTTCCGGGACGAGGAAGGCGCGGGCGATCTCGGGCGTGGTGAGGCCCCCGAGCAGGCGGAGGGTGAGGGCGATGCGGGCCTCGGCGGACAGCACCGGGTGACAGGCGGTGAAGACCAGGCGCAGCAGGTCGTCGTCGATGTCCTCCGGGTCGGCGGGCTCCTCGGGCGGCGGCGTGGCGGTGGGCAGGTCGCGGCCGATCTCCGCCAGCTTGCGGGCGTAGTTCTCGCGGCGCCGGATCAGGTCGACGGCGCGGCGCCGGGCGGTGGCCATGAGCCAGGCGCCCGGATTGTCGGGCACGCCGTCCCGCGGCCACTGCTCCAGGGCCGCGACCATCGCGTCCTGCGTGAGTTCCTCGGCGATGCCGACGTCCCGGACCAGGCGGGCGACGCCGGCGATGACGCGCGGGGACTCCAGGCGGAAGACCGTCTCGATGGCCGCGGTGGGCTCGGTGGCCCCGGTGGGCGCGGTGGGCTGTGGTTCCACAGCCCACCATGCAACACCCCCGGGTCCGCGAGGCCAAACCGGGCCAGGGCCTGCCCTAGCCCTCCATCAGCTCCCGCACCTCGCAGGTCACCGTCCAGTACTCCTCGTGCACCTTGAGGAAGCGCTTGGTCCACTCGACCGCCTCGGCCCTGTCCTTGGCCTGGAGGAGCGAGTAGCCGCCGATGACCTCCTTGGACTCGGTGAACGGCCCGTCGGTGACGGACAGCTGCCCGCCCTCGTAGTGGACGCGGGTGCCCTGGGCGGTCGGGGTCAGCCCGGCGGTGTCGAGCAGCACGCCGGCCTTCGTCATCTCCTCCATCAGCTTCTCCATCCGCTGCACCAGCTCGGGGCTGGGGCCGCCGGACAGGGCGTCGTTCTCCTCGATGCGGATCAGCGACAGGAAGCGCGGCATGGTGACTCCTCGGGTGGTTCGGGGGCCGGGTCCGTCCCGGCCTCTCACCCGTGCGTCGAACGGGCGGGGCGTGGATCGACAGGTGCCCCGGGAACTTCGCGAATTTTTCTTCGGGGCTTCTCTCAGCGGAGCGATTCCCACAGCTCACCGGCGTCCGGTTCCAGGGCCACCACCCGGTAGGCGTCCCAGGGGGCCGGCACGACGGGCATCGTCACCGTGCGTACGTCGTCGGCCGACAGGTCCCCGAGACTGCGGCCGAGGCTCATCAGCTCGCCCAGCGAGTCCAGGCCGGTGTCGGTGGTGAGGCTGCCGGTGACCGCGTCGGCGACCTGGTACAGCCGTGCCGGGTCGGTGAGCAGGTCGGTGGCCGACATCTGCTCCAGCAGCGCCTTGACCAGCTTGTGCTGGAGCTCTATGCGGGCGAGGTCGCTGCCGCCCTCCAGCCCGTACCGGGTGCGGGCCAGACCGAGGGCCTCGGTGCCGTCGAGGTGGTGGGTGCCGGCGTCGAGGTGCAGGTGGCTCTTGTCGTCGTCGATGTCCACGTCCGTGGTGACCGTGACCCCGCCGAGCGCGTCGACCAGCTCGGCGAAACCGGAGAAGTCGATCTCGATGTAGTGGTCCATGCGGACGCCGGTCATCGACTCGACGGTCTTGACCGCGCAGACCGGCCCGCCCACCGCGTAGGCGGTGTTGAACATCGCGCCGCCCGCCTCCCGGGACTCACCGCCGGACGGCAGCGGGCAGGACGGGCGGGTGACGAGCGTGTCGCGCGGGATGCTGACGACGGTGGCGGCGGTCCGGCCCGCGTCGAGGTGGACGACCATCGCCGTGTCCGAGCGGGCGCCCTCGCTGTCACCGCCGCCGAGCTCCTGGTTCTCCTCGCCGCTGCGCGAGTCCGAACCGAGGACCAGGATGTTCAGGGCGCCGGCGGGCACCGGGGCCGCGTCGGGCGAGGCGGAGGGGACGGTGACCGGCCTCGCGGGGCGGTCGTCGCCGAGCGCGCCGTCGATGTCGACGCTCCGGATGTTGCCGTTCAGGTGCCAGTAGGCCCACCCCGCCGCGGCGGCCCCGAGCAGCAGGGCACCGGCCAGGGCGAGGCCTGCCGCCTTCAGCCCCTTCGAGCGGCGGCCCGGCCCGCCCAGCCCGTCCCGCGCAGCCATGCGTCCGCCCCCGCCCGTGCCGGCCCCGTTCGCGTCCCCACCCGAATGCCCCATCGTGAGGAACATAAGTCCGAATTACTGGGAACGGACATACGTGGGTCGTCATTCTGCGGAAATTCTCAGACTCGGACTTCTCAGGCAGCGGAGGACGGCCGGGCTTCGAGGAGAGCGGCGACCGGCTCCGCTCGGTTCGAGTAGAGCGGCGACCGGCCCCGGTCAGACCGAGGGGAGCGGGAAACCGGCCCCGGTCAGACCGCCGCGGGCGCGCCCGTGCTGCTGCGCACCTCCAGGCTGGTGGCCAGCTCCACCCGGGTCGCCGCCGCGGAGCCGTCGTCGCGTCCGAGGTCCAGGACCAGCCGGGCCGCCGCCTCGGCCATCTCCATGAGCGGCTGCCGTACGGTCGTCAGCGGCGGCCCCACCCAGCGGGCCACCGGCAGGTCGTCGAACCCGACCACGCTCAGGTCCTGCGGGATGCGCAGACCCAGCTCGCGCGCGGCCTCGTACAGCCCGAGCGCCTGGAGGTCGTTGCCGGCGAAGACGGCGGTCGGGCGGTCGGGGCGGCGCAGCAGTTCCAGGCCCTGCCGGTAGCCGGCCTCGTGGTGGAAGTCGCCGGTCATGATCAGGTCCGGGTCGACGGGCAGCCCCGCCGTCTCCAGGGCGGCCCGGTAGCCGTCGACGCGGGCGCGGCTGCACATCATCCGGACGGGGCCGCTGATCGCGCCGATGCGGGTGTGACCGAGGTCGATCAGGTGCCGGGTGGCGGCGAGTCCGCCCTGCCAGTTGGTGGCGCCGATGGACGGCACGTCGGCGCCCGGGTCGCCGGCCGGGTCCATCACCACGAACGGGATGGAGCGGCTGGTGAGCAGGGCCCGCTGGGACTCGTCGAGGCCGGACAGGACGAGGATCACGCCGTGCGGGCGGCGGGCGGCGACCTGGTCGGCCCAGGTCCTGCCGGGCGTGAGACGCCCCGCGCTCTCGGAGAGGACGACGCTGAGCCCCGTGTCCCGGGCCACGTTCTCCACGCCCCGGATGACCTCCATCGCCCAGGCGCTCTCCAGTTCGTGGAAGACCAGGTCGATCAGGGGCGAGCGGGTCGCCTCGGCCCGCCGGCGCCGGTAGCCGTGACCGCGCAGCAGCTCCTCCACGCGGGCCCGGGTCGCGGGGGCGACGTCGGCACGGCCATTGAGGACCTTCGAAACAGTCGGCGCCGACACACCGGCCTCACGCGCGATCTCGGCGAGGGTCGCGGTCTGCGCGGACCGCCTTTGCGTCCGGGTTTCAGCGGGCTGCGGGGATGTCATGACGGCGATCGTAACCCTGAGGGCCCTCCTGACGTAGCCCCCGAGCAACCAGGGCCTCCGGAACATTCGCTATATACTTCGAAACGTTCGAAGCGCTCAGTCGCCGCACTACCGCCCGCACGCCACCCGCGCGACCTTCCGCTTCCATGCCTGTCCCTCGGCGTTCACCAGCCGTTCGGGCAGGCGGGTGGTCCGGCCCGGCGGGCTCGAATACGGTGGGCGGCGTCCAGCGCGGACGTACGCCGCACGGCACCACCGCCCCGCACGGGACCGGTACGGCCGCCCCGCACGGGGGCCGGCACCACCGACCCGCACGTGGCCGGTACGGCCGCCCCCCTCACGGGGCCGACGCGGAGCCCGGAGCGGGCGGGCGGCCGCACGGGACACGGGGGAGTCGCCGGTGGCCCAGGCCACCGCGCCGGGCGCACGGGGGGGCGCGCGATGGACCGGAGCCTGCACCACGAGACGAGATCCACCGGAGCGGCACTGGCCGGCGCCGCCGTCTGCGCCGTGGCGGGTGGTGTCGTGCACGGGTTCGAGCTGCCGCCCGCGGGAGACACACGCCGGTTCTTCCTGGCGTTGCTCGCGCTCGTGGTGCTGTCGGTGCTCGTGGAACTGTTCGTGGACGTACGGCGTTTCCGCAAGGCCGTCCCCCTGGCCGACGACGTGGAGCCGCCGCCGGACGAGCGGCTGCGCGAGCGCCTCTTCCTCCCGGGCCTCTTCGCCTTCATCGTCGTGCCGACGACGGCGGCGGCCCTCGTGTGGGGGTGGTGGGTCGCGCTGTTCCCGCTGGCGTCCGCCGTCGAGTGGGGGGCGCAGGCCGTGGTCATCACCGTCTGGGAGCGCCGGAACGGCCTGCTGCTGTGGCGGAAGCCCACGATGGGCACCGTGGGCCTCGCGACCTCCCCGCTCAGTCCGCGGCCACCGACTCGAACCGCCACCGGTGCACCGCCCGCGTGACCAGGCCGGTGTCCGGTTCGGGCAGCTCCGGCAGTTCGGCGTCGTAGGCGGCGTCCCACCAGGTGACGACGAGGACGCGGTCCTGCGGGGCGCGGAGCGTCTCCCGGCGCAGCGGGGTGCCGTCGAGCGGCTGCGCCCGTGCCCAGGCCAGCAGTTCCTCGCCCCGGCCGGGCACGGCCCGCGCCTCCCACATCAGCGCGACGGTCACGAGTACAGGTTCTCCTTGCTGACCTCGTGCACGTGGTCGTGGTCGTGGCCGTGCGTGTGGCCCTGCCCCGGGACGTGCGGTTCCGTCACCGGCAGGGAGGAGTCGGCCGAGAGGTCCCAGTCGGAGGCGGCCCGGCCCCGGGCGACCATCTCCGCGCCGAGCGCGGCGACCATCGCACCGTTGTCCGTGCACAGCTTGGGCCGCGGCACGCGCAGCCGGATGCCGGCCGCCTCGCAGCGCTCCTGGGCCAGGGCCCGCAGCCGGGAGTTGGCGGCCACGCCGCCGCCGATCATCAGGTGGTCGACGCCCTGGTCCTTGCAGGCCCGCACCGCCTTGCGGGTCAGTACGTCCACGACCGCCTCCTGGAAGGAGGCCGACACGTCGCGCACCGGCACCTCCTCCCCCGCCGCCCGCTTCGCCTCGATCCAGCGGGCCACGGCCGTCTTCAGCCCGGAGAAGGAGAAGTCGTACGCCGCGTCACGCGGGCCGGTCAGTCCCCGCGGGAACGCGATCGCGTTCGGGTCGCCCTCGCGCGCGTACCGGTCGATGACGGGGCCGCCGGGGAAGCCCAGGTTCAGCACGCGGGCGATCTTGTCGAAGGCCTCGCCGGCCGCGTCGTCGATGGTGGCGCCCATCGGGCGGACGTCGGAGGTGATGTCCGTCGACAGTAGCAGCGAGGAGTGCCCGCCGGAGACCAGCAGCGCCATCGTCGGCTCGGGCAGCGCGCCGTGCTCCAGCTGGTCGACGCAGATGTGCGAGGCGAGGTGGTTGACGCCGTACAGGGGCTTGCCGAGGGCGTAGGCGTACGCCTTCGCGGCCGAGACTCCGACCAGCAGGGCGCCGGCGAGGCCGGGGCCCGCGGTGACGGCGATGCCGTCGAGGTCGCGCGCGCTCACCCCCGC
The DNA here is from genome assembly GCF_049975785.1 of Streptomyces sp. WG7. Classification (NCBI taxonomy): domain Bacteria; kingdom Bacillati; phylum Actinomycetota; class Actinomycetes; order Kitasatosporales; family Streptomycetaceae; genus Streptomyces; species Streptomyces sp. WG7. The sequence goes on from NZ_JBNGGE010000002.1 coordinate 373,744, forward strand.
CTCCTTCAGGGCGCGGTCGATGGTGGGGACCATCGCCTCCAGGTGGGCGCGGCTCGCCACCTCGGGGACGACACCGCCGAAGCGGGCGTGCTCGTCGACGCTGGACGCGACGGCGTCGGCCAGCAGGGTGGTGCCGCGCACGACACCGACGCCGGTCTCGTCGCAGGACGTCTCGATCCCCAGGACGAGGGGCTCGTCGCGTGAGTCAGCCATGGTTGTCGGTTCCTTGTACGGAGTCGGCGCCCGCGGCGGGGCCGCCACCGGGCGCTGTGGTCAGTCGCATCACCAGGGCATCCACGTTGCCCGGCTGGTAGTAGCCGCGCCGGAAACCGATCGCCTCGAAGCCGAAGCGCTCGTACAGCCGCTGCGCGCGGGTGTTGTCCACCCGGCACTCCAGCATCACCTCGGCGCACTCGAAGGCGGTCGCCGCCCGCAGCAGCTCGGACAGCAGCCGCCCGCCGAGTCCGGTGCCCCAGTGGTCGCGGGCGACGGCGATGGTCTGCACGTCGGACTGGTCGCCGGAGGCGGCGAGGCCCGCGTACCCGACGATCCGGGCGCCGCCCTCACCGATCGCGCCACCCTCACTGGCCGCGCCGCTCTCGCCCGCCGCGCCACTCTCGCCGGCCGCGCCGTCCGCTTCGGCCGTCCCCGGCACCTCGGCGACGACGTACCTCCGGGTCGCCCCGGGGCCACGCGCGTGGGCCAGCTCGGACCAGAACATGCCCCGCGACCAGGCGTCCTCCGGGAACAGCTCCCGTTCCATCCGGAGCACGGGGTCGATGTCCCACCAGCGCATCTCGCGCAGCTCGGGCTGTACGGGTGGCGTCACGGGCTCGGTCGCTCCGGTCACTTGGGGGTGACCACCTTGTAGTTCTTGGGGACCTGGGCGTCGGGCCGGCGCAGGTACAGCGGCCGGGGCGCGGGCAGTTCCTCGCCCGCCGCGAGCTTCTCGGCGGCCAGGGACGCCAGGGCGGCGGCGGACACGTGCTCGGGCTCGTGCGCCTTCGGGAAGGTGTCCGGGTACAGCAGCGCGCCCGCGCCGACGGCCGGGAGTCCGGCGACCTGCTCCGCGATGTCGGCGGGGCGGTCGACCGCCGGGTCGGTGACGCGGGTGCGGGAGTCGGCGTACCGGGCCCAGTAGACCTCCTTGCGGCGGGCGTCGGTCGCCACCACGAAGGGGCCCTCCAGGTCGGCGGCGTAGGCGAGGCCGTCCAGCGTGCACACGCCGTGGACGGGCACGCCGAGCGCGAGTCCGAACGTGTCCGCGGTCATCAGGCCGACGCGCAGTCCCGTGTACGGGCCGGGGCCGGTGCCGGCGACGATGCCGGTGACGGCGTCGAGCCCGAGGCCGGCCTCGGTGAGCACGCGGTCGACGGCGGGCAGCAGCAGCTCGCCGTGCCGGCGTGCGTCCACCTGGCTCGACGAGGCGATGACGTCCGTACCGTCGTGCAGCGCGACGGTCACGGCGGGCGTGGCGGTATCCAGAGCGAGCAAGAGCACGCAAACAGCCTACGGCGCCGCGGGGCCCGTGTCGGACGCCCACCGGCCGGCCCGGCGCCGCCCGCCCGTGTCGCCCTGCGCCGACCGGAGGCATCCCGCGTCGCCCACGGCGATCGCGCGATCACCGAGTGCTACCGTCGCCGGGGAACGGGTGCACGAGTACGACGACGAGGTGGTCGCCAGTGGTAAGCAGCAGCGCCGGGCTCGTCACCGGCCTCACGGCGGCGGCCCTCGTGACGATCGGCTTCCTCGGCCACCAGGCGTCGACCAGCGCCCCGCCCGACCCCGGCCGGGTCCGGGCCAGCGGCACGCCCGCCCCCGGCGCCTCCAAGGCACCCCGCGACCACCGGCGCCCCGAGGCGCTGCCCGCGGGCTCCGGCAAGGGTGAACGGGTGGTGTACTCGGTGGACGACGACCGGGTGTGGCTGGTCGACCCGGGCGACCGGGTCCGGCGCACCTTCCGGGTCACGCCCAGCGGGGTGGACCCGGCACCGGGCACCTACGCGGTCACGTCCCGCTCCAAACGGGTCACCGGCTCCGACGGCATCCCGGTCGAGCACGTCGTGCGCTTCACCAGCGTCCGCGGCGTGGTCATCGGGTTCAGCGCGGCGGTGGACGGCTCCATGGCGAAGCCCGACCCGGCCCGGCGCACCGGCGGCATCCGGGAGACGCGCGCGGACGGCGACGCGATGTGGCGGTTCGCGACGGTCGGGCAGCGGGTCGTCGTCGTCCCCTGAGACGCCGGGAGCCACGTGGACCGCCCATGCCTCACGTGTCACGCGCGACACAACCGGGCTCACCGGCTGCACGGCACGGGCCGGTGCACGGGTCAGGCGGCCTCGCGGTGCTCCCGTACAGGACGGCGGACCTCCGGCTCGGGCGCGCGCGGCGGTGTCGAGATCACCGTCGCGGCGGCACAGGACGCGAGCAGGTCGCGCATCGAAACCGCGGCGGACGCTGAAGCGGGCGACTGCGGCCGCTGCCGGGCCTGCGACCGCGACTGCGGCTGCGGCTGCGACTCGGTCTCTGACATGGACGCCTCCTGAAGGTCGGGGGCGGGCGTAGTTAGGCATGCCTAACTACGAGCTGGATACCATGTGACCACGCGCAAGACCCGGAACGCAATATTTTCCCGACACCTTGTCGGAACGCCTCCCGGTGGGAGGCCCGGGAGCCGGAGCCCGGGTTCAGACGGTGAGCACGCTCAGGTCGGCCGCGGCCCAGCGCTCACCGACGCCCATGAGCGTCACGTGCCGCACCTCGTCGGTGGTGTCGCCGACGGCCCGGTCGATCCGGAGCCGCAGCCGGTCGTCGGTCAGCTCCTCGACCTTGCCCTCGCCCCACTCCACCACGATCACCGAGTCGGACAGGGAGACGTCGAGGTCGAGGTCCTCCATCTCGTCCAGGCCGCCGGACAGGCGGTAGGCGTCGACGTGGACGAGCGGCGGCCCGTCGCCGAGGGAGGGGTGCACGCGGGCGATCACGAAGGTCGGGGAGGTGACGGCGCCGCGCACGCCTAGGCCCTCGCCGAGCCCCCGGGTCAGCGTCGTCTTGCCCGCGCCCAGCTCCCCGCTGAGCATCACCAGGTCACCGGCGCGCAGGACCTTGGCGAGCCTGCGGCCCAGTTCCCGCATCTGCTCCGGGGAGGTGACGGTGATCGCGACGCCCGAGGCGGACTCGGCGAGCTCGCCGGGCGCGGAGGGTTCGCCGGGCGCGGAGGGTTCGGGGAACTCGGAGAGCTCAGAGGTCTCGGAGGGCTCAGCCGGGTCCCGCGGTGCTGCTGGTGCTTCCATAGCCGTCAACCGTAGCGGCTGGCGGCACCGCGCCCGCGCGGGCGAGCAGGTCGGCAAGGCGGTCGGTGACCAGCTCCGGATGTTCCAGCATCACCAGGTGCCCCGCGTCGGGCACGAGCACCAGCTCCGCGTCCGGCAGCAGGTCGGCGATCGCCTCGCTGTGCTCGCTCGGCGTGACGAGGTCCCGCACTCCGGCCAGGACGAGGACGGGCAGGCCGGCGAAGTGGGCGAGGGCCGCGGTCTTGTCGTGGTCGTTGAAGGCCGGGTAGTACTCGGCGACCACGTCGATCGGCGTCGATTCGATCATCCGCTCCGCGAACCGGGCCACGGCCGGGTCGACGTCCCGGGACGCGAACGAGTACCGCTTGATGATCCCGGCGAACAGGTCCGCCGTCGCCCGCCGCCCCTTCTCCACCAGCTCGGCCCGCTGCCCCAACGCCTTCAGCACGCCCGGCAGCACCCGCCGCACGGCGTTGACACCGGCCACGGGCAGCCCGAAGTTGACCTCGCCGAGCCGCCCGGAGGACGTGCCCACGAGCGCGACGCCGACGACCCGTTCGGCGACCAGGTCGGGGAACGCGTCGGCCAGGGCCATCACGGTCATGCCGCCCATGGAGTGGCCGACCAGCACGATCGGCCCCTCGGGTGCGGCCGCGTCGATGACGGCCTTCAGGTCCCGGCCCAGGTCCTCGATGGTGACCGGCCGGCCGTCCCGCACCTGCGAGACGCCACGGCCGGACCGTCCGTGGCTGCGCTGGTCCCAGTGCACGGTGCGGACGACGCCCCTGAGGGCCTCCCGCTGGAAGTGCCAGGAGTCCTGGTTGAGGCAGTAGCCGTGGGCGAAGACGACGGTCACGGGGGCGGGCGCCTTACGGCCGAACAGCCGCCGGCGGCGCCGGGTGAGCGCGGACTCCGTCTCCGGATCGACGTCGTCGACCTCGTAGTACAGCTCGGTGCCGTCGTCGGCGTACGCCCTGCCCGGAGTGCCGCGCAGTCCGCCGTACGGGCCCGCCGAGTCGAGGGCGAGCCGGGCCTTCTGGCGTATCCCGCGGCCGACGGTGAGCCGTTCTATCGCCACGCCGGCCGCGGCACCCGCCGCGACCACGCCTATCGCGACACCGGCGATGCCGGTCGCCCGGCGCCAGCCGCCGGCGGCGGCCTCGGTGGCGGCCTCCGTGGCGGAGACGACGGCTGCGGTGACGACCTCCGCGTTGCTCTCGCTCACGTACCGCTCCTCTTCGCCGGGCCGTCGCGCGGTTCCCCGCCGGTTGCTGGTTGCCGCTGGTTATTGATTCCCGCTGGTTGCTGATTCCCCTGGACGCGTGCCGTGCACGTCACGCGTCGGACGGACGCGTCACTCGTTCACGTAGACGCGCGGAACGCGTGTTCCGATGCGGGTGACGATCTCGTACGCGATGGTGCCCGCCGCCTGCGCCCAGTCCTCGGCGGTGGGCTCGCCGCGGTCGCCGGGGCCGAACAGCACCGCCTCGGTGCCCGGCTCCGGCCGGTCCCCGCCCAGGTCGACGACGAACTGGTCCATCGCGATCCGCCCCGCCACGGTGCGCCACTTGCCGTCGACCAGGACGGGACCGGTGGAGGAGGCGTGGCGCGGGACGCCGTCCGCGTAGCCGAGGGGGACGAGGCCGAGGGTGGTCTCGCCGGGGGTGGTGTAGTGGTGCCCGTAGCTGACGCCGTGGCCGCCGGGCACCTGCTTGACCAGGGCCAGCGAGGCGGCCAGCGTCATCACGGGGCGCAGCCCGAAGTCGGCGGGGGTTCCGATCTCGGGGCTGGGCGAGACGCCGTACATGGCGATGCCGGGCCGTACGAGGTCGAAGTGGGCCTCGGGGAGCGTGAGGGTGGCCGGCGAGTTGGCGATGTGCCGCACCTCCGGGCGTACGCCCTGCTGCTCCGCGTACGCCGTCATTTCCCGGAAGACGGTGAGCTGGGCGGCGATGGACGGGTGCCCGGGCTCGTCGGCGCAGGCGAAGTGCGACCAGAGCCCGGTGACGCGGAGGAGCCCCTCGTCCTCGGCCCGCAGGGCCGCCGCCACCAGCTCGGCCCAGTCCTCGCCGGGCTGGCAGCCGCTCCGTCCGAGCCCGGTGTCGGCCTTGAGCTGCACCCGTGCGGGGAGCCCTGCCCGCCGTGCCGCCCCGACGACCTCCGCCAGGGCCCACATGCCGCTGACGGACACGTCGAGTCCGGCCTCGACGGCCTCCCGCCAGGGGCCGCCGGGTGTCCACAGCCAGCACATGATCCGCACGTCGTCCGGCAGTGCCGGGTCCGCGCGCAGCGCGAGGGCCTCCTGCGGCGTGGCGGTGCCCAGCCAGGTCGCGCCCGCGGCGACGGCCGCGCGGGCGCACGGAAGCGCGCCGTGTCCGTAGGCGTCGGCCTTGACGACGGCCATGAGAGCCGCCCCGGGGGCCCGTTCGCGCAGTGCGCGGACGTTGGCCCGCAGGGCGGCCAGGTCGATCTCGGCACGGGCCCGCGACACCGCGGCCCGCCGAGCAGCTGTCTCACTCATCGTGCCCCCAGTCTCTCAGAGCACCCGGACCCGGCTTCCCCCACGGAAGGCCGACCGCTCGCGACGTCGTTAGGGTGCCCGGCATGAGCATCATCGGGGTCGGGATCGACGTGGCCGAGATCGAACGGTTCGGGGCGTCGCTGGAGCGCACGCCGGCCATGGCCCAGCGGCTCTTCCTGGAGAGCGAGTTGCTGCTGCCGAGCGGGGAGCGCCGGGGCATCGCCTCGCTCGCCGCCCGGTTCGCGGCGAAGGAGGCGCTGGCCAAGGCGCTCGGCGCGCCGGCGGGGCTGCACTGGACGGACGCCGAGGTGTACGTCGAGGACAGCGGGCAGCCGCGGCTGCGGGTGACGGGGACGGTGGCGGCGCGGGCGGCGGAGCTGGGGGTGGCGTCGTGGCACGTGTCGCTGAGCCATGACGCGGGGGTGGCGTCGGCGGTGGTGATCGCGGAAGGCTGACACCCATGAACGTCAGTGGTGCGGATGTCGACGTCGGTGGTGCGGGTGCCGACGTCAGTGGTGCGGGTGCCGACGTCAGTGGTACGGGTGCCGACGTCAGAGGTGCGGGTGCCGAGGACGTGGGCGCGGGGATCGGGATGGTTTCCGTGCCGTCGGGACGGGTGACCCTGTCGGACCGGCGGACGCGGCGCAGCTGGCCGGTGGAGGTGGCGTCGTTCCGGCTGGCGGCGTTCCCGGTCACGCGGGCCGAGTACGCGCGGGTCACCGGTCGGCGGCCCCCGGCCGCGCGGGACGAGCGGCTGCCCGTCGTGGAGGTCTCCTGGACGGACGCGGTCGAGTTCTGCAACTCCCTGTCGCGGCGCGAGGGGCTCCGCCCGGCCTACCGCGTCGCCGCGGAGGACGGCGACGGTGGCGTTGGCGGTGCTGACGGCGATGGCGTTGGCGTTGGCGATGGCGTTGGCGTTGGCGGAGTCGCCTGGGACACGTCCGCCGACGGGTACCGCCTGCCGACCGAGGCCGAGTGGGAACACGCCTGCCGCGCGGGCACCGACGGCCCGCGCTACGGCCCCCTGGACGACATCGCCCGGTACCGCGGCAACTCCGAGGAGCGCGTCCACGAGGTGGGCGGCAGGCTGCCGAACGCGTGGGGTCTGTACGACACGCTCGGCAACGTCTGGGAGTGGTGCTGGGACCTCTACGACGCCGAGGTGTACGGCACCTACCGGGTGCTGCGCGGCGGCGGCTGGTTCGACGAGCACTGGAGCGTCCGGGCCTCCGTGCGGCGCCGCAGCCACCCGACGTTCCGGGTCGACGACGTGGGGTTCCGCGTCGCCCGTTCGGTGGGCGGGAGTCAGTCGCCGGCCGGCTGAACCCGGATGTGCATGCGCTCGCCCTGCGCTCCGTACAGGGCGAGCCACTCGACGGGCCGGTCCCCCGCGTTGGCGATGCCGTGCGGGACGCGGGTGTCGAACTCCGCCGTCTCGCCGGCCGCCAGGACCAGGTCGTGGTCGCCGAGGGCGAGGAGCAGGCGGCCGGAGAGGACGTAGATCCACTCGTGGCCCTCGTGGGAGCCCTGGTCCGGCCTCGGGGTCCATGCGGTCCGCGCGACCGCCGGGGCGGGAAGGATCTGCTTGTAGGCGTGCAGCCCGTCGTTCGGGTTGCGGGTGAGGGGGATCCAGGTCTGGCCGTGCCGGGTGAACGGGCGCGGATGGACCCGCGGGTCGCCGGTCCGGGAACCGACCAGCTCGTCCAGGGGCAGGCGGTGCGCCCTGGCCAGGGGCAGCAGGTGCCGCAGCCCCGGCTCGCGCACGCCCGACTCCAGCCGGGACAGCGTGCTCACGGAGATGCCGGTGGCGGCGCCGAGCCGGGCCAGTGTGAGACCGCGGGCCCGCCGGATGGCGCGCAGGCGTGCCCCCAGCGAGGTCATCACCTGTGCCGTCTCGTCGTCGTCGCCCATGGCACAACTGTCCCTCATGCCGCGGGGCGGTCCGTGACGTTCACGGCGTACGGGGAAGACTCGACGGCATGCGGACTGCGTACAGCGTGGAGACGGTCAGGAACGCCGAACGGGAGCTGATGGCACGGCTCCCGGAGGGGGCGTTGATGCAGCGGGCCGCGGCCGGGCTCGCCGCCGCCTGCGTGGAGGTGCTCGGGCGGGTGGCCGGACGGGTGTACGGCAGCCGGGTGGTGCTGCTGGTCGGGAGCGGGGACAACGGCGGCGACGCCCTGTACGCCGGGGCGCGGCTCGCCCGGCGTGGGGCGGGCGTGACGGCGGTGCCGCTCACGCCGGAGCGCGCGCACGGAAGGGGGCTGGCGGCGCTGCGCCGGGCGGGTGGCCGGGTCGCGGGGCCCGCCTCGGCCGGGGAGCTGATCGAGCGGGCGGACCTGGTCGTCGACGGCATCGTCGGGATCGGCGGCAGGGGCGGGCTGCGTCCGGAGGCGGTGCCGCTCGCCGACGCGGCCGCGCGGGCCCGGGCCGCCGTACTCGCCGTCGACCTGCCGAGCGGCGTCGACGCGGACACCGGGCAGGTGCGGGGGGCCGCGGTCCGGGCCGACCTGACGGTGACGTTCGGGGCGCACAAGCCGGGGCTGCTGCTCGACCCGGCGCGGGAGTACGCCGGGTCGGTGCGGCTGGTGGACATCGGGCTGCCGCTGCCGAACGACGCCGCCGAGCTGGAGGCGTTGCAGCACGCGGACGTGGCGCGGCTGCTGCCGGTGCCGGGCGCGGAGAGCGACAAGTACCGGCGGGGGGTCGTCGGCATCGCCGCCGGGTCGGCCCGCTATCCGGGCGCCGCCGTGCTCGCCGTCGCCGGGGCGCTGCGGGGCGGGGCCGGGGCGGTGCGGTACGTCGGTCCGGCGGGGGACGCGGTGATCGCCCGCTATCCGGAGACGCTCGTGTCCGACCAGGGTCCGAAGCGGGCGGGGCGGGTGCAGGCGTGGGTCGTCGGACCGGGGGCCGGGGACGACGCCGGGACCGTGGCGGAGGTACTGGCGGCGGAGGTGCCGGTGCTGATCGACGCGGACGGGCTGCGGCTGGCGGATGCCGGGGCGGTACGGGCCCGTACGGCGCCGACGCTGATGACGCCGCACGCCGGGGAGGCGGCGGCGCTGCTCGGGGTGGCCCGGGAGGAGGTCGAGGGCGCGCGGCTGGCCTCGGCACGGGAGCTGGCGGGGCGGTACGGGGCGACGGTGCTGCTGAAGGGGTCGACGACGGTGGTGGCCGGGGCGGAGTCGAGCCCGGTGCGGGTCAACGCGACGGGCACGTCGTGGCTCGCCACGGCCGGGAGCGGGGACGTGCTGTCGGGCCTGGCGGGGTCCTTGCTGGCGGCGGGGCTCTCGGCGGTGGACGCGGGGAGCGTGGCGGCGTACGTCCACGGCCTCGCGGGGCGTTTCGCGGCGGACGGGGCACCGACGGGGGCGCACGACGTCGCCGGGGCGATTCCGGGAGCGTGGCGGGATGTGGCCCGGGCGGGGTGAACGGGCGCACCGGACGGCGCGCCTGCTGCCGGGTGAGGCCGGCCGGATCGATCACAAGGGGCTGACAGGAAGTCTCGCCGCCGCCGTGCGGTGCGGGGTCGCTATCGTGTTCGCATGCCGTCCGACTCCGCGTCACCGCCCCCGGACCTCGCCTCGTTGCCCAGGGCCGAGTTCGCCTTCCCCGGCCCGCTGCGCGACCAGCTCGTGGCGGCGGTCCTCGACGGCTCGAAGACCACCACGACCGGCCTCGTCGTCGACTACGAGCACGCGGGTGAAGCGCTGCCGGAAGCAGGGCGCCGCGAGGTGGTCGTCGACTCCCACGACCGCCCGGTCGCCGTCATCGAGGTGACCGACGTGCGCGTCGTCCCACTGGCCGAGGTGGACCTCGCCCACGCGATGGACGAGGGCGAGGGCTACACCACCGTGGCCGAGTGGCGGACGGGCCACGAACGGTTCTGGCACAGCGAGGAGATGCGCGCGGCCCTGGACGACCCGGGCTTCACCGTGGACGACACGACACCGGCGGTCCTGGAACGCTTCCGCCTCGTCACCGTGGTGCACCCGGCCGACGGGTGACTCACTCCGGGCGGCGCTCGTCCCGCGGCTCGTCCGGCATTCCCGCGAAGAGTTCCTCGACCCGAGCGACCGTTCCGGCGCGGTCGAGCCAGTCGTCGAGGCGGGCGAGATCCATGCAGGCGGTGACGCGGGCGCGGGCGTCGTCGGAAACGATCAGGCCACGGACTTCGAGCACCCGCAGGACACCCTGGGCCTTTCCTTCGGCCTCCCCCTTGGCCCTGCCCTCGGCTTCTCCCTTGGCCTTGCCCTCGGCTTCTCCCTTGGCCTTGCCTTCGTAGTACGTCTCCTCCCAGACCGTTCCCCTGCCCGGGAAATATGAGATGACCATCTTCTCCAGCTCCCTCCACGTCTCTCGGGCCGGAGTGTCCTCCAGGCCCACTTCCAGCAGTTCCGCCCAGTACTTTGCTGTGGGTTTGTCGAACGACCGCATTCCACGGGCCAGCACATGCAGTATGGCGTCGATGTCCCGGCTTTCGCTGTGCACGATGGCGGAGAACGTCGCAAGCGCCGGCTCTCGCGCCACCACCGCTTCGTCGGTGATTTCCGGAACACTGTCCGGGCCCAGCACGAACGGGCGCGTGACCTGGGACGCCCAGGGCCCGACCCGGCATTCGAAGGGGCCGGCGGCCCAGGCCGCCGTGGTCCGGTTGCGGCAGACCGCGACGAGCAGGACCGGCAGGCCGAACTTCGCTCGCAAGTAGGCCACGTAGTACGGCCAGTTGACTCCCTTGTCAGAAGCTTTTCGGGTCTGGGCCTCGACGGCGAGCAGGAAGCTCTCCCCGTCGGACGGCTCGACCTTCAGCACCGTGTCGACACGGCGCTCGAGCGGTTTCAGCTCCGTGACGTCGGGAGTCATGAGCTCGATCTCCGCCTTGACGGGTGACGGCATGCCCAACGCCTCGAAGATCGGCGTGAGAACCTCCGGATGATCCTGGAAGATCCGGTGCGAGGTCTCGTGGGTGGATGTGACCATGCGCGCAACCTATTTCCGGAGCAGGGCGGGATTTTCGTGTAATCACGATGCGTTCACCCTTTCGAGCGGCGAGGAAACGTTCACGCCGTCCGCGCCGCAGCGCCCAGTTGGCACCAGACGTACTAGCCGCGGTTGCCCTCCCTGGCCAGCGGCTGCCGGCCCCACACGTCGGCGCAGGGCCCGCACCAGTCCTACGGAGACCCCCCGACAACTGGCGCAAGTCCTCTTACTCCGGCGCCGGTGACGGCAACTCATGCGTGGAGACAGCCCGCTCCCCCGCCCACTTCGCCGTCCGCGATTCGAAGACCCCGGCCGGGGCGGTTCTCACCTTCCCGGCCGGGACCTTCGCCACCTTCCTCGGCGCCCTGAAGCCCGCTCACTCCACCGTGACCGACTTCGCCAGGTTCCGGGGCTGATCCACCTCGTTGCCCCGGGCCGTCGCCAGCTCGCAGGCGAAGACCTGGAGCGGCACCGTCGCCACCAGCGGCTGGAGCAGCGTCGGGGTCGCGGGGATGCGGACGAGGTGGTCGGCGTAGGGGACGACGGCCTCGTCGCCCTCCTCGGCGATGACGATGGTGCGGGCGCCGCGCGCGCGGATCTCCTGGATGTTGGACACGATCTTGTCGTGGAGGACCGAGCGCCCGCGCGGGGACGGGACGACCACGACGACCGGCAGGTCCTCCTCGATCAGCGCGATCGGCCCGTGCTTCAGCTCGCCCGCCGCGAAGCCCTCGGCGTGCATGTACGCCAGCTCCTTGAGCTTGAGGGCGCCTTCGAGGGCGACCGGGTGGCCGACGTGCCGGCCGAGGAAGAGCACCGTGTTCTTGTGGGCGAGGGAGCGCGCCAGTTCCCGTACGGGCTGCATCGTCCCGAGGACCTGTTCGACCGCGTCGGAGATTCGTGAGAGGTCGCGGACGACGTCGCGGATCTCGTCCCCGTACTTCGTGCCGCGCGCCTGTCCCAGGTACAGGGCGACCAGGTAGCAGGCCACCAGCTGGGTGAGGAATGCCTTGGTGGAGGCGACGGCGACCTCTGGGCCGGCGTGCGTGTAGAGCACCGCGTCGGACTCGCGCGGGATGGTGGAGCCGTTGGTGTTGCAGATGGCCAGCACCTTCGCGCCCTGTTCGCGGGCGTGGCGCAGGGCCATGAGGGTGTCCATGGTCTCGCCGGACTGGGAGATCGCGACGACCAGGGTCTGCTGGTCGAGGATGGGGTCGCGGTAGCGGAACTCGCTGGCCAGCTCCACCTCGCAGGGGATGCGCGTCCAGTGCTCGATGGCGTACTTGGCGATCAGCCCGGCGTGGAAGGCCGTACCGCACGCGATGATGACGACCTTGTCGGCCTCCCGGAGCATCTCCGCGGGGATGCGCACCTCGTCCAGGCTCAGCGTGCCGGAGTCGTCGATGCGGCCCAGGAGGGTGTCGGCGATCGCCTTCGGCTGCTCGGCGATCTCCTTGAGCATGAAGGAGTCGTAGCCGCCCTTCTCGGCGGCCGAGGCGTCCCAGTCGACGTGGTACGAGCGCACGTCGGCCGGGCTGCCGTCGAAGCCGGTGACCGTCACGCCGTCGCGGCGCAGCTCGACGACCTGGTCCTGGCCCAGCTCGATCGCGTCCCGGGTGTGCGCGATGAAGGCCGCCACGTCCGAGGCGAGGAAGGACTCGCCCTCCCCCACGCCCACCACGAGCGGCGAGTTGCGGCGTGCGCCCACGACCACGTCCGGCGCGTCCGCGTGCACCGCGACCAGTGTGAACGCGCCCTCCAGACGCCGGCACACCAGGCGCATCGCCTCGGCGAGGTCGGCGCAGGCGGAGAACTCCTCGGCGAGCAGGTGGGCGACGACCTCGGTGTCGGTCTCGGAGACCAGGTCGTGGCCGCGCTCCGCCAGCTCGGCCCGCAGCGAGGCGAAGTTCTCGATGATGCCGTTGTGGACGACGGCCACCCGGCCCGCGTTGTCGAGGTGCGGGTGGGCGTTGGCGTCGGTCGGTCCGCCGTGCGTGGCCCAGCGGGTGTGGCCGATGCCGGTGACGGCGGCCGGCAGTGGCCGTTCGGCCAGTTCCTTGTCCAGGTTGACGAGCTTTCCGGCGCGCTTGGCGGTGGCGAGGCCGCCGTCCGCGAGCACGGCGACGCCCGCCGAGTCGTATCCCCGGTATTCGAGCCGTTTCAGCCCGGCCATCACGACATCGAGCGCCTGCTGCGACCCCACGTATCCCACGATTCCGCACATGATCGGCAGCCTACGATCAGAAGCGGTCGTGAATCGGGCTTCCCGTGCCCGAAATCGGAAATTCCCACCGGGGTACGAACGCCTCCGGCGGGGCCACCGTCAGCGGACCGGCGCCGGCCGGGCCGCCGGCGACCCCCGCCCTGCCGGCCGGGCCGCCGGCGGCCCGCCGTCAATCAAGCCGTCGACGGCCCGCCGTTCAGCCGAGCTTGGCCACCTGTGCGTCGACGACGTCCGCGGGGACCTCGAAGTCCGCACCGCTCACCATCGAGGAGAGATTGGTGGCGGCGAAGGAGGCGAGCGTGGCGCCCTTGCGGACCACGACGAGCTTCATGGGCGCGTTGGCGTCCTTGCCGATGTCGAGGCCGATGGTGACGGCGAGGCCCTCGTCCCCGCCCTCGGGAGCGGCGGTCGTGGTGACCTCGGCGACCTGCATCTTGTCGCTGCCCACGCTCGCGACGAAGCCGCCGGCGCACTGCTCGGCGGCCGTCTTCAGCTCCGCCAGCGCCTGCTCGGCGCCGCCGCCCGCGTAGGAGGCGACGTTCAGCCTGATCATGTCCACGCTGATGTTGGTCATGTCCTGGCCGTCCGGACCCGAGCCCTTGGAGGGCGTCTCCGTCTGCCCCTGCCAGGAGCGCTTCACGCTGGCCCCCGGCTCACCCGGAGCCACCGCTGTCTGGGCGAGGACGAGCGGCAGACAGGCCTTGTCGTCCGTCGAGATCTGGTCCTCGGCGATGTCCTCGTCCGCCGGGATCTTGGTGGTGACCTTGCCGTTCTTGACGTCGGCCTGGGCGAGGGCGATCTTCTCCAGCTCGGCGGCGGTCAGCGCGTCGCCCGCGGGGGCGGACTCGTCCGCCTTGGCCTTGTCGCCAGCCGCCGGGGCGGACTGGTCGGCCTCGGCCTTGTCGTCACCGGATGCGCCTCCGTCGTCGGACGACCCGCCGCAGGCGGTGACGAGCAGGACCAGGGCAGCGGCGGAGGCCGCGAGTGCGGTGCGGCGGACAGCGGTCGAACTCACGTCGGCACTCTTTCGTCGGGATGATGTGAAGGGATGTCGAGGTACGCCGGGAACGTCGACGTACGACTGGTACATCGATGGACGCCCGGCACGTCAAGGTGCGTCGAGATACGCCGGATACGCCGAGGCACTCCGAGGCGTGTCGAGGCACTCCGAGGCACGTCGAGGCGCGTCGAGCCCGGCGGACGGGCCTCGTCCGGCCTCGTGCACCATACATACGACAATCACACACATGATCGATAACCGGCCACCCGTACTCGTCCGTAACTTCGACGGGTCGTCGGCCCCGGCCCACCGGCCGACGTGACAGAGCCCACCCGCCACCCCGTTCGAACTCCGTTAACAATGGGGTGTGATCTCATCGGTCTCCTCGATACCCAGGAGCGCCCACCGGCAGCGGCCGGAGGCGACTCCCTATGTCGACCTCACCCGTCCCGAGTGGAGCGCGCTGCGCGACAAGACGCCGCTGCCGCTGACCGCCGAGGAGGTCGAGAAGCTGCGCGGCCTGGGCGACGTCATCGACCTCGACGAGGTGCGGGACATCTACCTCCCGCTGTCCCGGCTCCTCAACCTCTACGTCGGCGCCACCGACGGCCTGCGCGGCGCGCTGAACACCTTCCTCGGTGAACAGGGCTCGCAGTCCGGCACCCCCTTCGTCATCGGGGTCGCCGGCTCGGTCGCCGTCGGCAAGTCCACCGTCGCCCGCCTGCTCCAGGCGCTGCTGTCCCGCTGGCCCGAGCACCCGCGCGTGGAACTGGTCACGACCGACGGTTTCCTGCTGCCCACGAAGGAGCTGGAGGCCCGCGGCATGATGTCCCGGAAGGGCTTCCCCGAGTCGTACGACCGCCGGGCCCTCACCCGCTTCGTCGCCGACATCAAGGCGGGCAAGGGCGAGGTGACCGCGCCGGTCTACTCCCACCTCATCTACGACATCGTCCCGGACCAGAGGCTCGTCGTCCGCCGCCCCGACATCCTGATCGTCGAGGGCCTCAACGTGCTCCAGCCCGCGCTGCCCGGCAAGGACGGCCGCACCAGGGTCGGTCTCGCCGACTACTTCGACTTCAGCGTGTACGTCGACGCCCGCACCGAGGACATCGAGCGCTGGTACCTCAGCCGCTTCCGCAAGCTGCGCGAGACCGCCTTCCAGAACCCGTCCTCGTACTTCCGCAAGTACACCCAGGTGTCCGAGGAGGAGGCCCTCGACTACGCCCGCACCACCTGGCGCACCATCAACAAGCCCAACCTGGTGGAGAACGTGGCCCCGACCCGGAGCCGGGCCACCCTGATCCTGCGCAAGGGCCCCGACCACAAGGTGCAGCGCCTGCGCCTGCGCAAGCTGTGACGGAGCCTCACCCGGCCGGTACAAATGCCGGATGCTGCATCTGCGCCTGATCACCCCGGCCGACCGCACCGACGAGGTGGTCCGCCTCATCGACCGGACGGTCGGCACCACCCACCTGGTCGTCCTGCCGGGCGCCGCTCGCGAACCCGCCGGCGACGTCGTCATGTGCGACGTCGCCCGCGAGTCCGGCGACGAACTCATCAGCCTGCTGCGGACGTTGGGCGTCGACGACCGCGGCGCCATCACCGCCGAGAACATCGACCTGTCGCTCTCCGAACACGCCGACCGGGCGGAGAAGGACGCGCCGGGCGAGCCCGCCGACGCCGTGCTGTGGGAGCAGTTGGAGGAGGCGACCCACGAGGAGTCGACCCTCTCCATCACCTACATCGCCTTCATCACCCTCGCCACGATGATCGCGGCCTGCGGTGTGGTGCTCGACAACGCCATCCTGATCGTGGGCGCGATGGCGGTCGGGCCGGAGTTCGGTCCGCTGGCCGGCATCTGCACCGCGATCGTGCAGCGGGCGCCGCGGCTGGCCCTGCGTTCGGCGATCGCCCTGCTGGTGGGCTTCGCGGTGGCGATGGCGGTGACGGTGGGCTTCAGCTGGGTCATGGCCGCGTTCGGCCAGTTCAGCGAGGGCAAGCTGGAGGCCGACCGGCCCAACACCGGATTCGTCTACGCGCCGGACGCGTTCTCCTTCGTGGTGGCGGTCCTCGCCGGGATCGCGGGCACACTGTCCCTGACCTCGGCGAAGTCGGGCGCCCTGGTCGGTGTCGCCATCTCCGTCACCACGGTCCCGGCGGCGGCGAACGCGGCCGTGGCCCTGAGCTTCGGCGACACCGGCCAGATGATGGGCTCCAGCGAACAGCTCCTGCTGAACCTGGCCGGCATCGTCATGGCCGGCACACTGACCCTGCTGGCCCAGAAGGCTTTGTGGTCGACTCAGCGGAACCGACTGACCAAACCGGACAACGCCGGATGAGGACACCTGCCCGAGGGGCGCGGGGCCCTGCTGATCCGCGGCTCCGCCGCGTGGGCGCGGCCAGCCACCGCGAACCCGCGGCCCGCACCACGCAGAACCCCACCCCCGAACCCGGCCCCGCAGAACTACCCCAGCGCCGACTTCACCGCATCGGCCAGCCGCCCGGCGACGGACCGGGCCTGCTCGATGTCCGCCGCTTCCACCATCACCCGCACCAGCGGCTCCGTCCCGGAGGGACGCAGCAGCACCCGCCCGGTGGTCCCGAGCTCACGCTCGGCCTCGGAAACCGCCGTGGCCAGCTCGGCGGAGGTGTTCACCCGCGACTTGTCCACGTCCGGCACGTTGATCAGCACCTGCGGCAGCCGCTCCATGACGGACGCGAGGTCCCGCAGCGTACGGCCGGTCTGCGCGACCCGCGCCGCCAGCATCAGGCCGGTCAGCGTGCCGTCGCCGGTGGTGGCGTGGTCGAGGATGATGACGTGGCCGGACTGCTCGCCGCCGAGGGCGTAGCCGTTGGCCTTCATCTCCTCCAGGACGTACCGGTCGCCGACGCCGGTCTGCGCGAACCGGATGCCCTCGCGCTCCATGGCCAGCTTGAAGCCCAGGTTGGACATGACGGTCGCGACGACGGTGTCGGAGCGCAGCGCGTCGCGTTCCCGCATCGCCAGCGCGAGCACGGCGAGGATCTGGTCGCCGTCCACCTCCGCGCCGGTGTGGTCCACGGCCAGGCAGCGGTCGGCGTCGCCGTCGTGGGCGATGCCCAGGTCGGCGCCGTGCTCGACGACGGCGGCCTTGAGCAGGTCGAGGTGGGTGGAGCCGCAGCCGTCGTTGATGTTGAGGCCGTCGGGCACCGCGCCGATGGTGACCAGCTCGGCACCGGCCCGCGCGAACGCCTCCGGCGAGACCCGGGAGGCCGCGCCGTGCGCCTCGTCGAGGACGATCTTCAGCCCGTCCAGGCGGTTCGGGAGTACGCCGACGAGGTGGGCGACGTACTGGTCGAGCCCCTCGTCGTACTCCCGCACCCGGCCCACGCCGGCTCCGGTCGGACGGTCCCAGGGGGCGCCGGTGCGATGCTCCGCGTAGACGGACTCGATGCGGTCCTCCAGCTCGTCGGCGAGCTTGTGGCCGCCGCGGGCGAAGAACTTGATGCCGTTGTCGGGCATGGCGTTGTGGCTCGCGGAGAGCATCACACCGAGGTCGGCGCCGAGCGCCCCGGTGAGGTGGGCCACCGCGGGCGTCGGCAGCACGCCGACCCGCAGCACGTCCACGCCGGCACTGGCCAGGCCCGCGACCACGGCGGCCTCCAGGAACTCCCCGGAGGCGCGCGGGTCCCGTCCGACGACCGCGGTCGCCCGGTGCCCGGCGAAGGTGCCCGCCTCGGCCAGTACGTGCGCCGCGGCGACGGAGAGGCCGAGCGCCAGCTCCGCCGTCAGATCCGCGTTGGCGACACCGCGCACGCCGTCCGTGCCGAAGAGTCGTCCCACTTGTCCTCCTGAGGAAACGTCAATTCCGGAAGCGGCTGCCGATGAATGCGGCCCACGCAGTCGGCTCCCGTGGTCCAGGGCACGCACTGCCCGACCATACGATCACACAAGCCTTTGAACGTTTGAACATCTGACCATGTCAGCGTCTCGACGTTTTAACGTCTTGTGCCGTTATACGCCCAACGAAGCGGATAAACGAACGCCCCGGCAGCACTGTGGCGTGCCGCCGGGGCGTTCGGAGTACGTTCGAGCGAGCTGACCAGCCCGCCATACGTACGTGCAGGCAGCGAAGCTTAGCGCTTGCTGTACTGCGGAGCCTTGCGGGCCTTCTTCAGACCGGCCTTCTTGCGCTCGACCGCACGGTCGTCGCGGCGGAGGAAGCCGGCCTTCTTGAGGGCGCCGCGGTTGTTGTCGACGTCGGCCTCGTTCAGGGCGCGGGCGACACCGAGACGGAGCGCACCGGCCTGGCCGGAGACGCCGCCACCGGCGATGCGGGCGATGACGTCGTAACGGCCCTCGAGCTCGAGCACCTTGAAGGGCTCGTTGACTTCCTGCTGGTGCACCTTGTTCGGGAAGTAGTCCTCGAGGGTGCGGCCGTTGATCTTCCACTTGCCGGTACCCGGGACGATCCGGACACGGGCGATGGCGTTCTTGCGGCGGCCCAGGCCGGCGGCCGGCTGGGGCTCGCCGAACGCGGAGGCCATGGACTCCGAGGTGTACTCGCCCTCGACGGGCACCTCGGACTCGGTGGTGTAGCTGTCGATGTCAAGCTCTTCGAGCGGCTGCTCGGCAGTGGTCTCGGCCACGATGCTCCTCAGATTCTCTTCAGTCTTAGGGGGTGGCCGGAACTACTGCGCGACCTGGGTGATCTCGAACGGCTGCGGCTGCTGCGCGCCGTGCGGGTGCTGGTCACCCTTGTAGACCTTCAGCTTCGAGAGCATCTGACGGCCCAGGGAGTTCTTCGGGAGCATGCCCTTGACGGCCTTCTCGATGGCCTTCTCCGGGTTCTTGTCCAGCAGCTCGTCGTAGCGGACGGAGCGCAGACCGCCCGGGTAGCCGGAGTGGCGGTACGCCATCTTCTGGGTCCGCTTGTTGCCGGAGAGGTGCACCTTGTCGGCGTTGATGATGATGACGAAGTCACCGGTGTCGACGTGGGGCGCGTAGATCGGCTTGTGCTTGCCGCGCAGGATGGAGGCCGTGGTGGAGGCCAGACGCCCCAGGACGACGTCCTGAGCGTCGATGACGTGCCACTGGCGCGTCACATCGCCGGGCTTGGGGCTGTACGTACGCACGGTTCGTAGCCTTCGCTTCTTCAGTGAGTGGTCCTGACATTGGTCACCGAAGACGATCACGACAGCCCTGACCGCACCGCGGTGACGCATACCGCGTGCAGATCGCTGGTCATCGGTCCCGGTGGACCGGTGTAAGGGCCCCTCACGTGAGAATGAGCAAGCCAATACACATACGACTGTGCAGAATACCCGGGGCCCCCTAGCCGGGTCAAAACGGGGCCGCGGCGGCCCGCGCGGGCTCCGGCGCGGGCCCGGCAGCCGCGTGATCGCCGGCGGCCGTCCGCGCGGCCCCGGCCCGCCGGGCGACGGCCAGGGCCAGCACGCACAGGGTGAACGCGTCCTTGAAGGCCCGCCGCCGCTCCGACTCCAGCCAGGGCCAGGTCAGCCCCGGGACCTGGGGCACCAGGGCGATCCAGAACCAGGCGCCGCGGGCCACCGACCCGGCGTACGGCAGCCCGGCCAGCAGCAGCGGCAGGACGACCAGGAGGTAGTGGTCGTAGGACGGCCTGGAGACCAGGAACGCCGAGAGCATCAGGCCCGCGCCGGTCTCCGCGAACCGCAGCGGGCCGGGGCCGGCCCGCCGCCAGCGCAGGTGGGCGCAGAACACCCCGGCCCCGGCCGCCGCCAACGCGAGCCCCTGGGCGAGCGCGCCCGGCACCCCGAGCCGGGGCAGCACGGCCGCCGGGGAGGCCTCGTAGAGCCGTACGAAACCGTCGTCGCCGTGCAGCAGGAACGGCAGGGTGCGGGTGAAGAAGCCGGCCGGGTCGGGCATCAGCAGTGCCGCCGCGCCCGAGGCCAGCGCGGGCACCAGGACGGCCGCCGCCAGCGCCCGCCACCGCCCGGCGAACAGGAAGAGCAGGACGACGGGCGCGAGCAGCGGCTTGAGCGCCACGGCCGCGCCGATCACCAGGCCCGCCGACGTCCACCGCCCCCGGCTCGCCAGCAGCAGCGACAGCGGCAGGGCCACCGCCGCCGTGACCGTCCAGTTGCCGAGGCGCACCAGGTGCCCGAACGGGGCGAAGCCCACCGCGAGCCCGGTCAGCCCGAGGACCGCCAGCCGGCTGCGCGGCGGTACGCGGTGCAGGCGCAGCGCGCAGGCCCAGGCCAGCGCCAGCAGGGCCGTCACCGCGCACGGCACCAGCACCCGCAGCACGGCGCCGGGCAGCAGCGCCTGCGGAGCGGCGGCCAGGACCGCGCTCGGGAGATAGAGGAAGTGCGGATCGTCGTACGGGGAGCCGCCGGCCAGCCAGGTGCGGGCGGCCCGCACGACGATCGCGTTGTCCATCCCGCCGTCCGAGGTCACCCGCCCCGCGTGCCCGGCGGACACCGCCAGCACCACCGCGAGCACCGCCCACGCGGGCCCGCCCGCGGGTCGCACCAACCACCCGGAGATGTCGTCTTTGCCCGTCCGCATGAGCGGAACGCTAGGTGCTGCGGGGCTCCACGAGGCGCACCAGCGCGCCACTCGGCCCGTCTAAGATGCGGCCCATGAGCTTTGGGCAGGGGGGACCTCAGTCGCAGTGGGATCCCTGGAAACCGCAATCGCAGCAGCAGCCCTACGGTCAATCGCAGCAGCAGCCCTGGAACGCCGGTGACGCGGGTGCCGCCCCGGACTGGGCGGCCCTCGCCGAGGCCTCCGAGGCCCGGGCCAAGCGGCGCCGCCTGTTCATCATCGGCGGGGGCGCCTTGGCCACCGTGGCGATAGCCGGCGCCGTCGCCGTGGCCGTGGTCTCCGCGAGCGGCTCCGGCCAGGCGTCCGACGGCCCCGCCTCCCGGCTGCCCGCGACGTCGGACATACCCAGCGCGTCGGCCACGACCCCGTCGTTCGCCCCGACCAGCGCCCCGCCGCCGCTGGACCCGAAGGACTTCGTCTCCAGCGTCCAGAAGGACAAGGCCCCGCTCAGCCCGGACCTGCTCTTCCCCGGCACCCAGCTGACCATGGGCGAGACGGTCTACAAGAAGGGCCCGACGGCCGACACCCGCACCTGCGGCTCCGCCGCCCAGGGCACGCTGCCCAAGGTCCTCGACGCCAACGGCTGCACCCGGCTGCTGCGCGTCACCTACACCAAGGGCGACACCGCCGTGACGGTCGGCGTGGCCGTCTTCGACACCGAGGCGCAGGCCGCGAAGGCCAAGAAGCAGGCCGACACGAAGAGCATCGTGCGCTCGCTGTCCGGCGGCGGCGTCAAGTCGTTCTGCTCCGGCGCCGTCTGCCGCTCCACCACCAACTCCTACGGCCGCTACGCCTACTTCACCGTCTCCGGGTTCACCGACGGCAAGAACGTGACGGAGAAGTCCACGCAGGTGTTCCGGGCCGGCGACGACCTGGCCGAGTTCGCCTTCCTGCAGATCCGCCGGCGCGGCGAGGCCCAGGCGTCGGCGGCGGCCCAGGCGGGCTGACCGCCCCGCCCGTCCCCCGGCGTCCCACCGGCGGACATTCCGGCGGACGACGGGAACGGGGCGTCGCCGAACGGCGGTCCGGCGGGGGCACGTCCGCACCGTGTGGTCAGCAGCAACCGCTCCCCGGCAGCGTCCGCTTGTTCCGCGCCTCGAGGTTGCGCGCCGCCAGCAGCTCGTCGGCCGGGTAGCCGACCTCCTCCAGCGTCAGCCCGTGCGGCCGTACGACGTGCACCGCCGAGTCCCGTACGCCGGCGGCGAGCACCTTGGCGGGCCAGTCGGGCGGGCGGTGGCCGTCGCCGACGAACAGCAGGGCCCCGATGAGGGAACGCACCATGTTGTGGCAGAAGGCGTCGGCCCGCACGGTGGCGGTGATGATCCCGTCGTCCTCGCCGCGCACCAGGCTCAGCTCCTGGAGGGTCCGGATGGTGGTGGCGCCCTCACGCTTCTTGCAGTAGGCGGCGAAGTCGTGCTCCCCCAGCAGTCCGCGGGCGGCCTCGTTCATGGCGTCCACGTCGAGCGGCCAGTCGTGCCACAGGACGTGGCCGCGCAGCAGCGGGTCGACGCCGCCGGGGTTGTCGGTGACCCGGTAGGCGTAGCGCCGCCAGACGGCGGAGAACCGTGCGTTGAAGCCGCTGGGCGCCTCGCGCAGGGCCCACACCCGCACGTCCCTGGACAGCCGGCCGGCGAGCCGCTTGAGCAGCTTGGCGTGGTGCTCGGCCCAGACCTCGCGCGGCAGGTCGACATGGGCGACCTGGCCGCGGGCGTGCACTCCGGCGTCGGTCCGCCCGGCCACGGTCAGCTCGTACGTGTCCCGGGACCGGGTGACCGTCCGCAGCGCGTCCTCGATCTCGCCCTGCACGGTCCGCCGCCCGCCGGCCTGCTTGGCCCAGCCGGAGAACTCGGTCCCGTCGTAGGAAAGGTCCAGCCGCACCCGTACGTACCCGGGCTCTACTTCGTCACTCACCCAGAGATCCTCTCACCGACGAAAAAGCGGGCCCGCCCCTCGAAAGGAACGGACCCGCAACGCCCTCGAGGGGCGGGGGGATCTGTGCGACGAGCCACGACGAAGCCGCAGCCGCCGCACAGCCCCCGGCAGACGCTCAGGCGTCCTTGGACTCCTCGGCGGGAGCCTCGTCGGCCTTGGCCGTGTCGACCTTGGCCTCGGAAACCTCGGCGGAGCCCTCGGCGTCCTTGGCGGCACGCTTGGTGGCGGCCTCGGCCTCGCCGGTCGCCTCCTGCGCCACGGTCAGCGCCTCGACCAGCTCGATGACGGCCATGGGCGCGTTGTCGCCACGGCGGTTACCGATCTTGGTGATCCGGGTGTAGCCACCGGGACGGTTCTCGTAGCGCGGGCCGATCTCGGTGAAGAGCGTGTGGACGATGCTCTTGTCCGTGATCACCTGGAGCACCTGGCGGCGGTTGTGAAGGTCGCCCTTCTTCGCCTTGGTGACCAGACGCTCGGCGTACGGACGCAGCTTGCGCGCCTTCGCCTCGGTGGTGGTGATGCGGCCGTGCTCGAAGAGCGACTTCGCGAGGTTCGCGAGGAGCAGCTTCTCGTGCGAGGCGCTGCCGCCCAGACGGGCACCCTTGGTGGGCTTCGGCATTGTTTCTCCTAGGTGTCTGCTCCGGCCGTATCAGGTACCGAAGTCAGTATCTGAGCAGACGGTTGTCTGTCAGAGATCCGGTCACTCCTGCGAGCGCCGGAAGGTCCCGCGCCCCCAGAGGGGCGCGGGGAACTGCGCGACCAGCCACAGCGGGCCCGCAGCCGAATGCGAACCGGTCGGGTCCGAGCTCAGTACTGCTCGGTCTCGACGAAGCCCGCGTCCGCGTCGTCGTCGGCGCCGAAGGCGTCCGCCGCGGCGGTCGGGTCGAATCCGGGCGGGCTGTCCTTGAGCGCGAGGCCCATACCGGCCAGCTTCGCCTTGACCTCGTCGATCGACTTCGCACCGAAGTTGCGGATGTCGAGCAGGTCGGCCTCGGAGCGGGCGACGAGCTCACCCACCGAGTGGATACCCTCGCGCTTGAGGCAGTTGTACGACCGAACGGTGAGCTCCAGCTCCTCGATCGGCAGCGCCAGGTCGGCGGCGAGCGCGGCGTCCGTCGGGGACGGACCCATGTCGATGCCCTCGGCGTCGATGTTCAGCTCGCGGGCGAGACCGAACAGCTCGACCAGGGTCTTGCCGGCCGACGCCATGGCGTCACGCGGCCGCATGGCCTGCTTCGTCTCGACGTCGACGATCAGCTTGTCGAAGTCGGTGCGCTGCTCGACACGCGTGGCCTCGACCTTGTACGTGACCTTGAGAACCGGCGAGTAGATCGAGTCGACCGGGATACGGCCGATCTCCTGGCCGACCTGCTTGTTCTGCACGGCGGAGACGTAGCCGCGACCGCGCTCGACGGTCAGCTCCATCTCCAGCTTGCCCTTGCCGTTGAGCGTGGCGAGGACGAGGTCGGGGTTGTGCACCTCGACACCGGCCGGGGGCGCGATGTCGGCGGCGGTGACCAGACCCGGGCCCTGCTTGCGCAGGTACATCACGACCGGCTCGTCGTGCTCCGAGGAGACGACCAGCTGCTTGATGTTGAGGATCAGGTCGGTGACGTCCTCCTTGACGCCCGGCACGGTGGTGAACTCGTGCAGGACACCGTCGATGCGGATGGACGTGACCGCCGCACCCGGGATCGAGGAGAGGAGCGTACGGCGCAGGGAGTTGCCGAGGGTGTAGCCGAAGCCCGGCTCCAGCGGCTCGATGACGAACCGGGAGCGGAACTCGTCGACGACCTCTTCGGTCAACGAGGGACGCTGAGCGATCAGCATGTGGTGTTCCTTCAGTCAGGGGCGCCCGCTATTTGACGCCCGACCATTACTGCAAGGGTACGGGCGATACGGCCGAAAGAGCCGTACCGCCCGTGAAAACCCAGGTGAAGCGAGATCAGGAGCGTCCCGGAGGGCGCGCCCGATCAGACGCGACGGCGCTTCGGCGGGCGGCAGCCGTGCTGTGACATGTGGGGGACGACCCCCACACCCCCAGCCGGATGCCAGGCCGACGCGACCGGTACGTCAGACGCGACGGCGCTTCGGCGGGCGGCAGCCGTTGTGCGGCGTCGGGGTGACGTCCTGGATCGAGCCGACCTCGAGGCCGGTCGCCTGCAGGGAACGGATGGCGGTCTCACGACCGGAACCCGGGCCCTTGACGAAGACATCGACCTTGCGCATGCCGTGCTCCTGAGCGCGGCGGGCAGCCGACTCGGCGGCCATCTGCGCGGCGAACGGCGTGGACTTCCGGGAGCCCTTGAAGCCGACGTGGCCGGCGGAGGCCCAGGAGATCACGTTGCCGGTCGGGTCCGTGATGGACACGATCGTGTTGTTGAACGTGCTCTTGATGTGCGCGTGGCCGTGAGCGACGTTCTTCTTTTCCTTGCGGCGCACCTTCTTGGCAGCGCCCTGACGTCCCTTGGGGGGCATGTCGTACTCCTACGGGAGGTGGTCGGTCCTACAGCGAAGACCGCTGGACGGCGAGTCCGCTGCGGACTACTTCTTGCCCGGCTTCTTCTTGCCGGCGATGGCGCGACGCGGGCCCTTGCGGGTACGCGCGTTGGTGCTGGTGCGCTGACCGCGGACGGGCAGACCGCGACGGTGGCGGAGACCCTGGTAGGTGCCGATCTCGACCTTGCGGCGGATGTCGGCCTGGATCTCGCGACGGAGGTCACCCTCGGTCTTGATGTTGTTGTCGACGTACTCGCGGATCGCGACGAGCTGCTCCTCGGAGAGGTCGCGAACACGGGTGTTCGGGTCCACTCCGGTGGCAGCCAGCGTCTGCTGCGAGAGCGTCCGGCCGATGCCGAACACGTAGGTGAGGGCGATCTCGACGCGCTTTTCGCGCGGGATGTCAACACCGGAAACGCGTGCCATTCAATGGCTCCTGGTGATCTTCGGAGGTCTTCCACAGAACCGGTTCCCGGGCCGCCGTGTCAGGTACGGATCGGGTCCCCGGCCTCCGAACCGGGGGTGTCGGACGCCTGGGCGTCCGGGTCCTGCGTATGAACATATTCAGCTCGCGTCGCGCGAAGTCCTGCGAATCGCGGAGGGAACGGTCGTGCGTCAGCCCTGGCGCTGCTTGTGGCGCGGGTTGTCGCAGATGACCATGACCCGGCCGTGACGGCGGATCACCCTGCACTTGTCGCAGATCTTCTTGACGCTCGGCTTGACCTTCATTGAGTGAAGTTCTCCGGGCTCAGTGCCCCCGCGCCATACGGTGCCGGGGCAGGGGAAAGATCTACTTGTACCGTTGGAGAAGCTCCCCTGGATCGCTCCGGGGAGTTTGACAGGACGAGCCTGTCCGACGACGACCCTCCCGGCCGCCGGGGCGGGTACGGGACCCGCCCAAGCTCACTTGTACCGGTAGACGATCCGGCCACGCGTCAGGTCGTACGGAGACAGCTCCACCACGACCCGGTCGTCAGGGAGAATGCGGATGTAGTGCATACGCATCTTGCCGCTGATGTGTGCCAGGACCTGGTGGCCGTTCTGGAGCTCGACCCTGAACATCGCGTTGGGGAGAGACTCGACGACAGTGCCCTCGATCTCGATGGCACCTTGCTTCTTGGCCACGCTTCGCCCTTCGAATCGACTACCTTGATCGACTCTCGCGCTTCGCACGAGTGCATGCAGGCATGCGGGTGCACGAGATCCGACGAGTCAGTCTACGTCAGCACACCCGGAAAGGCGAAACGAGGAAGTCTGCCCCAGTCGGGCGATCGTTATGCGAGCCGTCGGCCCAGCGGGTCCGGCGCCGCCGTGACACCCGGCTCCGCCGGCCCGGCCCTGCCGCCGACCGCCGCTCGTCCCCGCCGCCCCCGCCGCCCTCTCGCGGGCTCGGCGCGGAGGGCGCCTCGCAGGCTTCGAGCGGCTGCTCCGGCCTCCGACCCGACCACCGCAACCGGCGCGACGCTCAGCCCAGCGGGTCCGGCGCCGCCGTGACACCCAGCTCCGCCAGCTTCGCCTTGCCACCGTCAGGAGCGGTCAGGACCAGCGGCCCCTGCTCGGTGAGGGCCACGGAGTGCTCCCAGTGCGAGGACCAGGTGCCGTCGGTGGTGATGACCGTCCAGTCGTCCTCGAGGACCTTGGTGCGCGGGGTGCCGAGGGACACCATCGGCTCGATGGCCAGGCAGAAGCCGGGGACCAGCTTGGGGCCCTTGCCGCGCTTGCGGTCGACGTAGTTCAGCAGGTGCGGGTCCATGTGCATCTCGGTGCCGATGCCGTGGCCGCCGTAGTCCTCGATGATCCCGTACTTGCCGCCGCCGGGCTTCGGCTGACGGCGGATGTACGTCTCGACCGCCCGGGAGATGTCGACGAGCCGGTTGCCCAGCTTCATGGCCGCGATGCCCGCCCACATCGACTCCTCGGTCACCCGGGAGAGCTCGACCAGCTCCGGGGAGTGACCGGAGCCGACGAAGGCCGTGTACGCGGCGTCGCCGTGCCAGCCGTCGATGATCGCGCCGCAGTCGATGGAGATGACGTCGCCGTCCTTGAGGACCACGTCGTCGGACGGGATGCCGTGGACGACGACCTCGTTCACCGACGTGCAGATGGTCGCCGGGAAGCCTCCGTAGCCGAGGAAGTTCGGCTTGGCGTTGTGCTCCGAGAGCACCTTGCGGGCGACCTGGTCCAGGTCCTTGGTCGTGGCGCCGGGCACGGCCGCCTCGCGTGTGGCCGCGTGGATGGCGGCGACGACCAGCCCCGCCTCACGCATCTTGGCGATCTGCTCGGGGCTCTTGATCTGCACCATGGGGACTGCGGCCTTTCTGGACCGGAGGGGACGGGGAACGCTTCCAACGATACGGGGCGGGGACCACCCCATCACACAGCTCAGCCGCGGCCCCTGAGCAGGGGACCGCGGCTGCAGCCGGGGCTGACGACTACTGGTCGCGCTTGAGCGCCTCCAGCGCACGGCCCGTGACCGTGTCCACCGGTCCCGTCGCCGCGATGGTGACGACCAGGCCCTGCGACTTGTAGTAGTCGATGATCGGCTCGGTCTGCGTGTGGTAGACCTCCAGCCGCTTGCGGACCGTCTCCTCGGAGTCGTCGTCCCGCTGGTACAGCTCGCCGCCGCAGACGTCGCAGACGCCCTGCTCCTTCGGCGGCGTGTACGTCACGTGGAACACGTGCGCCGAGTTGTTGCGGCAGACACGCCGGCCGGCGATCCGCTTGACGACCTCGTCCTCCGGGGCCTCCAGGTCCAGCACCGCGTCGAGCTTCATGTCCTCGGTCTCGAGCAGCTCGTCCAGCGCCTCGGCCTGGGAGACGTTGCGCGGGAAACCGTCCAGCAGGAAGCCGCCCTCGGCGTCGGGCTGCTCCATCCGGTCCTTCGCCATGGCGATGGTGACCTCGTCCGGTACGAGGTTGCCGGCGTCCATGTAGGACTTCGCGAGCTTGCCCAGGTCGGTCTGCTGGCTGATGTTCGCGCGGAACAGGTCGCCCGTGGAGATGTGCGGGATGTGCAGCGTCTCGGCAAGGCGGGTGGCCTGCGTTCCCTTACCGGCGCCCGGCGGCCCGACGAGGACGATTCGCATCAGCGGAGGAACCCTTCGTAATTGCGCTGCTGGAGCTGGCTCTCGATCTGCTTCACCGTCTCGAGACCGACACCCACGATGATCAGGATGCTCGTCCCGCCGAACGGGAAGTTCTGGTTTGCCCCGAAACCGGCCAACGCCATTGTCGGTACGAGAGAGATCAGGCCCAGATACAGCGAACCCGGCCAGGTGATCCGGTTGAGTACGTAGCTCAGGTACTCAGCGGTCGGTCGGCCAGCCCGGATGCCCGGGATGAACCCACCATACTTCTTCATGTTGTCCGCGACTTCCTCGGGGTTGAACGAGATCGCCACGTAGAAGAAGGCGAAGAACACGATCAGGAGGAAGTACAGAATGATGTGCGGAGTCGCGGCCGTGTCGGCGAGGTTCTTCTGGATCCAGGTGGCCCAGCCCGCCTGCGAGCCGGAGAACTGGACGATCAGCGCCGGGATGTAGAGCAGCGACGAGGCGAAGATGACGGGGATGACACCCGCCTGGTTCACCTTGAGCGGGATGTACGTCGACGTGCCACCGTAGGAACGGCGGCCGATCATGCGCTTCGCGTACTGCACCGGGACGCGGCGCTGCGCCTGCTCCACGAAGACGACCAGGCCGACCATGACGAAACCGACGAGCATGACGGTGCCGAACTCGATCCAGCCGTCCGCCAGCTCACCCTGCTTCTTGATGGCCCACAGGGCGGACGGGAAGGTCGCGGCGATCGAGATGAACATCAGGATCGACATGCCGTTGCCGACGCCGCGGTCGGTGATCAGCTCGCCGAGCCACATGACGGCGGCCGTACCGGCGGTCATGGTGACGACCATGACGACGGTGGTGAAGATGGCCTGGTCGGGAACGATCTGACCGGCGACGGTGCAGCCGGAGAACAGGGCGCCGCTGCGGGCGGTGGCCACCAGGCCGGTGCCCTGCAGGATGGCGAGCGCGATGGTCAGGTAGCGGGTGTACTGCGTGATCTTCGCCGTACCCGCCTGGCCCTCCTTCTTCAGGGCTTCCAGGCGCGGGATCACCACGGTCAGCAGCTGCAGAATGATGCTCGCCGTGATGTACGGCATGATGCCGAGCGCGAAGACCGTGATCTGCAGCAGGGCGCCGCCGCTGAACATGTTCACCAGACCGAAGAGGCCCTGGTTGCCGGACGCCTGGTCCACACACTCCTGGACGTTCTTGTAATCGACGCCTGGGATGGGAATGTGGGTACCAAGCCGGTAGACCACGATGATGCCGAGCGTGAAGAGCAGCTTCTTGCGCAGGTCGGGCGTCTTGAACGCCCGGGCGAACGCGGTGAGCACGGTGCCTCCTGCGACCCCCGCGCTACTGCGTCAAGGGTGACGGTCTTGAGGATTCGACTGACGACTAAGTAAGTAACGGTCAACTGCCGCCCAGGGTGCCCCATGTGACGCACCCGTGAAAGAGGGCAGCGCAGGCCACCTTACCGGCGGGAGTACTTTCCTTGGAACGACCAACCGGGGATACCCCTTTTGTGGGGCATCCCCGGTCGGGATCGCTCATGTCATCGAGACGCCTGAAGGGTTCAGACGAGCTCGGTGACGGTACCGCCGGCGGCGGTGATCTTCTCCTTGGCGGAGCCGGAGACGGCGTCGACCGTCACCTGCAGCGCCACGGAGATCTCGCCCTGGCCGAGGACCTTGACGAGGCTGTTCTTGCGAACGGCACCCTTGGCCACCAGACCCTCGACGGTGACCTCGCCACCCTCGGGGTAGAGCGCGGCCAGCTTCTCGAGGTTCACGACCTGGAACTCGGTCTTGAACGGGTTCTTGAAGCCCTTCAGCTTCGGAAGACGCATGTGGAGGGGCATCTGGCCACCCTCGAAGCGCTCCGGAACCTGGTAACGGGCCTTCGTACCCTTCGTACCACGACCAGCCGTCTTACCCTTCGACGCCTCACCACGACCCACACGGGTCTTGGCGGTCTTGGCGCCCGGGGCGGGACGGAGGTTGTGGATCTTGAGCGGGTTCTGCTCACCCATGATCAGTCGACCTCCTCGACCGTCACGAGGTGGCGGACGGTGTGCACCATGCCGCGGAACTCGGGGCGGTCCTCCTTGACGACCTGCGTGTTGATCCCCTTGAGACCAAGGGAACGCAGGGTGTCACGGTGGTTCTGCTTGCTGCCGATGTAGGACTTGACCTGCGTAATCTTGAGCTGCGCCATGATTACGCACCCGCCCCGGCACGCGCACGGAGAAGAGCCGCGGGAGCGACGTCCTCGAGCGGCAGACCACGGCGGGCCGCGATCTCCTCGGGACGCTGCAGACCCTTGAGGGCCTCCACGGTCGCGTGCACGATGTTGATCTGGTTGTCGGAGCCCAGGGACTTCGACAGCACGTCGTGGATACCGGCGCACTCGAGCACGGCGCGCACCGGACCACCGGCGATCACACCGGTACCCGGGGACGCGGGCTTGAGCAGCACGACGCCGGCAGCCTTCTCACCCTGGATGGGGTGCGGGATGGTGCCCTGGATGCGGGGGACCTTGAAGAAGTGCTTCTTGGCCTCCTCAACACCCTTGGCGATGGCGGCCGGCACCTCCTTGGCCTTGCCGTATCCGACACCCACGGTGCCGTCACCGTCGCCCACCACGACCAGCGCGGTGAAGCTGAAGCGACGACCACCCTTCACAACCTTGGCGACACGGTTGATCGCGACGACGCGCTCAACGTAAGCGGTCTTCTCGGCGGCAGCTGCGCCGCCGTCACGGCCCTTCCGGTCCCGCCGCTCGCCGCCACCGGCACCGCCACCGCGGCGCTGGGGTCCAGCCATTGGAATTACCTCTCTCTGTTTCCGCTAGCGATACGGAACCGGGTCAGAACTTCAGACCGGCTTCGCGGGCGGCGTCCGCCAGGGCGGCGATGCGCCCGGCGTACTGGTTGCCACCGCGGTCGAAGACCACGGTCTCGACACCCGCGGCCTTGGCACGCTCGGCGACGAGTGCGCCGACCTGCTTGGCCTGCGCGGACTTGTCCGCCTCGCCACCACGGATCGAGGTGTCCAGGGTGGACGCCGACGCAAGGGTGTGACCCTTGAGGTCGTCGATCACCTGGGCCACGATGTGGCGGTTCGAGCGGGTAACGACCAGACGAGGACGCTCCGCCGTACCGGCGATCCGCTTGCGGATCCGGATGTGACGGCGCTTGATCGCGGCGCGCTTGTAGGCGTCGCCCTTGAGGATCTTCTGTCCGTATGCCATGGCTTACTTACCCGCCTTTCCGACCTTGCGTCGGATGACTTCGCCCTCGTACTTGACGCCCTTGGCCTTGTACGGGTCGGGCTTGCGCAGCTTGCGGATGTTGGCCGCAACCTCGCCGACCTTCTGCTTGTCGATGCCCTCGACCGAGAAACGAGTCGGGTTCTCCACCTTGAAGGTGATGCCCTCGGGGGCCTCGACCAGGATCGGGTGGCTGTAGCCGAGGGAGAACTCCAGGTTCGAACCCTTGGCGATCACGCGGTAACCGACACCGCTGATCTCGAGCTTCTTCACGTAACCCTGGGTCACGCCGGTGATCATGTTCGCCACCAGCGTGCGGGACAGGCCGTGCAGGGCCTTGCTCTGACGCTCGTCGTTGGGGCGGGTGACGTTCAGAACGCCGTCCTCACCCTTGGCGATGTCGATCGGCGCCACGACGGTGTGAGTCAGCGAGCCCTTCGGGCCCTTGACCGAGACCGTACGGCCGTCGATGGTGACGTCCACGCCGGCGGGAACCGCGATGGGGAGCTTGCCGATGCGCGACATAGCTGTTTCCTCCGTTCCCTTCCGTTACCAGACGTAGGCGAGGACTTCTCCGCCTACGCCCTTCTTGCCGGCCTGCTTGTCGGTGAGGAGCCCGTGCGACGTGGAGATGATCGCCACGCCGAGGCCACCCAGCACCTTGGGCAGGTTGGTGGACTTCGCGTACACCCGGAGACCGGGCTTGGAGATCCGCTTGATGCCCGCGATGGAGCGCTCACGGTTCGGGCCGAACTTCAGCTCGAGGACGAGGTTCTTGCCGACCTCGGCGTCCTCGGTCTTCCAGCCCGTGATGAAGCCCTCCTGCTGGAGGATCTCCGCGATGTGAGACTTGATCTTGGACGCCGGCATCGTCACGGAGTCGTGGTACGCCGAGTTCGCGTTCCGCAGACGCGTAAGCATGTCTGCGATCGGATCAGTCATGGTCATGAATTGGCCTTCGGCCTCTCTCGCCGGGGTTTCCTGGTGCGCCATCCCTCTCCCCGATCCGAGACGGGACGGGTGCGGCGCGGTGGACCTACGGCGTAGTAAGCAAATATGTGCAGGCACAGCCTGCGGGCGTAGGGGCGGCAGACGCCCAACCCCACAAGCCTAAGGCATGTGGAGGCGGGCCCCTGCCGACCCAGATGCTTACCGAGAGTCTGAATAACCCGGGATTACCGGATTACCAGGAGCTCTTGGTCACGCCCGGCAGCTCGCCACGGTGAGCCATCTCACGAAGGCACACGCGGCACAGGCCGAACTTGCGGTACACGGAGTGCGGGCGGCCACAGCGCTGGCAGCGGGTGTAGCCACGCACACCGAACTTGGGCTTGCGAGCAGCCTTAGCGATCAGAGCCTTCTTCGCCATCTCGCTCACGCCTCCTTGAAGGGGAAGCCGAGGTGACGAAGGAGCGCGCGGCCCTCAGCGTCGTTGGTCGCCGTGGTCACCACGGTGATGTCCATACCCCGGGTGCGGTCGATCTTGTCCTGGTCGATCTCGTGGAACATGACCTGCTCCGTGAGACCGAAGGTGTAGTTGCCACGGCCGTCGAACTGCTTGGGGGACAGACCACGGAAGTCGCGGATGCGCGGCAGCGCGAGCGACAGGGTGCGGTCCAGGAACTCCCACATGCGGTCGCCACGGAGCGTGACGTGGGCACCGATCGGCTGGCCCTCGCGCAGCTTGAACTGCGCGATGGACTTGCGGGCCTTGGTGACGGCCGGCTTCTGACCGGTGATCGTGGTGAGGTCGCGAATCGCGCCGTCGATCAGCTTGGAGTCACGGGCG
Organism: Streptomyces sp. WG7; assembly: GCF_049975785.1. NCBI lineage: Bacteria > Bacillati > Actinomycetota > Actinomycetes > Kitasatosporales > Streptomycetaceae > Streptomyces > Streptomyces sp. WG7. Next base: position 406,885 of record NZ_JBNGGE010000002.1, read on the forward strand.
GCGTCGCCCACACCCATGTTGACCACGATCTTCACGAGGCCGGGGATCTGCATGACGTTCTCGTAGGAGAACTCCTCACGCAGCTTGCCCGCGATCTCCTCGCGGTACTTCGTCTTCAGACGCGGAGTGGTGGTGGTAGCCATCAGATGTCCTCACCCGTCCGCTTGGCAACGCGAACCTTGTTGCCCTCGTCGTCGAAGCGGTAACCGACGCGCGTGACGACCTTGTTGCCGTCCTTCTCCACGACCAGCTGGACGTTGGAGACGTGGATCGGGGCCTCGGTGGTCACGATGCCGCCGGCCTGCGAACCGCGAGCGGTCGGCCCGGCCTTGGTGTGCTTCTTGACCCGGTTGACACCCTCGACCAGGACGCGGTCCTCGCGGGGGAAGGCCGCGATGACCTTGCCCTGCTTGCCCTTGTCCTTACCGGTGATGACCTGAACCAGGTCGCCCTTCTTGATCTTCATGCTCACAGCACCTCCGGCGCGAGGGAGATGATCTTCATGAACTTCTTCTCGCGCAGCTCACGGCCCACCGGGCCGAAGATACGGGTGCCGCGAGGGTCGCCGTCGTTCTTCAGAATGACGGCGGCGTTCTCGTCGAAGCGGATGTACGAGCCGTCCGGACGGCGGCGCTCCTTGACGGTGCGAACGATGACCGCCTTGACGACGTCACCCTTCTTCACGTTGCCACCGGGGATCGCGTCCTTGACGGTGGCGACGATGACGTCACCGATACCCGCGTAGCGGCGACCGGAGCCACCGAGCACACGGATGGTGAGAATTTCCTTCGCACCCGTGTTGTCGGCGACGCGCAGTCGCGACTCCTGCTGGATCACGTCTATCTCCTGATTGTCTGCCGGTTCCCGGCAGGGGCCGCCTCGTCAACGAGGTGAGGCCCCTGCCGAGCCTGGCGGAACTGACCTGCGTGGGTTTGCCCCGCAGGCGGATTTGCTGGAATTCCCTTGCGGGAATTACCTACTTGGCCTTCTCGAGGACCTCGACGACGCGCCAGCGCTTCGTCGCGGACAGCGGCCGGGTCTCCATGAGGAGGACGCGGTCGCCGACACCCGCGGCGTTCTGCTCGTCGTGAGCCTTGAGCTTGTTGGTACGGCGGATGACCTTGCCGTACAGCGCGTGGGTCACGCGGTCCTCGACGGCGACGACGACGGTCTTGTCCATCTTGTCGCTGACGACCAGACCCTGACGGGTCTTGCGGAAGCCGCGGCCGGCCTTCGTCTCTTCAGTCACGTTGTTCTCGCTCATCAGGCGCTCTCCACCGTCTCGATGCCCAGCTCGCGCTCACGCATCAGGGTGTAGATCCGCGCGATGTCCTTGCGGACGGCCTTGAGCCGACCGTGGTTCTCGAGCTGACCCGTCGCCGCCTGGAAGCGGAGGTTGAACAGCTCTTCCTTGGCTTCGCGGAGCTTCGCGAGAAGCTCCTCGTCACCCAGTTCGCGCAGCTCGGACGCCTTGGTACCGGCCGACATCACGCTTCACCTGCCTCGCGCTTGACGATCCGGCACTTCATCGGCAGCTTGTGGGCCGCACGAGTCAGCGCCTCACGGGCGATCTTCTCGTTGGGGTAGGACAGCTCGAACATGACCCGGCCCGGGTGCACGTTCGCGATCCACCACTCCGGCGAACCCTTACCGGAACCCATGCGGGTCTCGGCAGGCTTCTTCGTGAGCGGGCGGTCCGGGTAGATGTTGATCCAGACCTTGCCGCCACGCTTGATGTGGCGGGTCATCGCGATACGGGCCGCCTCGATCTGGCGGTTGGTCACGTACGCCGGCGTGAGGGCCTGAATGCCGTACTCGCCGAACGCAACCGTCGTACCGCCCTTGGCCTGACCACGGCGCTTCGGGTGGTGCTGCTTGCGGTGCTTGACCCTACGGGGGATCAGCATGTCGGTCAGGCCTCCGTTCCGGTGCTCTCAGCCGGAGCGGCAGCGGCGGCGGGAGCGTCGGCCTTGGGGGCCTCGGCAGCCGGCGCGGACTGCTGCTGCGGCTTGCGACCGCGACCGCCACGCTCGCCACCGCGGCCACCACGGGCCGGGCGGTCGTTGCCACCACGGGCCGGGCGGTTGCCGGCGCGGGCAGCGGCGTTCTCGGCGCGGACCTCGGCGATGTTCTTGACGTCGCCCTTGTAGATCCAGACCTTCACGCCGATGCGGCCGAAGGTCGTCTTGGCCTCGAAGAAGCCGTAGTCCACGTTCGCGCGGAGCGTGTGCAGGGGCACACGGCCCTCGCGGTAGAACTCCGAGCGGGACATCTCGGCGCCACCGAGGCGGCCACCGCACTGGATCTTGATGCCCTTGGCGCCGGCCTTCATCGTGCCCTGCATGCTCTTGCGCATGGCACGACGGAAGGAGACGCGGGAGGAGAGCTGCTCGGCGACGGCCTGGGCCACCAGCTGAGCGTCCGTCTCCGGGCTCTTGACCTCGAGGATGTTCAGCTGGACCTGCTTGCCGGTCAGCTTCTCCAGGTCACCGCGGATGCGGTCGGCCTCGGCGCCGCGGCGGCCGATGACGATGCCGGGACGAGCGGTGTGGATGTCCACACGCACGCGGTCACGGGTGCGCTCGATCTCCACCTTCGAGATGCCGGCGCGCTCCATGCCGGACGTCATCATCCGACGGATGGCGACGTCTTCCTTGACGTAGTCCTTGTACAGCTTGTCGGCGTACCAACGCGACTTGAAGTCGGTCGTGACACCGAGCCGGAACCCGTGCGGGTTTACCTTCTGGCCCATTACCGGGTTCCTTCCTTGCTGCTGACGACCACGGTGATGTGGCTGGTCCGCTTGCGGATCCGGTAGGCGCGGCCCTGGGCGCGCGGACGGAACCGCTTCAGGGTCGGGCCCTCGTCGACGTAGGCCTCGGAAATGAAGAGGCTGTCGGCGTCGGTGTGGTCGTAGTTGTGCGCGGCGTTGGCAATGGCGCTGTCCAGCACCTTGCCGACCGGCACGCTCGCGGCCTGCGGGGCGAAACGCAGGACCGCCTGAGCCTCCGTGGCATCCATGCCACGGATGAGGTCCACCACGCGGCGGGCCTTCATGGGCGTGACGCGGATGTACCGCGCCTGGGCCCTGGCTTCCATGGTTGTCCCTTCAGTGTTTGTCATGGTCTTTCACACCCCGCTGACTAGCGGCGCTTCGACTTCCGGTCGTCCTTGACGTGACCCCGGAAGGTGCGCGTCGGCGAGAACTCGCCGAGCTTGTGGCCGACCATGGACTCGGTGACAAACACCGGGATGTGGGTCTTGCCGTTGTGCACCGCGATCGTGTGGCCGAGCATCGCCGGGACGATCATCGAGCGACGGGACCAGGTCTTGATGACGTTCTTGGAACCGGCTTCGTTCTGCGTGTCCACCTTCTTGATCAGGTGGTCGTCGACGAAGGGTCCCTTCTTCAAGCTACGAGGCATCTCAACCCGTCCTTAGCGCTTCTTGTTCGTCTTGCGGCGGCGGACGATGTACTTGTTCGACGCCTTCTTGGGCGAACGAGTACGGCCTTCCTTCTTGCCCCACGGGGACACGGGGTGGCGGCCACCGGAGGTCCGGCCCTCACCACCACCGTGCGGGTGGTCCACCGGGTTCATGACCACACCACGGACGGTCGGGCGAACGCCCAGCCACCGCTTGCGGCCCGCCTTGCCCCAGTTGATGTTCGACTGCTCGGCGTTGCCGACCTCGCCGACGGTGGCGCGGCAGCGCACGTCGACCAGGCGGATCTCTCCGGACGGCATGCGCAGGTGGGCCATCGAGCCCTCCTTCGCGAGCAGCTGCACGGAGGCACCGGCGGAGCGGGCGAACTTGGCACCGCCACCGGGACGGAGCTCGATCGCGTGGATCGTGGTACCGACCGGGATGTTGCGGAGGGCCAGGTTGTTGCCCGGCTTGATGTCGGCCCCGGGACCGTTCTCGACGCGGTCACCCTGCTGCAGGTTGCGCGGGGCGAGGATGTAGCGCTTCTCGCCGTCGGCGTAGTGCAGCAGCGCGATGCGCGCGGTGCGGTTGGGGTCGTACTCGATGTGCGCGACCTTCGCCGGCACGCCGTCCTTGTCGTGGCGACGGAAGTCGATGACACGGTAGGCGCGCTTGTGTCCGCCACCCTGGTGGCGAACGGTCACACGACCGGCGTTGTTACGGCCGCCCTTGCTGTGCAGCGGGCGGACCAGCGACTTCTCCGGCGTGGACCGCGTGACCTCGACGAAGTCGGCGACGGAGGAGCCACGGCGGCCCGGCGTCGTCGGCTTGTACTTGCGGATTCCCATTTCTCAGTCCTCGTCCGATATTCGGACGATCCGGACCTCCGTCAGGAGGTCGGACCGCCGAAGATGTCGATACGGTCGCCCTCGGCAAGGGTCACGATCGCGCGCTTGCTGTCGGCACGCTTGCCGAAGCCGGTGCGGGTCCGCTTGCGCTTGCCCTGGCGGTTGATCGTGTTGACCCCGGTGACCTTGACCGAGAAGACCGCCTGGACGGCCTCCTTGATCTCGGTCTTGTTGGAGCCCGGCGCGACGATGAACGTGTACTTGTTCTCGTCGAGGAGCGCGTAGCTCTTCTCGGACACGACCGGCTTCAGCAGCACGTCACGGGGGTCCGTGAACGCCTTGCTCGCCGGGGTGACGACGGTGTTCTTGCCCTCGGCCTCGTGGCGGCGCGCCTTGGCGACGCGTGCGGCCTTGGCGGCCTTGGCCGCCTTGGAGGCGATGCTCGGGTGACGCGTAGCCATCAGGCTTCGCTCCCTTCGGTGTCAGCAGCCTTGGGGCCGGACACGAAGGACTCGAAGGCGGCCTGGGTGAAGACCACGTCGTCCGAGACGAGAACGTCGTACGTGTTCAGCTGGCCCGGCTCCAGGATGTGGATCTGGGGCAGGTTGCGGGCGGACAGCCACGCGGCCTCGTCGGCGCGGTCGACGACCAGGAGCAGGTTCTTGCGCTCCGAGATCTTGCCGAACAGCGTCCGGGCGGCCTTCGTGGACGGGTTCTCGCCCTCGATGACGCCGGTGACGACGTGGATGCGGTTGTGGCGGGCCCGGTCGGTGAGGGCGTGGCGCAGGGCCGCGGCCTTCATCTTCTTCGGGGTCCGCTGCGAGTAGTCACGCGGCTGCGGGCCGTGGACGACGCCACCGCCGGCGAACTGCGGCGCACGGGTCGAACCCTGGCGGGCGCGGCCGGTGCCCTTCTGGCGGTACGGCTTCTTGCCGCCACCACGGACCTCGCCGCGACGCTTGGTCTTGTGCGTGCCCTGGCGGGCAGCGGCGTTCTGCGCGACGACGACCTGGTGGATCAGCGGGATGCTGATCTTCTCCACGCCGAAGATCTCCGCGGGGAGCTCGACGCTTCCGGTCTTCTCGCCTGCAGGCGAAAGGATGTCAACAGTGCTCATCGGTTACCTCAGGCCCCCTTGGCCGCAGTGCGGACCAGGACGAGGCCGCCGTTCGGACCAGGAACCGCGCCCTTGATGAGGAGCAGGCCCTTCTCCGCGTCAACGGCGTGAACGGTCAGGTTCTGGGTGGTGACCCGCTCGTTGCCCATGCGACCCGCCATGCGCATGCCCTTGAAGACACGGCCGGGGGTGGCACAGCCACCGATGGATCCGGGCATGCGGTGCACACGGTGGGCACCGTGTGACGCCTTGCCACCCTTGAAGTTGTGGCGCTTCATGACGCCGGCGAAGCCCTTGCCCTTGCTCTTCGCGGTGACGTCGACCTTCACGCCGGACTCGAAGGCCTCAGCGGTGATCTCCTGGCCGAGGGTGTACTCGCTGGCACCAGCGGTACGGATCTCGACGAGGTGACGGCGGGGGGTGACGTCGGCCTTGGCGAAGTGGCCCTTGAGGGGCTTGTTCACCTTGCGCGGGTCGATCTCGCCGAAGGCGATCTGGACCGACTCGTAGCCGTCGACGTCGTTCGTACGGACCTGGGTGACGACGTTGGGGCCGGCCTTGACGACGGTGACGGGAACAACGCGGTTGTTCTCGTCCCACACCTGCGTCATGCCGAGCTTCTCGCCCAGGATGCCCTTGATCTGCTTGGTCATCTTCAGATCACCGGCCTTCAGAGCTTGATCTCGATGTCGACACCGGCCGGGAGGTCGAGTCGCATCAGAGAGTCAACGGTCTTGGGGGTCGGGTCGAGGATGTCGATCAGGCGCTTGTGCGTGCGCATCTCGAAGTGCTCGCGCGAGTCCTTGTACTTGTGCGGCGACTTGATGACGCAGTACACGTTCTTCTCAGTGGGCAGCGGCACCGGGCCCGCGACCGACGCACCAGTGCGAGTCACCGTCTCGACGATCTTCTTCGCCGAAGAGTCGATGACCTCGTGGTCGTAGGCCTTGAGCCGGATGCGGATCTTCTGTCCCGCCATGGCTACTCAGTAGTCCTGTCTCTCGAAACGCTCTGGACCCGGTGGTCCCTTTTCTTCCGCTCCCCCTCCGACCCACGCGGTCGGGCGTGTCGCGCTCTCGCTGAAACGGATGTCCCTTTCGGGACTTCCCTGCAGTGGGAGTCGCGGGCCCTTCCGGAACCGCGGGGCGGGGGCGAGAGGCCCACCGGGTGCCTGGTCTGCACCCCGCTGACACTTCCCGGAAGATTCCCGTACGTCCGCCCCTACACCTTTCGGCGTAACGCATGGGACGACGAGTACTGTGGGACTCGCTTCCGGTCCTCCCGGCGGGAGGCGCGCAGCATCGGCACTCGACCGAGCAACCCCGTTAGTCTGCCATACGGGGCAGGGGGCTGGCCAATCGAAGTGGATGACTGTACCCCACGTCACCGAGGCGTACACACGGCGACGCCCCGGCTCACCGATGACCGCCCGCGTCGCGCATCCGCGCGAACGACGTGTCCAGCCCCTTCTTCAGCAGCCGTGACACCGGTCGTTCCACGAGGCGGTGGATCAGGTGGCTCAGGAGCAGGAAGCCCGTGATGATCAGGGCGATGAGCAGTCTGGCGTCCATCGTGTCGCGGAGGCGGGCGATGAGGGCCGTACCGGCCGCGTAGTGGATCAGGTACAGCGGGTAGGTCAGGGCGCCCGCCGTGACCAGCCACTTCCAGCGGATGCGGTCCGTGTGGCCGAGCGCGACGGCGACCATGAAGAGCAGGAAGACGGTGAAGATGACCACGCTTCCCCGCCAGCCGGAGACCCGCTCGACCTCCTCGATCCGGTTGCCGAGTTCCATCTGCCCCATCAGCCAGGCCATGGCGAGGATGCCCCACAAGAGCAGGTCCTGGCCGAAGCGGTGCATGAGGTAGAGGGCGAGGCCGGCGATGAAGTACCAGGCGCCGTCCGGGTTGGCGACCAGTTCCAGCAGGTGGAGGTCGGCGACCGGGGCGAGCATGGCGACCGCACCCCACACGCAGCAGAAGACGACGACCCTGCGGTACGTCAGGCCCATGGCGACGACGACCAGGAACAGCAGGTAGAAGCGGAGTTCGGACCAGAGGGTCCAGTAGACGCCGTCGACGTTCGGTACGGCGGAGCCGGACTGGAGCATGGTCAGGTTGAGGAGGACCTCGCGCAGGCGGAGGCGCTCCCACACGCCCGGCACGGCGATCAGCACGGCCGTGGTGAACACGACCGCGAACCAGTACGCCGGGTAGAGCCGGATCACGCGGGAGACGAAGAACTGGCGCGGCGTACGGCCCCAGCACGACATGCAGATCACGAAGCCGCTGATCACGAAGAAGATCTCGACGCCGATCCAGCCGTACGAGGCGACACGGAACACCGTGGGCATGATCTCGGAGACCGGGCGGTCCCAGATCAGGTTGCCGGGGCGGTCGGCGCGCCAGGTGCCGGCGTAGTGGTGTGCGGCCACCATCAGCGCGGCGAGCAGGCGGATGCCGTCGATGACGTACAGCCGGCCGCCGGTGCGCTCTCCGCCCGCGCGCTTCCCGTCCGGGTGCTTCCCGTCCCGCGCGGCCGCCCGGCGCCCGCGGGCGCCGGCCGGTGACGGTCCCGGGCCCGGCAGGACCACGGCGAGCGGCGGGAGCGGTTGCTTCGACCGCCCCTCCGCCCGCTCGGGCACCGATGTCTCACTGTCCGCTGCGCGCACCATCCGAACAGACAAGAACAGCGGCCACGGGAGCGGTAGGGGTTCGGGTAAACCCCCGCACCCCCTCCTCGCCGTGTTCGTGGGGCGTTCTCCTCGGGTTCAGATGACGCCCTGGGCCAGCATCGCGTCGGCGACGCGCTCGAAGCCCGCGATGTTCGCGCCGGTCACGTAGTCGCCGGGGGCTCCGTAGCGCTCGGCGGTCTCGTGGCAGGTGGTGTGGATGTCGTTCATGATGTGGGTCAGCTCCTCCTCGACCCGCGCCGCCGTCCAGGACGTACGGGCGTGGTTCTGCGCCATCTCCAGGGCGCTGACCGCGACACCGCCCGCGTTGGCCGCCTTGCCGGGGCCGAAGGCGACGCCGGAGCGCTGGAAGAGGTGGACGGCCTCGGGCGTGGCCGGCATGTTCGCGCCCTCGGAGACCGCCTTCACGCCGTTGCGGACGAGGGTGGCGGCGGCGTTCTCGTCCAGTTCGTTCTGCGTGGCGGACGGGAGGGCGATGTCGGCCGGGACGTCCCAGACGTTTCCGCCGGGCACGAAGCGGGCCGAGGCGCCACGGCGCTCGGCGTACGTGTCGACCCGGCCGCGCTCGACCTCCTTGATCTGCTTCAGCAGGCCGAGGTCGATGCCCTTCTCGTCGACGACGTAGCCGGAGGAGTCGGAGCAGGTCACGGCGTTCGCGCCGAGGGCGGCCAGCTTCTCGATCGTGTAGATCGCGACGTTTCCGGAGCCGGACACGACCGCCGTCTGGCCCTCCAGGTCCTCACCGCGCTCGCGCAGCATCGCCGCCGCGAAGAGCACGTTGCCGTACCCGGTGGCCTCCGGGCGGATCAGTGAGCCGCCCCAGCCCGCGCCCTTGCCGGTGAGGACGCCGGCCTCCCAGCGGTTGGTGATCCGGCGGTACTGGCCGAACAGGTAGCCGATCTCGCGCCCGCCGACGCCGATGTCGCCGGCCGGGACGTCGGTGTGCTCACCGATGTGCCGGTACAGCTCGGTCATGAACGACTGGCAGAACCGCATGACCTCCGCGTCGCTCCGCCCGTGCGGGTCGAAGTCGCTGCCGCCCTTGCCGCCGCCGATGCCGAGACCGGTCAGCGCGTTCTTGAAGATCTGCTCGAAGCCCAGGAACTTGATGACGCCCAGGTTGACCGAGGGGTGGAAGCGCAGGCCGCCCTTGTAGGGGCCCAGCGCGCTGTTGAACTCGACGCGGAAGCCCCGGTTGACGTGGACGCGTCCCTGGTCGTCCTGCCACGGCACCCGGAACATGACCTGCCGCTCGGGTTCGACCAGCCGCTCGACGAGGCCCGGTTCGGCGTACTCGGGGCGGGCCTCGAGTACCGGCGCGAGGGTCTCCAGCACCTCGTGGGCGGCCTGGTGGAACTCGGGCTGGGCGGGGTTGCGGTGTTCGATCTCGGTGAGCAGGTGGTCGAGCGCGGTCCTGGTCTCGCTTCGCGTCGTCACGGGGGCCCTTTCTGGCACGGCGGACACCGGAGACCGGGACGGGGGGCCGGGGGTACGGGGGTGCACAGGCACAGGACGCACAGGGGCGTACGTGGATGTACGGGGCCGTACGGGCCGTCGTCCGGGTCGGTCCGGTGATGGGCGCTCGGCGCCGTTGCCGCGCGCGGGACACTTAAGTGTTACGCGCATGTAAACATCCTGGCCAGTACCCTGCGCAGGGCGTGACCACTATGTGAGACCGATCTTTCGTATACCGGCCGTTATGGATGTTCGCCCCCGTACGTTACCCGAGCGGCCCGGAAAGCGGTCAAACGTCCCCGTTGAGCATGGCGGCGGTGAGGACGTTGCCGCCGACACCCCAGCCACCGTCGGCGACCTCGTCGACCAGCACGACGGTGGTGGGACGGGCCCGCTCACCGTAGATCTCCGCGTACAGGTCGGTGGTGCGCTCGACGATCTTCCGCTTGTCCTCGGCGGTGACGGTGCCCGCGGGGACCTTGAAGTGGGCGAATGGCATTGCTGACTCCTTGGGAGAGGGTGATCGAAGGTTGGTGGGCGGCCGGGGCGTCAGACCATGCCGCCGTTGGCCCGCAGGATCTGGCCGTTCACCCAGCGCCCCTGCGGGCCGGCGAGGAAGGCGACCACACCGGCGATGTCCTCCGGTGTGCCCAGCCGCTCCAGGGGCGGGGTCTTGGCGAGCCGGTCGATCTGCTCGGGGGTCTTGCCTTCGAGGAACAGATCCGTGGCCGTGGGCCCGGGGGCGACGGTGTTCACGGTGATGTCCCGCCCGCGCAGCTCGCGCGCCAGGATCAGCGTCATCGCCTCCACGGCGCCCTTGCTCGCCGCATACGCGCCGTAGGCGGGGAACTGCGTGCCGACCACGGAGGTCGAGAACCCCACGAACGAGCCGCCCGCACGCACCCGCCGCGCCGCCTGCCGGGCGACGACGAAGGTGCCGCGGATGTTGGTGCGGTGCATGGCGTCGAGCGCCGCCAGGTCGAGGTCGGCGATGGGCGACAGTGCCATCCGCCCGGCCGCGTTCACGACCACGTCGACGCCGCCGAACTCCTCTTCCGCCCGGTCGAACAGCGCGGCGACCTCCTTCTCCTCCGCCACGTCCGCCTGTACGCCGATCGCCCGTCCGCCGTCGGCGGTGATCGCCGCCACCGTCTCGTCGGCGGAGGCCGCGTCGCGGGCGTAGTTCACGACGACGGCCAGGCCGTCCTGGGCGAGCTTCCGCGAGACCGCCCGGCCGATGCCGCGCGATCCTCCGGTGACGACGGCGACCCGTAGGGCCGCCGGTGCGGCGGTGCGCTGATTCGTGTTCGTGGTCATGTCCTCCACGATGCGCCGCACCGGCCCGCGCAACCAGGGGACGTCATCCCCTGGGTCACCGCCCCGGCCGGGCGCAGAATGGAGGCCATGGGCGCTGTGAAACACACCGAGCTGGGGGCCTTCCTGCGATCACGGCGGGAGCGCATCCGCCCGGCCGACGTAGGCCTCCCGGCCGGGCCCCGCCGCCGGGTGCCGGGGCTGCGCCGCGAGGAGGTCGCCCAGCTCGCCGGGGCGTCGGTGGACTACTACAACGAGCTGGAGCGCGGCGCCGGGTCGCAGCCGTCCGAGCAGATGATCGCCGCGCTGGCGAGGGCGCTGCGGCTGACCGTCGACGAGCGGGACTACCTCTACCGGCTCGCCGACCGTCCGGTCCCCGTGCAGGGCGGGGCCGCCTCGCACGTCCACCCCGGCATGCTCGACCTGCTCGGCCGGATGACCTCGACCCCGGCCCAGGTGATCACGGACCTGCACGTCACCCTCGTACAGAACCCGCCGGCGGTGGCGCTGCTCGGGGACCAGTCCGGCTTCCGGGGGCCCCGGGCCAGCTTCGTCCACCGCTGGTTCACCGAGCCGGACGCCCGGCACCTGTACCCCGAGGCAGACCACGAGCGCCAGTCCCGCTCCTTCGTCGCCGACCTGCGGGCCGCCGCCGCGCGCAGGGACGCGAAGGACGCGGAAGCCGGCTCGATGATCCGTACGCTGCTCGACGTCTCCCCCGAGTTCGCCGCCCTGTGGGCCGAGCACGACGTGGCGTTCCGGCGGAGCGACCGCAAACGTCTCAACCACCCCACGCTGGGCCCGATCGAGGTCAACTGCCTCCACCTGTTCAGCGAGGACGGGCGGCAGCGGCTGCTCTGGTTCACGCCGGCCGTGGGGACGGACAGCGCGGGGCTGCTGGAGCTGCTGGCGGTGGTGGGAACGCAGGAGGTCGTCGTCGAGTCGGCGGTCAGTTCTCCGACGCGTACGTCACGAAGCTCGCCCACGCGGCGGGGTTGAGCGCGAGGCGGGGGCCGTCGGTGTGCTTGGAGTCGCGGAGGTGGATGGTGCCGGGGGTGGCGGCGACTCGACGCAGGAGTCGCCGTCCGTGCCGCTGCTGTAGCTGCTCCTGAACCACGCCGGCTCGGAGGTGTCCTCGGCGTTGGCCTCGCGGACCATGTCTCTCCCAGCAGTTGTTCGACGAAGGCCGGCGACTCCCCCGACGAGAGCGCATGAGCCCGGACCGCCCCCGCCGTCCCGCTACCGACCTGGGGCCGAGACAGATATACAATGGGCGACGATATATAAAGCCGACGGTGGGAGACCTCATGTCCAAGACTCTGGTCGACATCGACGACGAGAAGCTGGCCTTCGCGCAGCGGCAGCTCGGCACCAAAACCAAGCGGGAGACCATCGACCGCGCGCTGACCATAGCGTCCGCCGCCAGTGCCGACGACCGGGCACGGGCCCTGCGCTGGCTCCAGGAGAACGCCGACGCGTTCCTGGATTTCGATGTCCTCGCGGAACGCGAACGAGCGGGCCTGTGACCTACCTGGCCGACACCTCCGCCGTGTGGCGGCTCCTGCGCGGACAACTCGGTTCCCCATGGCCCAGTCGCGTGGCACGAGGGCTGGTCGCCATCTGCCCGCCCGTCGAGGCGGAACTGATGCCCGGTCTCCGCTCCGACCGGGACTACGAGCCCTTCTTCACCATGCTCGGCCAGACGTTCGGCTGGCTCCCCGCACTCGACGATCCCTGGCCGAGGGTCGTGGAAGTCCAGCGGGACCTGGCGAAGATCGGTCACCATCGAGGCCCCTCCCCCATGGACATCCTGATCGCCCTCACCGCCGAGCACCATCACGTGACCGTTGTCCACGTCGACGACGACTTCGCGGCCATCGCCAAGGTACGGCCGGACATCTCCATGGTCCGGGGCGAAGCGCGAAGCAGCTGACTCGGTATCGGCACTCCGAGGCGGACGGCAGCAAGAGCTGCACCCGCCCTCCGGTCTGTTTTTGGGGCCTGCCCCGCACCCGCGCTCCGGTGCGCTCGTGGGGCCTGCCCCTGGACCCGGCACGTCATCTCGTCGCCGAGCCGGCCAACAACGCGGCGGACCACGGACGCGTCCCCCGCCGCGATTCCCGGCTCACCCTCTACGTCATCGGCGACACCCTCCGTATCGAGGTCACCGACACCCGAGGCCAGGAGCTGCCCCACCCCCAGGCACCCGCCCCCGACACCGAATCCGGCCGTGGCCTGCTGCTCGTGGAGGCGCTCGCGGACCGCTGGGAGTAACCGAGGGCCGCTTCCCGCGCAAGACCGTCTGGGCGGAACTGAGCTTTACGGCACCGCGACCCACGTTTTGAGGTTGCGGTGCCATCGGCGCCTTACCAATAAAAAGAACTCGGGGAAAAGAACCCCACCAAGCCCCACCCTCCCGCCCGAGGCAGGTCGTCACTCGGGCGGGTGAACATCACCGGCTCGGCTGGATTTCCGGGTCCCCAACTCCCCTACTCTCAGCGCAAACGACCGAGAAATACTTCGGCCCCCGCCGGGACTGGCATCCCACTGCGAGGGCCTAACCACCAAGGAAGCGAGACCCTTCCGGATGGGTACCCAAAACCCTAGCGCGGCCACGCGCGCCCAGTCAGCCCCCGCCGCCGATCCAACCCGTCCGCGTCGCCACGGCGGCGGCATCATCCACGAGAACACCCGCCACACCACCCGCTTCGTGGTGATCGGCAACCACCTGGTTCAGCACCCGGACCTGTCGCTGCTCGCGATCGGCCTCGCCTGCCACATCCAGTCGCTGCCCACCGGCGCGGGCGCCGACATCAAGACGCTCACCGCCCGCTTCAAAGAGGGCCCCACCCGCATCGCCGCCGCCCTGCGCGAGCTGGAGACGTACGGCTACCTGCACCGCGAGCGCGTACGCACGTCCACCGGCCGCATCGTCACCCGCACGGTCTCCTGCAACCAGCCGAAGACGCCCCGCCGCGAGCCGGCCGACACCGGCTGCCCGGACCGCCCGACGCCCCGGCCCACCCGCCCGGCAGGACGGCCTCCAGAGCAACGGGAGCACGCAGCCCCTTCCCGCCCGCGCCACACCGGCACCGAAGCGCGCCCCCGCAAGGCCCTCCCCGCCGTACCGCAGCCCAACTGCACCGCCCCGGCCCTCCTCAAGCAGGCCACCGAGCTGCTCACCACCCTGCGCCGACGCGACCCCCGCCTCCTCCTCTCCGCGACGGACACCGCCCACCTGACCCCCGGCGTCGCCGCCTGGCTGGAACGGGACGTCGCCCCCACCGCCGTACGCCACGCCCTGACCGCCGACCTGCCGGACGACCCCCTGCGTCGCCCGGCCGCCCTGCTCGCCCACCGCCTCACCGCCTCACCGCCCAACTGCCACCCCCGCCGCCGTACAGGACCCCCGCCGGTCCGCCACCGCCCCGCTACGAGGTGCGCAACTGTGACGGCTGCGACCGCGGCTTCCGTGCCCCCGAGACCGAAGACCGCTGCCGCGACTGCCGGGCAGTCGGTGCACCCGCTTGAAGACCACAGCCCCGGTCCTCGTCCACCACCTGCAGACACCGAATACACGTACCTGGGCCCGGCCGCGGAGCAGGTGTCACTTCCCCTGGACTGAGACGCTGGTCCGTTTCACACCACCGTGGACACGCCGAACGGATGCCCCGCAGGATCCAGCAGCACCCGCCAGCGGCCCGAGTCGGGCTGGAAGTCGGGCTTGGTGGCGCCCAGAGCGATGAGGCGGGCCTCCGCCGCGTCCAGGTCGTCGGCGCCCAGGTCGATGTGGGAGTGCTTCTCCTACAGGAGTACCCGGCGTTGCGGTCGTGTGCGTAACATCGTCGCTCGAAAAGGCTGTTGACCAGCCGAAGCAGCTCAGTCTCAGGGTTGGGGAATGACGGACAACGGGGGTGGCGCCGGGGCGCCGGTACGGCGCTCCCGGCTCGCCGACTACGCGGAGATGACCCGGCTGCCCGAACCGCCGGAGACAGCCCCGGAGCCGCCTGAGCCCGACACCGCCGAGACGGCCGAGGCCGCCGGGGCATCCAGCTCGGGAGAGCCGGGTGAGAGCGTCGGGCCGTCCGCCGAGGAGGTAGCGGCCCGGCGTCGCGAGTTCGCCGGGCTGCTGGAGGCGTTCCGGGACACGGTGGTGCTGGTGCCACTCAGGAGCGGCGGCTGGCTCACCGCCGACTTCGGCGGGATCCGTTGGATCCTTGCCTTCTCCGACGAGTCGGCGTTGGCCCGGTACGCGCTCGCCCGGGACGAGGCGGACCTGGAGTGGACGTACCAGACGGTGCTCGGGGCGAAGCTGCTGGACGTGGCAGTGCCGGAGGCCGGTGTGCCGTGCGGGGTGGCGCTGGACGCAGCCGACGGTGCCGAGCACGCGCTGCTGCTCCCGCCGGTGACCGGGATCGTGCCCGACGCCTTCGCAGTCGACCACGCACAGCAAGGAGGGGCGCCTCGATGACGGGGGGCGGTAACGGAAAAGACCTGGCGGCGATCGGTCTCGACGAGATCGCCAAAGGACTGACTCTGGCACTGGACGAGTTGCGGGAACTGGGCATGGTCGGCGAGGCCGGTGCGGGCCGGGGCTTCGGCGACATCGCCCTGTCCGGGCTCGAACTGGGTGCGGAGGGGCTCACGAGCACCTTCGGTTCCTTCTGCGAGCGCTGGGAGTGGGGGGTCCGCTCGCTGGTCTACGAAGGCAACGGGTTCGCGCTCAAGACGGGGCTGGCGGCCGGGACCTACTACGAGACCGACCAGTACGTGGAAGGCGCCCTGAAGGTCGGCGTGAACTCCGTGATGGGCAATCCGCACGCCTCGGAGGACGAGATCACCGGCAAGGACTGGGGGGAGGTCTGGTCGAACAACCCGGTCACCCAGATAAGAGACGCCGACTACAGCAAGGAGTCCTTCGAGCGGGCCTGGGAGAACAGCGCCCAGGGCTGGCGGGACGCGGGCCGGGACATCATGACCTCCGAGAACCTGGTCGGCATGGGAGTGGGGCCCGAGAGCCTTCGCGAGCGTTCGGGGGTCTCGGAAGAGACGTGGGAACGGATGCTGGACGAGCAGTTCGGCCCCTCGCCGGAGGAACGTGCCCGCACGCAGGGCGGCGGAGGTGAGGGCTGATGGGCGTCCTCGACGACATCGGCAGTGGCCTGGACAAGCTGGGTGACGGCGTCAACCACGGCCTGAACGTCCTCGAGGACGGTGTCGACGCCGGTAAGAAGATCGTCGGTGAGGGCATCGACTGGGGCACCGACCGGCTCGGCGAGGGGCTCGACAAGGTCGGCCTGGAGGGCGCCGCGGACACGGTGGAGGACTGGGGCGACGAGGTCGCCTCCAACCTCGGCGCCACACCCGGAGAACAGCAGCTCGGCCAGACCGAGGAGGCCAACGAGCTGGTCCACGGCAATCCGGAGAAGATCCGGACGAGCGCGAAGCACCTGCGGGACTTCTCCACCGCGTTCGACAAGGTCGGCTCGGGCATGAAGAAGGTGGACTCCTCCAGCTGGCGGGGCGAGGGCGGGGACACCTTCCGCGAGAAGTTCGGCGTCCACCCCACCAAGTGGCTGCGCGCGGCCGACGCCTGCGAGGCGGCGGCGACAGCGCTGGACTCCTACGCGGGCACCGTCAAGTGGGCGCAGCAGCAGGCGCAGGAAGCGATCGAGCTGTACCGGCAGGGCAAGCAGGCCTCCGAGAGGGCCGTCAAGGACTACAACAAGCAGGTCGACGCCTACAACGCCAAGATCAAGGCTGAGCAGGACCCCGGCCCGGCGCCGCCGCCGTTCCGCGATCCCGGCAAGGAGACCGTCCAGCAGGCACGCGACAAACTCGCCGCGGCCCGCAAGCAGCGCAACGCGGCCGCCTCCGATGCCGAGGGGAGCATCAAGAAGACCCTGGTACACGCTCCGGCCGAACCGCCGCCCCTGGAACGCCTCGGCAACAACCTGGTCGACGGCTTCGTGGCGACCGGCGTCGAACTCAACCACGTCGTGGGCGGCGTGATCAAAGGCACCGCCGGCCTGCTCACCTTCGCCCGCGGCCTCAACCCCGCCGACCCCTACAACCTCACCCACCCCGCCGATTACCTCCAGAACGTCTCGATGACGCTCTCCGGCCTGGTCTCCACCGCCGCCCACCCCGAGCGGGCCCTGAACGCCGCGGTGGAGGGCTTCAAGAAGGACCCTTCCGAGTTCATCGGCCGCCTCCTGCCCGAACTCATCGGCACCAAGGGCGCGGGCCTGGCGCGTGGCGGGTTGCGCATGGCCATGAAGGAGGGGGTGGAGACCGGCGTCAGGGGCGGCCTGCGGGAGGGCGCCGACGCCGCGACAGGCCCACGCTCGCCGTTCGGCGAGGGCACGGTGCACTCCGACTCCGTGGACGCTCGGTCCGCACGGGAGTTCCGCGACGAGCAGTACGGCGACCCGGGCGGTACGGGAACGCCGGGTGACGGATTCTCGTACCAGTCCCACGTACCGGACGACGTGTGGAACGGGCTGAGTACCGAGCAGCGGCACCAGGTGGCCGCCGCGGAGCTGGAGGCGGGCGCACGCTCTTTCGCGGATCCGGACGCGGCCATCGCCTACGGCCGGGACAACTGGAACCGCTACGTGGACGACCTGCCGCCGGAGGCACGGAAGGCGCTCAAGGACTACACGGGGGAGCCGCCGTATATGGGTGCGCCGGGCTATGCGACGTATCAGGAGATGAACGGGTACCTGCGAGGGCTGGACCCGAAACTGGGCACTCCCGAGGTCCTCAACAACATCCGAGAAGTCGACAGGGCACTGGCCGGGAATCCGATTCCCGAGGACGTCATGGTCGTACGTGGCAGTGGTGTCAAACATATCGAGTACGACGACCTGGACGAGCTGGTGGGCCGGACGGTCTCCGACCCCGGCTACATGTCGACGTCCCTGGGCAACCACCCGGTGCCCAGTTTCGCCGGGCAGGACGCGGTCCTGCGTCTGCGCGTCCCGGAGGGAACGCACGCGACGTGGGTGGAGCGGGTCAGCGACTTCGGGGTCGCCGAACGCGAACTGCTGCTGGGACGCGACTCGACATACAAGATCACGCGTGCCTTCCTGGACGACAAGGGTCAGTTGCAGATCTACGGCGAGGTTCTGCCACGTGATTGACTGAACCGCATGACCGAGACCAGCCGCCCGACGCCGCGGGCGTTGCCGTAGCAACCAGCCGAAAGTCGCAGACCCGCATGAGTTCCGAGCACCCCAACCGTCGGATCAACCCCCGCTTCGAACAGGACGTGGGCCTCATCGTGTCCGGAGGGCCCCCGCGCTACGCCCGTCACACCGGCCGACCCGTGCAGTACGTGGCGATCGCTGACTCCGACGATCAGGTGATCGGTTACGTGTGGGTGAACGACGAGGACGAAGCCGGGTCGGTGTGGCCACGCAACGCTGCGGGGCCTGCCGCCGCCAACGAAATGGGTGTCTGGGGGAAGCGCCTGCGCAACGCCAAGGAACGCGGGCTCCGGCCCACGCAGGCTCTGGCCGAGTTGCTGGCGACGCCGTCCACCAGCCCGAGGAGTCACATCCTGCCGGACACTCTCACCCAGGCCGAGAGCCTCGCCGTCCTGGACGACCTCACCGAGCGGAAGTGGGGCAGGGACAACGTCAAGGGCGGCGCCATGGCGGCGATCTACGGTCTCGCCATCGGTGACGCCCTGGGCTACCCCACCGAGTTCCTCGACATCGCCCAGCTCACCAGCCGGTACGGCTCCTGGCGGCAGCTGGAGCTGCCCATCCGTTCCGGCGTGGCCCGGGTCTCGGACGACACCCAGATGACACTGGCGGTGATCGAGGCGCTGGCGGACGTCGTGGACGGTGGCGGGGTGGCCTCGCTGACCGCCGCGACCGCCGAGCCGGCGCTGCGCGCGCGCTTCGTGGCCTGGCTTCGCTCCCCCGACAACAACCGCGCACCAGGGCGGACCTGCCTGGACGCGTGCGCGGCCCTGGAGCGCGGTGTGCCGTGGCAGGAGGCCACCGTGATGGCCTCGAAGGGCTGCGGGGCGAACATGCGGGTGACGCCCGTCGGCCTGCTGCCGGGGCTGACGGCGGAGCAGCGCGCGGGTACGGCCCAGTTGCAGGCCGCGCTGACCCACGGCCACCCCACCGCGCTCGCGGCCAGTGACCTCACCGCACACGCCGTATGGCTGCTGACGCACAACTGCCACCCTTCCGAGCTGCTGCCGCGCCTGCGCCACTACGGCCGCTCCGCACGCCGGACGTACCACGGCGACTGGCTCGGCGACCTGGCGCGGCGGGCGGGCGCGGCCGACCCCGCCGACTTCATCGCACACGGCTGGGACGAGACCCTCGCGGCCCTCGACACCGTCTCGGCCGCCCTCGACCACCCGGACCCGGAGCGCGACCCCTGCGCGGTGGCCGGCGCGGGCTGGATCGCCGAGGAGGCGCTGGCCGCCGCCCTGTACTGCTTCCTGCTCTTCCCCGAAGAGCCCGTGGCGGTCGTCCAGCGAGCGGCGTTCTCCTCCGGCGACTCCGACTCCGTCGCCGCGCTGGCCGGAGCGTTCGCCGGTGCGTCGGTCGGCGGCTCCGCCTGGCCGGCCGACTGGCTACGCGCGCTTGAGTACGAGGCTCAGGTGCGTCCTCTCGTCGTCCCGTGGAACTCGGGAAACCCGAAGAGCTACCGGGGTACGCCGCCACCGCCGCCGGGACGCCGCGCGTGAGCCGACCCGTGCGGCTGGCCGAGGAGTGGCTGCGGCAGACCTACAACGGTCTGGTGGAACTGACCGTCCCCGACGTCGTGCACGAGGCCCCCACTGCCTGGTTGCTCAGCTGCCGAACCGTGGCACAGCCGGGTTTCCCGCGTACGCCGATGCTCGCTGCGTCCGTCGTCGTACCGAAGTACAGCGGCCTGCCGTACCATCCGTCTCCCAGCGCTCCCCTCGCCGATCTGGAGCACGTCCCCAATCGGGAGCAGGTCAACCGAGTGGTGTCCCAGCCGCAGCGGCTCAATGTCCGCAGCCGGGTCGTCGCACTGCACCATCGCATCGACCGGATCGCCGTGACCGCGTTGCTGTGGGCGCCCGGCCACGAGGCTCCGGGATGGTGGGGCAGGCTGGCCAAGCGCTATTTCCCGGGGTTTCGGGAGACGGTGGTCGGCGGCTGGGACGACGTCATACGCACCATCGCCGACGCGGGGCCGGATGCCCGAGGCCTGGTCTGGGTCAGGCGCGAGGCTGGCGGTCAGGAGATCACAGGACATCTTGTCTACGTCCACAACAACAACGGCCAAGTCGTCTTTCTCGATGAGATGACCGCCTCTTTGGCGAAGTTGGAGACCGAGAACGTCCGCGAGCTCCGCCTGTTGCACTAGCCGCCGCAGCGTCTCACCAGAACGTCGTATATCAGAACACCCCGTACAGGATGGAGCCGGACAAGTGGTTACCAAGAACGAGGCAGTTGCTGCTGCCGCTCATTACGTGAAGACCTCCGCCTATGCAGAGCGAGCCGATTCCGTCGTCATGCTTCCGGACACGGCGGTCGAATACACGTATGGCTGGACTGTGCTCTTCGACTTCAAGGAGCACATCGAGACCGGCGACTTCACGAAGAAGCCGTTCAGCCCGGTCGTTGTCGTCCCCCACGACGGCACGGCCGCCCACATGGCGCCGACCTTCCCCGCGACCGCGCAGTACATGGAGATGCGCGCATCCGGCGATTGGCCTCCGGCCAGAGGGCGCTGACGGACCGGGCCTGATGGCCCGGGGAATCAGTGATCGAGGCCTCGGCCGTGCTGCCGCTTTCTCCGACGCGGCATGCGGCGAGGGCGAGGACCGGCGGAGCCACCGCGTGCCGGACGTGGTTCATGTTCACGACACAACTTGTGCCACAGGTCCGGACCAACCTCTTGCCCCCGCCCCTCCCCCGTCGCAAGCTCCCCTCATGGAGCTGGAGTTGCGGCATCTCAAGACGGTCCGGGCCATCGCCGACGCCGGCAGCCTCACCAGGGCGGCGACGGCGCTCGGCCTCGCACAGCCCGCGCTGAGCGCACAGCTCAAGCGGATCGAACGGGCCCTGGGAGGCGCGCTGTTCGTGCGGGGCAGACACGGGGTGCGGGCCACCGCGCTGGGCGAACTGGTGCTGGAGCGCAGCCGGATCGTGCTGCCCGCGGTGACCGAGTTGCAGCAGGAGGCGGCCCGGTTCGCCCGGGCCCCGCGTACCGCCGAGCGGCTTCGGTTGGGCGGCACCCACGGGCCCCTGCTGGGCGCCTTGGTCGACCGGCTGGCGGGCGTGGCGCCGGAGGCCCGGATGACGACCTGTACGTCCTGGTCGGAGAGGGAACTGGCCGAGCAGCTGGCGGAGGGACGGCTGGACTTCGCGCTCGCCGGGACCTGCGGATCCGCCTCCCCGCCCGGCGCCGCAGGGCTGGTCTGGCGGGAGGTCGCCGTCGACCCGGTGTTCGTGATGCTGCCCGACGGCCACCCGCTCGCCCGGCGGACGGAGGTGGACCTGACCGAGCTGGCGGACGAGGAGTGGGCCTGCGTGCCCGGTGACGGCTGCTTCGGCGACTGCTTCGCCGCGTCGTGCGCCCGGGCAGGGTTCACCCCGCGCCGCATGTACGAGACGGACACCGCGTCCCTCGTGCACCTGGTGCAGGTGGGGCGGGCGGTCGGGCTGTGCCGGGCGACCTTCCCGTCCACGCCCGGCATCGTCACCCGGCCGCTCACCGGCACCCCGCTGGCCTGGCGGCACCTGCTCGGCTGGCACGCGGTGACGCAACGGCAGGACACCGCCGCGACCGTGCTCGCGCAGGCCCGCATGGCGCACGCGGGGGTGGCGGCGAGCAGTGACAGCTACACGGAGTGGATGGCGGCGCACCGGGTTCCGTGACACCGACCGTGTGCCTGCCGCATCACCTGCCGTATCGCCTGCCGTATCGCCTGCCGTAACACCTTCCGCAACGCCTTCCATAACACCGGGGAGAGGGCCGACCGACGTCTTATGGCCACCGGTCGGTCCTCCCTACGGTTTCGGCACCTCCCCACCGAGACCGAGGAGAAGGCCCCATGCCCCACCGACACCGACACACCAGAGCCGTGGGTGCGGCCGTCGCCGCGACGGCCGCCCTGCTCGTGGCCGGGCTCAGCGGCTCCGCGAGCGCCGGGACGGCTCCCGCCGACTCCGCACCCACCGCGGCCGAGACCCTCCGCACCGACGCCGCGCCTGTCGCCCTCCTCGACGCCATGCAGCGCGACCTCGGCCTCGACCGGCGGCAGGCCGAGCGCCGCCTCGTCAACGAGGCCGAGGCGGGCGCCACCGCGGGCCGGCTCCGCGCCGCGCTCGGCGACGACTTCGCCGGCGCGTGGCTGCGGGGCACCGAGTCGGGCACGCTGACCGTGGCGACGACCGACGCGGACGACGTCGCGGCGATCGAGGCGGCGGGTGCAGTGGCCACCGTCGTACGGCACTCGCTCGCCGACCTGGAGACGGCCAAGTCCCGGCTGGACCGGGCCGCCACCGGCCGGGACACCACCGACGCGCCGGTCCGGTACGTCGACGTGCGGACGAACACGGTCACCGTGCAGGCGATACGGCCGTCCGCCGCCCGTGCCCTCCTCGACGCGGCCGGGGTCGACGCCGGGCTCGCCCGGGTCGAGAGGACGTCCGAGAAGCCCCGCCCGCTGTACGACCTGCGGGGCGGCGAGGCGTACTACATCAACAACAGCGGACGCTGCTCGATCGGTTTCCCGGTCACCAAGGGCACCCAGCAGGGCTACGCCACCGCCGGTCACTGCGGACGGACCGGGGCGAGCACGAGCGGCGCCAACCGGGTGGCCCAGGGCACCTTCCAGGGCTCCGTCTTCCCCGGCCGGGACATGGCCTGGGTGGCCACCAATTCCAGCTGGACGGTGACCCCGTACGTCAGCGGCGCCGGCGGGCAGAACGTCCAGGTCACCGGGTCCACCCAGGCCCCGGTCGGCGCGTCCGTGTGCCGCTCCGGTTCCACCACCGGCTGGCACTGCGGCACCGTCCAGCAGCACAACACCAGCGTGACCTACCCCGAGGGCACCATCAGCGGCGTCACCCGCACCACGGTGTGCGCCGAACCCGGCGACTCCGGCGGCTCGTACATCTCCGGCAGCCAGGCGCAGGGCGTCACCTCGGGCGGCTCGGGCGACTGCCGCTCCGGCGGCACGACGTACTTCCAGCCGATCAACCCGCTGCTGCAGAACTACGGCCTCACCCTGGTGACCACCGACGACGGCGGCCCCGAGGAGCCGCCGCCCGGTGAGGGCGGCACCTGGGCGGCCGGCACCGTCTACCAGCCGGGCGCCACGGTGACGTACGGCGGCGCGACCTACCGCTGCCTCCAGGGCCACCAGGCGCAGCCGGGCTGGGAACCGCCGAACGTACCGGCGCTGTGGCAGCGCGCGTGAGCGGCTGACCGCCGCACGGGGGACGGCCCACAGGGGACGACCCACAGGGACGGCCACGGGGGACGACCCACGGGGGACGACGGGGACGGGCCCGGGTGCGCTGAGGGAGAGCACCCGGGCCCGGTCGCGTCATCACACCGGTCACCCGTCGGTCACACGCGGGTGGCCTGCCCGCCGTCGCACCCCGGGATCAGGCCCGCAGATACGCCAGCACCGCCAGCACCCTGCGGTGCGTCTCGGTGGCCGGGGGCAGGTCGAGCTTGGTGAGGATGCTGCCGATGTGTTTGCCCACGGCTGCCTCGGAGACGACGAGTCCGCGGGCGACGGCGGCGTTGGACCTGCCCTCCGCGATCAGGGCGAGGACCTCGCGCTCGCGCGGGCTGAGCCGCTCCAGGGGATCCCGGCGGCGGCGCAGCAACTGGCGTACCACCTCCGGGTCGACGACCGTGCCGCCGTCCGCGACCTCGGCCAGCGCGTCGACGAACTCCTCGACCTGGCCGACGCGGTCCTTCAGCAGGTAGCCGACGCCCGTGCCGTCGCCGGAGTCCAGCAGCTCGCCGGCGTAGGCCCGTTGCACGTACTGGCTGAGGACGAGGACGGGCAGGCCGGGGCGCCGCTCCCGCAGCCGCACCGCCGCGTGCAGGCCCTCGTCCTGGAAGCCGGGCGGCATGCGGACGTCCGTCACGACGATGTCCGGGGTGTGCTCCTCCGCCGCCGCGACCAGCGCCTCCGCGTCCCCCACGGCCGCCACGACCTCGTGGCCGCAGCGGGCGAGCAGGCCGACCAGCCCGTCCCGCAGCAGCACGCTGTCCTCGGCCAGTACTACGCGAAGCGTTCGGTCCGGTGCTCGGTCCACTCGCAAGGAATCTCCACGCGCAACAGGGTCGGTCCGCCCGGCGGACTGGACAGGGAGAGTCTGCCATCCAGCACGGACACCCGGTCGGCGAGCCCGGTCAGTCCGCTGCCCGCCCCGGCCCCCGCCCCCGCCTCGGCGCCGCCCCGGCCGTCGTCGCGGACCTGGAGGGACAGCCGCCCGTCGCGGTGCCCGCCGGTCACCTCCGCGCGGTCGGCCCCGCTGTGCTTGGCGACGTTGGCGAGGGCCTCGCAGACCACGAAGTAGGCGGCGGCCTCGACTGCCTGGGGCAGCCGGCCCGGCAGCTCCAGGCGTACGTCCACGGGGACGGCGGACCGGTCGGCCGCGTCCTCGACGGCGGCCTGAAGGCCGTAGTCGGCGAGCACCTTGGGGTGGATGCCGTGGATCAGCTCGCGCAGTTCCTCCAGCGCCTTCCCCGCCTCCCCGTGGGCCCTGGCCAGCTGGTCGGCGAGCGGGCCGGGCGGTGCGTCGAGGCGGGCCAGGCCGAGGGCCATCGTCAGGGCGACGAGGCGTTGCTGGGCGCCGTCGTGCAGGTCGCGTTCGATCCGGCGCCGCTCGGTTTCGAAGGCGTCCACCAACCGCACCCGGGAGCGCGTGAGTTCGACGACCCGGTCGCCCAGGTCGCCGCCGCGCGGGGCCACGAGGACACGGGTGAACTCGGCCCGCGCGCCCGCCGCCAGGCCCAGCGCGTAGGCGCCCAGGGCGAGGAGCAGCAGCCCGAGCACCGCCGCGCCGCACGCGGCCGGCCAGGTGGTGACCGTCCACAGCTTGAGCACCTTCGCCTCCTCACCGTCCCCGACGGTGGCCATCAGCAGCGGGGTGGCGACCGTGGCGAGCGGCAGGGCCAGGGCGGCGGTGACGACGATGGCGTCCACCGGCCAGAGCAGGAAGGCGAACAGCAGGGCGTAGCCGAGTTCCTGCCAGGTCGACCGCTCCCGCAGCCGGGTGGTCAGCCAGGACCACAGGCCCGCGGCGGAGGGCTGCCGGTGCCGGCCGGGTGCGGGATCTCGGTCGACCAGGCGGAGCCGGTGCCGTTCCAGATGGGCGACGGGTATGCCCGCGAGCGCGGTGAGGACCAGCAGCGGCAGCCCCACCACGACGACGGCGAGGAGGCCGCCGGCGGCCACCGCGGCCACGACTCCCACCAGGGTGACGGCACCGGCGACCGCCCCGGTCGTCAGGTAGGCGACCGCGCGCCACGGCCACGCCGACAGCAGAAAGCCGGGGCCGGACATGGCCTGCCACACAGTGCGAGGGTGCATGCGCATCACCGTAGAACTCCCGCGTACGGCCGGGCCATCGGTCCAGGGGGCCTCCAGGGGGTATGGCCTGCCCTACCCCGGTTCTCGCCTCTGCCGCACTGCGCCGGGGTGGTCACGGACGGTTTCGTGGAGCCATCAGCCGGAAGCCGACGTGGTGGGGACAGATGAACGGTCAGATGAACGGTCGGACGAACGGCCGGATGAGCGGTCGGATGAGCGGCCAGGTAAGCGGCCAGGTGAGCGACGGCGTGATCCAGTTGCGTTCCGTCAGCCGACGGTACGGATCGGGCGACAGCACCGTGACGGCCCTCGACGAGGTCTCCCTCGCCTTCCCCGAAGGCACGTTCACCGCCGTGATGGGCCCCTCCGGCTCGGGCAAGTCGACGCTCCTGCAGTGCGCCGCCGGCCTGGACCGGCCCACGTCGGGGTCGGTCGTGGTCGGCGGCACCGAGCTGACCGGGCTGAGCGAGCGGAGACTGACCCTGCTGCGCCGGGAGCGCATCGGGTTCGTGTTCCAGGCGTTCAACCTGCTGCCGTCGCTGACCGCCGAGCAGAACGTGGCCCTCCCCCTGCGCCTGGCCGGCCGCCGCCCCTCCCGGGCACGGGTGCGCGAAGTACTCGCCCAGGTCGGCCTCGGCGACCGGGCCCGGCACCGGCCCACGGAGATGTCCGGCGGCCAGCAGCAGCGCGTCGCCCTGGCCCGCGCGCTGATCACCCGCCCCGACGTGCTGTTCGGTGACGAGCCGACCGGTGCGCTGGACTCGGGGACCGGCCGCGAGGTGCTGGCGCTGCTGCGCGGCATGGTCGACCGCGAGGGCCAGACCGTCGTCATGGTCACCCACGACCCGGTGGCCGCCTCCTACGCCGACCGCGTGGTCTTCCTCGTCGACGGCCGTGTCAACGGCGAGCTGGCCGACGCCGGCGCCGACCGCATCGCCGCGCACCTGACCCGGCTGGAGACCGTCCCGTGCTGAACGCCGCCCTGCGCACCCTGCGCACCCGCTGGGCCACCTTCGCCGGCAGCTTCGTCGCGCTGTCGCTGGGCGTCGCCCTCCTCGCCGTGACGGGGCTGGCCCTGGCCTCCTCGCTGGACACGCCGGACCGCGCGCCGGAACGGTTCGCCGCCGCGCCGGCCGTGGTCCGGGGGCAGGACACCCTGCGCGTGCCGACACCGGTCGGCGACCGTACGGAGGAGCTGGCGCAGCCGCGTGCGGTGCCCGCCGGGACGATCGCCGAGCTGGAGCGGCTCGGCCGGGTCGTCGAGGACCGGTCCTTCGCGGTACGCGCCGAGGGCGGGCCCGCCGACTTGGTCGGCCACCCCTGGTCGACCGCCGCCTTCGCCCCGTACACCCTCGACGCGGGCCGCGCGCCGCGCACGGCCGACGAGGTCGTCGTCACCGGCGGCTGGGCCGCGCCGGGCGCGCGGGTGCGGACGGACCGGGGCACCGTGCGGGTCGTGGGCACCGTGCCCGACCGCGGGTTCGAGGACGCCGTCTTCTACACCGACGCGCACGCCGCCCGGCTCTCACCGCTCAGCGTGCAGCTGGTGGTGGCCGGCGCGGACCCGACCGCGGTGCGGGACGCGGTGCGCGGCAGCGCGGGCGTCCAGGTGCTCACCGGGGACGACCGGCGGTACGCCGACGCCGACCCCGACCGGGACAGCGAGGCGCTGACCGCGATGAACGCCCTGTTCGGCACGGCCGGCGGCGTCACCGCTTTCGTCTCGGTGTTCGTCGTGGCGTCCACGTTCGCCTTCGCGGTCGCCCAGCGGCGGCGGGAGTTCGGGCTGCTGCGCACGGCCGGGGCGACGCCGGGGCAGATCCGCCGCATGGTGTTCGCCGAGGCCCTGCTGGTCGGCGTGCTCGCCTCGGCCGCGGGCTGCGTACTCGGCTCGTACGGCGCGCCGCGGCTGGCGGCGTGGGTGGTCGACGGCGGGCTGGCGCCGGCCTGGTTCACCATCGGCGACCACACCTGGCCGTACCACATGGCCTTCTGGACCGGGCTCCTCGTCGCCCTGTGCGGCGTGGTCGCGGCGTCCTGGCGGGCGGGCACGACCGGCCCCGCCGAGGCGCTGCGCGAGGCGTCCGTGGACGCCGGGTCGATGACACCCGGGCGGTGGCTGTTCGGTCTCGGGCTGCTGCTGACCGCCCTGGTGACGCTCGTCATCGCCCTGACCGGCGACCCCGGTGACCTGCTGCACCGCAAGACGTACGTGCTCCGGCCGATGCTGCTGATCACCGCGGTCGCGCTGCTCGCGCCGGTCGTGGTGCGTCCGCTGACCCGGGTGCTGGCCTGGCCGGCGGCCCGGTCGCCGGGCGCCACGGGCATGCTGGTGCGCGAGAACGCGGCCGCCGGCGTGCGCCGTACCGCAGCCGTCGCGGCGCCGGTACTGGTCACCGTCGCCCTCGCGGGCTCCCTCCTCGGCGCCACCGCGACGCTCAACGAGGCGAAGGCCACCGAGACGCGCGAGCGGACCACCGCCGCCTTCGTGGTCACCGCGCCGGACGGCGCCCCCGGCACGGGCCCTGACACACGCACCACGGGCTTCGACGCGCGGACCGTGGAACGGATACGCGCCGTGCCGGGGACGGCGGAGGTCTCGCCCAGCTCGTCGAGCGCGGTGTACGTCCTGGAGGAGGGCGTGGCGCTCATCCGGTCCGAGGCCCGCGCCGTCGGCAGTCCCCGTGCCCTCGCCGCCACCTCCCGGCTGCCGCTCGCGGCGGGGAAGGCGACCGGCCTCGACGACCACTCGATCATCGTCAACGAGGAGTGGGAACGGCACTCCGTCGGCCGGAGCGTACGGGTGTGGCTGGGGGACGGTACGGAGAAGACGCTGCGCATCGCCGCGGTGATGCACACCGGCACCGGCGACAACGGCGTCTACGTCACTCCCGCCAACGCCCCCGGCGCCGCGGTCGACCGGGTGGACGTCGCCCTCACCGCCGGCGCCGATGTCGAGGCCGTGGCCGCCGGGCTGCGCGAGGCGGTGCGACCGGCCGGCGGAGAGGTGTTCACCAAGGACGAGTGGGTCGCCGCCACCTACCCGGAGACCAACCGTCCGACCCGGGTCGGCCTCTTCCTGATCCTCGGGATCGCCCTGCTCTACACCGGCATCTCGCTGGTCAACACGATGGTGATGGCCACCTCCGACCGGGTCCGCGACCTGGCGGTACTGCGGCTGGCCGGGGCCACCGACGGGCAGGTGCTGCGGCTGGTCGGCGCCGAGTCGCTCCTGGTCGTCGCGGTCGGCGCGCTGCTCGGGCTGGTCGCCGCCGTGCTCAATCTCGCCGGGATGTGGGCGGCGCTCAGGCTGCTCTCGGTATACGCCACGCCCGTAGTGCCGTGGGAGACGATCGGCGCGGTCGTGGCCGCCTGCGCCTTCCTCGCGGTACTCGCCTCGGTCGTCCCCGCCGCCCTGGCCCTGCGGCGCCGTCCGGCGGAGCTCGCGGGCACACGCGGCGAGTGACCTCGCTCCGGCACATCGCCGATCGCCCTGCCCCACCCCGCCGACACGGCCTCTCACTCGCCGCCCGGGGTGAACACCTCGGCCGCCGACACGACGGCGATCGCCCGGTTGAGCCAGACGTTCAGGGTGTCGGGATCGGTGCAGCCGACGATGCGCGCCCGTTCCTCCTCGGACACCACGACACCACGACGCTCCAGCACACGCAGGACGGCCTCGGCAAGACCTTGGGCGTACCCCTCGGCCCGAAGGCTCTGAGCAGTCTGCGACCGGAAGAACGAGAGGTCGCGGTCCACGTGACTCAGCCCTCGCCCGGCGTGAACAGCTCGGCCGCCGACTCGGCCGTGACCGCCCGTGTGAACCAGACGTCCAGGGTCTCCAGATCCGAACAGCCGACGATGCGCGCCCGTACCTCCTCGGACACCACGACACCACGACGCTCCAGCAAACGCAGGACGGCCTCGGCAAGACCGGCCGCCCGGCCCTCCTCCCGGCCCTCCGCCCGGCCCTCCGCCCGAAGGCTCTGAGCAGTCTGCGACTGGAAGAACGAGAGGTCGGCAGCCATGATGTGCCTCCAGAGGTCTGCGGCCGGCGTCTTGCCGAGGCCTTGTTCCGTGAGCTCGATGAAGATGCTTGCGGTGTTCTCGTCGTCGGCCGACAGGTCGTTCAGTGCCGTCGCCAGAGCTTTCAGTATGGCACCGGCGTCCGGATCCCGGCGGTGCAGAGCCGCGGAGAGCACCGTCAGCGGAATGTCGCGCGCGGCCTCGTCGGGGCTGTCGATCACGGGCAGGCTGTCCGGTCCCAGGACCAGGGGGCGCACGGTGAGCGAGGGCCACTGCGGAGGGCCGATGTCGGCGTGCCGGGCCGCCCAGGACGCGGTGCGTCGGTCGGCGCAGACGACCAGCAGGACCGGCGGCAGGCCGTACTTGGCGTGCAGGTGCGACAGGTAGTACGCCCAGCTCGCGGGTTTGTCGGGGTCCGGTTTCCCCTGTGACTCCACGGCGAGGAGGAAGCTCTCGCCGTCCTCCGCGTCCATGCGCAGCAGCGTGTCCAGACGCCGGTCCACGGGACGGTTCTCGGTGAGGTCGGTGGGGAGGGGTGCCCCGGTGAGCGGACCGGCGAAGGTGATGCCGAGGCCCTTTACGGCACGGGCGAAGAGCCCCGGATCCTCCTGGAAGATCCGGTGCAGCGCCTCATGGGATGAGCTGACCATGCGCCGAACATAGGCCGGGTGGGACAACTACCACCGACATATGCCGTTGATTACTGCGATCGAGTGACGCCCGGGCCAGAGGGATGACGCGAGATCACGAGGGACGCACGCGGCCGGCCACCGCCACCATGCGAAAGGGCCCGTACGACCGAAGTCGTACGGGCCCTTTCAGGCATCAGCCATCAGCCCATGTCAGGTCGGTGGACCGACAAGCAAGCGGAGCTTACTTGTTGATCTTCGTGACCTGGCCGGCGCCCACGGTCCGGCCACCCTCACGGATGGCGAACTTCAGGCCCTCTTCCATGGCGACGGGCTGGATGAGCTCCACCTTCATCTCGGTGTTGTCACCCGGCATGACCATCTCGGTGCCCTCGGGGAGGGTCACGACGCCGGTCACGTCCGTCGTACGGAAGTAGAACTGCGGACGGTAGTTGTTGAAGAAGGGGGTGTGACGGCCACCCTCGTCCTTCGACAGGATGTAGGCCTGGGCCTCGAACTCGGTGTGCGGCGTGACCGAACCGGGCTTGATGATGACCTGGCCGCGCTCCACGTCCTCGCGCTTGATGCCACGGAGGAGCAGACCGACGTTCTCACCGGCCTGGCCCTCGTCGAGGAGCTTGCGGAACATCTCGATGCCGGTGACCGTGGTGGTGGTCTTCTCGGTCTTGATGCCGATGATGTCGACGGTCTCGTTGACCTTGAGGACACCACGCTCGATGCGGCCGGTGACGACGGTGCCACGACCGGTGATCGTGAAGACGTCCTCGATCGGCATCAGGAACGGCTTGTCGACGTCGCGCTCGGGCTCCGGGATGGACTCGTCCACGGCCTTCATGAGCTCGAGGACCGAGTTGCCCCACTCCTTGTCGCCCTCGAGGGCCTTCAGAGCGGAGACCTTGACGACCGGCAGGTCGTCGCCCGGGAACTCGTACTCGGAGAGGAGCTCACGCACCTCGAGCTCGACGAGCTCCAGGATCTCCTCGTCGTCCACCATGTCGGCCTTGTTCAGGGCGACGACGATGTACGGAACGCCGACCTGGCGGGCCAGGAGCACGTGCTCCTTGGTCTGCGGCATCGGGCCGTCGGTGGCGGCGACCACGAGGATGGCGCCGTCCATCTGCGCGGCACCCGTGATCATGTTCTTGATGTAGTCCGCGTGACCGGGGCAGTCGACGTGGGCGTAGTGACGCGTCTCGGTCTGGTACTCGACGTGCGCGATGGAGATGGTGATACCGCGCTGACGCTCCTCGGGCGCCTTGTCGATCTGGTCGAAGGCCGAGGCCTCGTTCAGCTCGGGGTACGCGTCGTGCAGCACCTTGGTAATGGCGGCCGTGAGGGTCGTCTTACCGTGGTCGATGTGACCGATGGTGCCGATGTTGACGTGCGGCTTAGTCCGCTCGAACTTCGCCTTCGCCACTGGGGTCCTCCTGTGGAGTGGTTCTGTACGCCTTACTCATCGGCGCCAGGTGATCTTTGCTGGAAAGCCCGGGTGCCGGGGGCATTCCACCGGGTTCACGGCGGAATGCCCCATGCAGGCTCCGGGGTCAAGCCTAAAGCGTGAGAACGGGGTCCGTTAAACGGAGTAGTCCGTTACTCGCCCTTGGCCTTCGCGATGATCTCCTCGGCGACGTTCCGGGGAACCTCGGCGTAGGAGTCGAACTGCATCGAGTAGCTTGCGCGACCCGACGTCTTGCTGCGGAGGTCTCCGACGTAGCCGAACATCTCCGAGAGGGGCACGAGGCCCTTCACGACGCGGGCACCCATCCGCTCCTCCATGGCCTGGATCTGGCCACGACGGGAGTTGATGTCGCCGATGACCTCGCCCATGTAGTCCTCGGGCGTGGTGACCTCGACGGACATCATGGGCTCCATGAGGACCGGCGAAGCCTTGCGCGCGGCCTCCTTGAAGGCCTGCGAACCGGCGATCTTGAAGGCGAGCTCGGAGGAGTCGACCTCGTGGTAGCCGCCGTCGATGAGCGTGACGCGGACGCCCGTCATCTCGTAGCCGGCCAGGATGCCGAACTGCATGGCCTCCTGGGCACCGGCGTCCACCGAAGGGATGTACTCCTTCGGGATACGGCCACCGGTCACCTTGTTCACGAACTCGTACGAGCTGTCGCCGCCCTCGATCGGCTCGATCGCGATCTGCACCTTGGCGAACTGACCGGTACCACCGGTCTGCTTCTTGTGGGTGTAGTCCACGCGCTCGACGGCCTTGCGGATCGTCTCACGGTACGCGACCTGGGGCTTGCCGACGTTGGCCTCGACCCGGAACTCACGGCGCATGCGGTCGACCAGCACCTCGAGGTGCAGCTCGCCCATACCGCCGATGATGGTCTGGCCGGTCTCCTCGTCGGAGTGGACCTGGAAGGACGGGTCCTCCTCGGCGAGGCGCTGGATCGCGACGCCGAGCTTCTCCTGGTCGCCCTTCGACTTGGGCTCGATGGCGACCTCGATGACCGGCGCCGGGAAGTCCATGGACTCCAGGATGACCGGGCTCTTGTCGTCGGACAGCGTCTCACCGGTGGTGGTCTGCTTCAGGCCCATGACGGCGACGATGTCGCCGGCGCCCACCGACTCGATCTCCTCACGCTTGTTGGCGTGCATGCGGTAGATCTTGCCGATGCGCTCCTTCTTGCCCTTGACGGAGTTCAGCACCGCGGTGCCGGACTCCAGGCGGCCCGAGTAGACCCGGACGAAGGTGAGCTTGCCGAGGTGCGGGTCGCTCATGATCTTGAACGCGAGCGCGGCCAGCGGCTCGTCCTCGGACGGCTTGCGCTTGACGACGACCTCGGGGTCCTTGACGTCGTGGCCCTCGATGGCCTCGACGTCGAGCGGGGTCGGCAGGTAGCGCACGACCGCGTCGAGCAGGGGCTGGACGCCCTTGTTCTTGAACGCGGTGCCGCAGAACACCGGGGTGACCGTGGTGTCGTCGGACTTGCCGGAGGCGATGGTGACACGACGGATCGCGGCGTACAGCTGCTCCTCGGTGGGCTCCTGGCCCTCCAGGAACAGCTCCATGATCTCTTCGTCGTTCTCCGCGACGCCCTCGACCAGCTTGCCGCGCCACTCCTCGGCGGCCTCGGTGTGCGTGGCCGGGATGTCCACGGTCTCGTACATCTCGCCCTTGGCCGCGTCGGCGGACCACACGAGCGCCTTCATGCGGACCAGGTCCACGACGCCCTTGAAGTCGGCCTCGGCGCCGATCGGGAGCTGCATGACGAGCGGCTGGGCGCCCAGGCGGTTCGAGATCATCTCCACGCAGCGGTGGAACTCGGCGCCGGTACGGTCCAGCTTGTTGACGAAGCAGATGCGCGGCACGCCGTAACGGTCGGCCTGACGCCACACCGTCTCGGACTGCGGCTCGACACCGGCGACACCGTCGAACACGGTCACGGCACCGTCGAGCACACGCAGGGAACGCTCCACCTCGACGGTGAAGTCGACGTGCCCCGGGGTGTCGATGATGTTGATCGTGTAGTCGTTGTCCTCGAGCGGCCAGTGGCAGGTGGTCGCAGCAGACGTGATCGTGATGCCACGCTCCTGCTCCTGCTCCATCCAGTCCATCGTGGCGGCGCCGTCGTGGACCTCACCGATCTTGTACGACACGCCCGTGTAGAACAGGATGCGCTCGGTGGTGGTCGTCTTGCCCGCGTCGATGTGGGCCATGATCCCGATGTTGCGGACCTTGGCCAGGTCAAGTGAAGTGGTAGCCATAAGGCTTCAGTCTTCTCTCGGTCTCGATGTGGGTAGCGACTACCAGCGGTAGTGCGCGAAGGCCTTGTTGGACTCGGCCATCTTGTGCGTGTCCTCGCGCTTCTTCACAGCGGCACCGAGGCCGTTGGACGCGTCGAGGAGCTCGTTGAGCAGCCGCTCGGTCATGGTCTTCTCGCGACGGGCGCGGGAGTAACCGACCAGCCAGCGCAGCGCGAGGGTGTTGGCGCGACCGGGCTTGACCTCGATCGGCACCTGGTACGTCGCACCACCGACGCGGCGGGACTTGACCTCGAGGGTCGGCTTGATGTTCTCGAGAGCGCGCTTCAGCGTGATGACCGGGTCGTTGCCGGTCTTCTCGCGCAGGCCCTCCATGGCGCCGTAGACGATGCGCTCGGCGGTGGAGCGCTTGCCGTTCAGCAGCACCTTGTTGATCAGGGAGGTCACCAGAGGAGAACCGTAGACCGGGTCGATGATGACCGGGCGCTTCGGGGCGGGGCCCTTACGAGGCATTCTTACTTCTCCTTCTTGGCGCCGTAGCGGCTGCGGGCCTGCTTGCGGTTCTTCACACCCTGGGTGTCAAGCGAACCGCGGATGATCTTGTAGCGAACACCCGGCAGGTCCTTCACACGGCCGCCGCGCACGAGCACGATGGAGTGCTCCTGCAGGTTGTGCCCCTCACCCGGAATGTAAGCAGTGACCTCGATCCCGCTGGTCAGACGCACACGCGCGACCTTACGCAGGGCCGAGTTCGGCTTCTTCGGGGTGGTCGTGAACACACGCGTGCAGACGCCGCGACGCTGGGGCGAACCCTCGAGTGCGGGCGTCTTGTTCTTCTCGACCTTGTCCTGCCGGCCCTTCCGGACCAGCTGCTGGATCGTAGGCACTACTTCTCCGGTTTCTGTGCGCCGAATGGTGAAGCTAACCTGGAACGTCGCCGACCCACGCGGTCGGGTGTGTCGAAGCCGCGGACTTTCGCCGCAAGGCGAAAGGAGCGCGGATTGCGGTGGCCGGTCTTGACCCTCACAGCGGTTGAAGGCACGCGCGAGGGCCAGGGCACACCCCAGGCACAAGGTCTGAGCGTACCTATCGCATTCGCTGCGGTCAAAACAAATGCGCGGGACCGGCACCGGCACCCGATTCACCCCACTGTGCCCCGATCGGCGCAGGGCGCCTCAGGACCGCGGCACGGGGACGCGCGGCTCCCGCACCTCGCCGGGACCGGCGGCGGCCCGTCCGTCGTCGGACGGCGGCGGGGCGGCCGTGTCGTCGCGGACGAAGTACGTCGGGCGGTTCTGCACGGCCGTGTATATGCGGCCGACGTACTCGCCGAGCAGCCCGACGCAGATCAGCTGCACGGCGCCGATGAAGACGATGCCGGTGAAGAGCGACGTCCAGCCGGGCACCGTGCGGCCCAGGGCGAAGGCGACCAGCGTGTAGACCAGCAGCCCCAGGCACACCACGAAGGCGCCGGCGCCCAGCCAGGTGGCCAGCCGCAGCGGGGCCGCGGAGAACCCGGTGACGCTGTCGACCGCGAGCCGGATCATCCGGCCCAGCGGGTACTTGGTGCGGCCCGCGGTGCGCGGGGCACGCTCGTACGTCACCCGGCCACTCGGGAAGCCCAGCCAGGGCACCAGGAGCCGGTAGACCCGCTGCTGGTCCGGCAGTGCCTTCAGCGCGTCCACGGCGGCCCGGCTGAGCAGCCGGAAGTCGCCCGCCTGCGCGAGGACCGACGGGCCCGCCAGGCGCCGCATCAGCCGGTAGTACAGGCCCGCCGACCACCGCTTGAACCCGGAGTCGCTGCTGCGGTCGACACGGACCCCGTACACGATGTCGAGCCCCTCCGCGCGGGCCAGCGCCAGCATCTCGGGGATCTTCTCCGGCGGGTCCTGGAGGTCGGCGTCCAGGCTCACCACGTACGCGCCGCACGCCCGGTCCAGGCCGGCGGTGAGGGCCGCCTGGTGACCGGAATTGCGCCGCAGCGCGACCACCCGCAGTTCCGGCCAGCCCAGCCGGAAGGCGGCGAGCAGCTCCGCCGTACGGTCACCGCTGCCGTCGTCCACCGCGACGACCTCGTGGGCGACGCCCAGCTCCGCCAGGACCGGCCGCAGCCTGCTGACCAGCGCGGGCAGGACCTCTTCCTCGTTGTACATCGGAATGACGACCGACAGCACGACCGCTTCGTGCACGTCCCCGTCCCGTCCCTCGGGCACCGCGCCTCCCCTCCCCCGAACATCGAGCACAGATGTGCGACTCTTGTGCGATCTTATGGCAGCAACTGACGGTTGAGGGTGGACTGAGGGGGATGACAGCCATGGACACGGCTGCCGACGAAACGGTGACCGGCGAGTCGGCGGGCGCACCGGAACGGCTGCCCGGCGAACGCCGGAAACACCCCTGGCGGACCTGGCCGCCGACCCTGCCGGCCGGCGCGCGCCCCTACCTGACCCCGCTCGTCCTGTACGGCGTCGCGAAACTCGTCGGCCTCACGGTCTTCGCCGCCCTGCTGGAGTACGCCGGGGACTACAAGGGGAAGAACCCGCGCTTCGGGGGCGGCGCCCACTGGTGGGACGTCCTGGCCACCTGGGACGGCTGGTGGTACCTCCAGGTCGCCGAGCACGGCTACAGCCCCTCCCTGGTGCCGCTCGACTCGGACGGCCTGTTCACGGTCCAGCAGAACTCGGTCGCGTTCTTCCCGCTCTACCCGGCCCTGATCCGCATGGTCTCGGAGACCACGGGCCTCGGCCTGTACGGCTCCGGGATCCTGGTCTCCGTCGTCTTCTCGTTCGTCGCGGCAGCGGGCATCTTCGCCGTGATCCGCCTCGTCGCCGGTGCCCGCGCGGGCACCATCGCCGCGGGACTGTGGGCCGTGGCCCCCGGCGCGGGCGTCGAGTGGGCGGTGTACTCCGAGTCCCTGTTCGTCGCCATCGCCGCCTGGGCCTGCTACGCCGTGATGACCAAGCGCTGGGTGGCGGCCGGCCTGCTGGCCTTCACCGCGGGCCTGAACCGCCCCACCTCCGCCGTCCTCATAGGCGCCGTGGGACTCGCCGCGCTGGTGGTCCTCGCCCGCCCCGCCACCCGACGCCAGCACGGCGTACGCGGCCCGGTGTACGCCATGGTCGTCGCCCCCCTGGGCCTGCTCGCCTACATCGCCTGGGTCGGCTACAGCATCGGCGAGCCGACGGCGTACTTCACGCTCCAGCGCGAGGGCTGGGCGCACTTCTTCGACTACGGCGCCCACACCCTGGACGTGCTGCTCAACCTCGCGGTGGGCCGCGGCGACTACCCCTTCGCCTTCTACACCCCCGACCTGCTGTCCCTCCTGCTGGTCCTGGCGCTGCCCTTCCTGATCGCCCTGATGTGGCGCAAGCGCCCCCCGCTGGTGCTCGTCGCGTACACCCTGGCGACGATCGTCACCGTCCTCGGCACCCAGCAGATGTTCGGCAACACCATGCGCTACCTGCTGCCCGCCTTCCCGCTCCTCCTGGCCCCGGCGGCGGCCCTCGCCCGCCTGAAGCTCCCGGCCCTGGCGGTCTTCTTCACCACGACCGCACTCGCCTCCGGCTGGTACGCGCACTACGTCCTCTTCGAGCTGGGCGTGCCGTAGCCACCCCGTCGAGCACACGCCGAAGGGCGGCCACCCCACGGGGTGACCGCCCTTCGGTCGTAGCGGCCTTGTCAGGCGACTCGCTTACTGGTTGTACGGACCGTAGTCGTAGTCCTCCAGCGGAACGGCCTGGCCGGAGCCCGTGCCGAACGGCGAGTAGTCGATGTCGTCGTAGCCGACGGCCGAGTACATCGCGGCCTTGGCCTCCTCGGTCGGCTCGACCCGGATGTTGCGGTAGCGGGACAGGCCCGTACCGGCCGGGATGAGCTTACCGATGATGACGTTCTCCTTGAGGCCGATGAGGCTGTCGGACTTGGCGTTGATCGCCGCATCCGTCAGGACTCGGGTCGTCTCCTGGAAGGAGGCGGCCGACAGCCAGGACTCCGTCGCCAGCGAGGCCTTGGTGATACCCATCAGCTGCGGACGACCGGAGGCCGGGTGACCGCCCTCCTGGACCACACGACGGTTCTCGGTCTCGAACTTCGTGCGCTCCACGAGCTCGCCGGGCAGCAGCTCGGCGTCGCCGGACTCGATGATCGTCACGCGGCGCAGCATCTGCC
This sequence comes from Streptomyces sp. WG7, assembly GCF_049975785.1. Lineage (NCBI taxonomy): Bacteria > Bacillati > Actinomycetota > Actinomycetes > Kitasatosporales > Streptomycetaceae > Streptomyces > Streptomyces sp. WG7. The sequence goes on from NZ_JBNGGE010000002.1 coordinate 444,858, forward strand.
GGATGATGATCTCGATGTGCTTGTCGTGGATCGACACGCCCTGCGAGTTGTAGACCTTCTGGACCTCGCCGACCAGGTGGACCTGGACGGCACGCTGACCCAGGATGCGCAGCACGTCGTGCGGGTTGGTGGCACCCACGGTGAGCTTCTGGCCCACCTCGACGTGGTCGCCCTCGCCCACCAGCAGACGGGAGCGCTTCGAGATCGGGAACGCCGTCTCGTCGCTGCCGTCGTCCGGGGTGACGACGATCTTCTTGGTCTTCTCGGTCTCCTCGATCCGGACGCGGCCGGAGGCCTCGGAGATCGGGGCGACACCCTTCGGGGTACGGGCCTCGAAGAGCTCGACGACACGCGGCAGACCCTGGGTGATGTCGTCACCGGCCACACCACCGGTGTGGAAGGTACGCATCGTCAGCTGGGTACCGGGCTCACCGATGGACTGGGCGGCGATGATGCCGACCGCCTCACCGATGTCGACCAGCTTGCCGGTGGCCAGGGAGCGGCCGTAGCACATGGCGCAGGTGCCGACCTGGGACTCGCAGGTCAGGATCGAACGGGTCTTGACCTCCTCGACACCGTGGCGCACCAGCTGGTCGATGAGCACGTCACCGAGGTCGACGTTGGCCGGCGCGATCACCTTGCCGTCGATGACGACGTCCTCGGCGAGCATGCGGGCGTAGACGCTGGTCTCGACGTCCTCGGCCTTGCGCAGCGTGCCGTCGGCGTCGCGCGTGGCGATCGGCAGCTTGAGACCGCGCTCGGTGCCGCAGTCCTCCTCGCGGATGATGACGTCCTGGGAGACGTCGACCAGACGACGCGTGAGGTAACCCGAGTCGGCGGTACGCAGAGCGGTGTCCGCCAGACCCTTACGGGCACCGTGCGTGGAGATGAAGTACTCCAGCACGGACAGGCCCTCACGGAACGACGCCTTGATCGGACGCGGGATCGTCTCGTTCTTCGCGTTCGACACCAGACCACGCATACCGGCGATCTGACGCATCTGCATCATGTTGCCTCGTGCACCCGAGTTCACCATCATGAAGATCGGGTTGGTCTTCGGGAAGTTGTCGTTCATCGCCTCGGCGACCTCGTTGGTCGCCTTGGTCCAGATCGCGATGAGCTCCTGCGTGCGCTCGTCCTTGGTGATCAGACCGCGCTCGTACTGCTTCTGGACCTTCTCGTCCTGCGCCTCGTAGCCCTTGACGATCTCCTTCTTCGCCTCGGGAACGACGACGTCGGAGATGGCCACGGTGACGCCGGAGCGGGTCGCCCAGAAGAAGCCGGACGCCTTCAGGTTGTCGAGCGTCGCCGCCACGATGACCTTCGGGTAGCGCTCGGCGAGGTCGTTGACGATCTCGGAGAGCTGCTTCTTGCCGACCTCGTAGTCGACGAAGGGGTAGTCCTCGGGCAGCAGCTCGTTGAAGAGCGCGCGGCCCAGCGTGGTCTTCAGGGTGAAGGTGTCACCCTGCTGCCACTCCGGCTCACCCTCCTCGCGGGCCGGGGGCTCCCAGCCGCGGGGCGGGATGGTGCCCACCGGGAAGCGGATGTCGACCTTCGACTGGAGCGACAGGTCGCCCGCGTCGAACGCCATGATCGCCTCGGCGGCGGAACCGAAGGCACGGCCCTCGCCCTTGAGGTCGCGGCCCTCTCCGTCGGTGGTGAGGAAGAACAGACCGAGGACCATGTCCTGGGTCGGCATCGTCACCGGACGGCCGTCGGCCGGCTTGAGGATGTTGTTCGAGGACAGCATCAGGATGCGGGCCTCGGCCTGCGCCTCCGCGGAGAGCGGCAGGTGGACGGCCATCTGGTCACCGTCGAAGTCCGCGTTGAACGCGGTGCAGACGAGCGGGTGGATCTGGATGGCCTTGCCCTCGACCAGCTGCGGCTCGAAGGCCTGGATGCCGAGGCGGTGCAGCGTGGGCGCACGGTTCAGCAGAACCGGGTGCTCCGCGATGACCTCTTCGAGCACGTCGTACACGACCGTGCGGCCGCGCTCGACCATGCGCTTGGCGCTCTTGATGTTCTGCGCGTGGTTCAGGTCGACCAGGCGCTTCATCACGAACGGCTTGAAGAGCTCCAGCGCCATGGCCTTCGGCAGACCGCACTGGTGCAGCTTCAGCTGCGGGCCGACGACGATGACGGAACGCGCCGAGTAGTCGACTCGCTTGCCGAGCAGGTTCTGACGGAAGCGGCCCTGCTTGCCCTTGAGCATGTCGGACAGCGACTTCAGCGGACGGTTGCCGGGGCCCGTGACCGGGCGACCACGACGGCCGTTGTCGAAGAGCGCGTCGACGGCCTCCTGGAGCATGCGCTTCTCGTTGTTCACGATGATCTCGGGCGCGCCGAGGTCGAGAAGCCGCTTCAGGCGGTTGTTGCGGTTGATCACGCGGCGGTACAGGTCGTTCAGGTCGGAGGTCGCGAAGCGGCCACCGTCCAGCTGCACCATCGGACGCAGGTCCGGCGGGATGACCGGCACGCAGTCGAGCACCATGCCCTTGGGGCTGTTGCTGGTCTGCAGGAACGCGGAGACGACCTTGAGGCGCTTGAGCGCACGGGTCTTCTTCTGTCCCTTGCCGGTACGGATGATCTCGCGGAGGCGCTCGGCCTCCTCGTCGAGGTCGAAGGACTCCAGGCGCTTCTGCAGGGCAGCCGCACCCATGGAGCCGTCGAAGTAGGTGCCGAAGCGGTCGCGCAGCTCGCGGTAGAGCAGCTCGTCGCCCTCCAGGTCCTGGACCTTGAGGTTCTTGAACCGGCTCCACACCTCGTCGAGGCGGTCGATCTCGCGCTGCGCGCGGTCGCGCAGCTGCTTCATCTCACGCTCGGCACCCTCGCGCACCTTGCGGCGCACGTCGGCCTTGGCACCCTCGGCCTCGAGCTCGGCCAGGTCGGTCTCGAGCTTCTTGGCGCGGGCCTCCAGGTCGGCGTCGCGACGGTTCTCGATCTGCTGGCGCTCGACGGAGACGTGGGCCTCCAGCGAGGGCAGGTCGCGGGTGCGGCGCTCCTCGTCGACGTACGTGATCATGTACGCGGCGAAGTAGATGACCTTCTCGAGGTCCTTCGGGGCGAGGTCGAGCAGGTAGCCCAGCCGCGACGGAACGCCCTTGAAGTACCAGATGTGGGTGACGGGGGCGGCGAGCTCGATGTGGCCCATCCGCTCGCGGCGCACCTTGGCGCGCGTGACCTCGACGCCACAGCGCTCACAGATGATGCCCTTGAAGCGGACGCGCTTGTACTTGCCGCAGTAGCACTCCCAGTCCCGGGTCGGACCGAAGATCTTCTCGCAGAAGAGTCCGTCCTTCTCGGGCTTGAGCGTGCGGTAGTTGATCGTCTCGGGCTTCTTGACCTCGCCGTGGCTCCACTGACGGATGTCGTCAGCGGTGGCCAGACCGATCCGGAGCTCGTCGAAGAAGTTGACGTCGAGCACTATGCGTCAATCCCTCTCAGGGTTGTAAGTCTTGGGGTCTGAAACGGGGGTCCTGGGGCCGGCCGGAGGTTCAGGGATCTTCATCGCTGAACCTCCGGACCGGACTCCCGTCAGACCTCTTCGACGCTGCTCGGCTCGCGCCGGGACAGGTCGATGCCGAGCTCCTCCGCTGCGCGGAAGACGTCCTCGTCGGTGTCACGCATCTCGATGGACATACCGTCGCTGGACAGCACCTCCACGTTGAGGCACAGGGACTGCATCTCCTTGATGAGCACCTTGAAGGACTCGGGGATGCCGGGCTCAGGGATGTTCTCGCCCTTGACGATGGCCTCGTAGACCTTCACGCGGCCGGTCACGTCGTCGGACTTGATCGTCAGCAGCTCCTGGAGGGCGTACGCGGCGCCGTAAGCCTCCAGCGCCCACACCTCCATCTCACCGAAGCGCTGACCACCGAACTGGGCCTTACCACCCAGCGGCTGCTGGGTGATCATCGAGTACGGGCCGGTCGACCGGGCGTGCAGCTTGTCGTCGACCAGGTGGTGGAGCTTGAGGATGTACATGTAGCCGACCGAGATCGGCTCCGGGAACGGCTCACCGGAGCGGCCGTCGAACAGCCGCGCCTTGCCGGACGGGAGCACCATGCGCTCGCCGTCGCGGTTCGGGATGGTGTGCTGGAGCAGACCGGCCAGCTCGTCCTCGCGCGCACCGTCGAAGACCGGGGTGGCGACGTTAGTGCCGGGCTCGACCTTGTCGGCGCCGATGGCCTGCAGGCGCTGCGCCCACTCCTCCGCGAGGCCGGAGACGTCCCAGCCGCGGCTGGCGAGCCAGCCGAGGTGGATCTCCAGGACCTGTCCCGGGTTCATTCGGGACGGGACACCCAGCGGGTTCAGGATGATGTCGACCGGGGTGCCGTCCTCCAGGAACGGCATGTCCTCGATCGGGTTGATCTTGGAGATGACGCCCTTGTTGCCGTGACGGCCGGCGAGCTTGTCACCGTCGGTGATCTTGCGCTTCTGCGCGACGTAGACGCGGACCAGCTGGTTCACGCCCGGCGGCAGCTCGTCGCCCTCTTCGCGGTCGAAGACGCGGACGCCGATGACCTTGCCGATCTCACCGTGCGGCACCTTCAGGGAGGTGTCGCGCACCTCGCGCGCCTTCTCACCGAAGATCGCGCGGAGCAGGCGCTCCTCCGGGGTCAGCTCGGTCTCACCCTTGGGCGTGACCTTGCCGACGAGGATGTCGCCGGCGACGACCTCGGCACCGATGCGGATGATGCCGCGCTCGTCGAGGTCGGCGAGGACCTCCTCGGAGACGTTCGGGATGTCCCGGGTGATCTCCTCGGGGCCGAGCTTGGTGTCACGGGCGTCGACCTCGTGCTCCTCGATGTGGATCGAGGAGAGGACGTCGTCCTGCACGAGGCGCTGCGACAGGATGATCGCGTCCTCGTAGTTGTGACCCTCCCACGGCATGAACGCGACCAGCAGGTTCTTGCCGAGCGCCATCTCGCCGTTCTCGGTGGCCGGACCGTCGGCGAGGACCTGGCCCTCGATGACCCGGTCGCCCTCGGCGACGATGACCTTCTGGTTGACCGAGGTTCCCTGGTTGGACCGGGAGAACTTGGCCAGGCGGTACGTGATGTACGTGCCGTCGTCGTTGGTGGTGGTGATGTAGTCCGCGGAGACCTCCTGGACCACACCCGCCTTCTCGGCCTTGACCACGTCGCCGGCGTCGGCGGCGGAGCGGTACTCCATGCCGGTGCCGACCAGCGGGGACTCGCTCTTGATGAGCGGCACCGCCTGGCGCATCATGTTCGCGCCCATGAGGGCACGGTTGGCGTCGTCGTGCTCGAGGAACGGGATCATGGCGGTCGCGACCGACACCATCTGGCGCGGCGAGACGTCCATGTAGTCGACGTCGTCACCGGGGACGTAGTCGACCTCGCCGCCACGACGGCGGACCAGGACGCGGGCCTCGGCGAACCGCATGTCGTCGTTGAGCGTGGCGTTGGCCTGCGCGATGACGAAGCGGTCCTCCTCGTCGGCGGTCAGGTAGTCCACGTCGTCCGTGACCTGGCCCTCGACGACCTTGCGGTACGGCGTCTCGATGAAGCCGAACGGGTTGATCCGGCCGTACGAGGCGAGCGAGCCGATCAGACCGATGTTCGGGCCTTCGGGCGTCTCGATCGGACACATGCGGCCGTAGTGCGAGGGGTGCACGTCACGGACCTCGAAGCCGGCCCGCTCACGGGAGAGACCACCCGGGCCGAGGGCGTTCAGACGACGCTTGTGCGTCAGCCCCGACAGCGGGTTGTTCTGGTCCATGAACTGGGACAGCTGGCTGGTGCCGAAGAACTCCTTGATGGAGGCGACGACCGGCCGGATGTTGATCAGGGTCTGCGGCGTGATCGCCTCGACGTCCTGGGTGGTCATGCGCTCGCGCACGACGCGCTCCATACGGGCGAGACCCGTACGGACCTGGTTCTGGATCAGCTCGCCGACGTTGCGGATGCGGCGGTTGCCGAAGTGGTCGATGTCGTCGGTCTCGACGACGATCTCCCGGCCCGACTCGCCGACCGTCTCGGTCTCACCGGCGTGCAGCTTCACCAGGTACTTGATGGTGGCGATGACGTCGTCGGTGGTGAGCACGCCGGCGTCCAGCGGCTCGTCGGCGCCGAGCTTCTTGTTGACCTTGTAGCGGCCGACCTTGGCCAGGTCGTAGCGCTTCGGGTTGAAGTAGAGGTTCTCGAGCAGCGTCTGCGCGGCCTCACGCGTGGGCGGCTCGCCCGGACGCAGCTTGCGGTAGATGTCGAGCAGCGCGTCGTCCTGGCCCTGGGTGTGGTCCTTCTCCAGGGTGGCGCGCATGGACTCGTACTCGCCGAACTCCTCGAGGATCTGCTCGGTGGTCCACCCGAGCGCCTTGAGGAGGACGGTCACGGACTGCTTGCGCTTGCGGTCGATGCGGACACCGACCATGTCGCGCTTGTCGATCTCCATCTCCAGCCAGGCACCCCGGGACGGGATGATCTTGGCGGAGAAGATGTCCTTGTCGGACGTCTTGTCGATCGAGGAGTCGAAGTAGACACCCGGCGAACGGACCAGCTGCGACACGACGACACGCTCGGTGCCGTTGATGACGAAGGTGCCCTTGTTGGTCATGAGCGGGAAGTCGCCCATGAAGACCGTCTGGGACTTGATCTCGCCGGTCTCGTTGTTGGTGAACTCGGCGGTGACGAAGAGCGGGGCCGCGTACGTGAAGTCGCGGTCCTTGCACTCGTCGATGCTGTTCTTGGGGGGCTCGAAGCGGTGGTCGCGGAACGTCAGCGACATCGACCCGGAGAAGTCCTCGATCGGCGAGATCTCCTCGAAGATCTCTTCCAGACCGGACTTGGTGGGGACGTCCTGACCGGACTCCAGAGCCGACTCGACGCGAGCCTTCCACGCGTCGTTGCCGAGCAGCCAGTCGAAGCTCTCGGTTTGCAGCGCGAGAAGGTTCGGAACCTCGAGGGGCTCCTTGATCTTTGCAAAGGAGATGCGCAGCGGGGCGGTGCTGGCAGCGTTGTTCGTATTCGCGGTCGAGGCATTGCGCGAGGCGGCCAAGAGGGGGTCCTTCCGAGGGCTCGGACTCACTACGCGCGTACCGGCCCCTCTTCCGTGCACGAAGACAGGGGGCGCCTGATGTGGCCCGAAAGCCAGGTCAGGCATGCTCTGATCGTCGGTGCTCGGGTGAGGGCAGACCCCTGGTGACGGGCAGGGGGCAACTAACAGGCAGCGCAAAGGGTCAGTGTAGCCACATGGCACACTGATGTCCAGTGCGGGTCTCGGGGACCGTGTTCGCTCCTCGTTGTTCTCACCACCTGCGGCAAGGCCTCGCCCTCAACGCACCGTGATACTGCCCTCTTCGCCGTGGATCCATGCCTCGGATTCGGATCCTTGTGACGACGCGTCCTGAGAATCGCGCGCTGCGTGCGGTTCGTCAAGGCCCCCCTTGCTCGAACCGCCTGCCGCCAGGGGCTCTCAGGGCCCCGGCGACGGCACGACGAAGATCACCCTACTCTTCGCCGTCACGCGTGCAAGGCAGCCGCCGCCGGACCCCGCGTACGCCGAAGAGCGACCACCCGGATGGATGATCGCTCTTCGGCGCTGAGGCGTTACAGGTTCTGACGGATCCGTGAGATCCATGAGACCTGCGAGGTCATTGCGCGACCCGTGAGGTCGGTGAGACCTGCGCGGTCGCTGAGACCCGTGAGGTGTTACTTGACCTCGACCGAGGCGCCGGCGCCCTTGAGGGACTCGGCGGCCTTCTCGGCGGCGTCCTTGGCGACCTTCTCGAGGACGGGCTTCGGGGCGCCGTCCACGAGGTCCTTGGCCTCCTTCAGACCCAGGGAGGTCAGCTCGCGCACGACCTTGATGACCTGGATCTTCTTGTCGCCGGCACCGGTGAGGATGACGTCGAACTCGTCCTTCTCCTCGGCGGCCTCGGCGGCGGCGCCACCAGCGGCACCACCGGCGACGACGACCGGCGCGGCAGCGGCGGCGGTGACGTCGAACTTCTCCTCGAAGGCCTTCACGAACTCGGAGAGCTCGATGAGGGTCATCTCCTCGAACTGGGCGAGCAGGTCGTCCTGGCTGAGCTTCGCCATGATGGCGGTCCTTCCACTAATTCGGCAGGTGCCGGATGTACGGGGTGAGGCGGGCGTACGTCGGGCCCGCAACGACCCTCACCTCATGCGGTTCACGCGGCGAGGATCGGAAAGCGAGCCGAATTACTCGGCACCGCCCTGCTCGTCCTGCTTGGCACGGAGCGCGTCCACGGTGCGGACGAGCTTCGAGGGCAGCGCCTGGAAGACAGAGGCAGCCTGGGACTGCTTGCCCTTCATGGCACCGGCCAGCTTGGAGAGCAGAACCTCGCGGGACTCGAGGTCCGCAAGCTTCTTGATCTCGTCGGCGGACAGCGCCTTGCCGTCAAGGACACCGCCCTTGATGACGAGGTTCGGGTTGTCCTTGGCGAAGTCGCGCAGACCCTTCGCCGACTCCACCGGGTCACCGGTGACGAAGGCGACGGCCGTCGGACCAGCGAAGAGCTGGTCGTCGAGCGTGATCCCGGCCTCGTTGGCCGCAATCTTGGTCAGCGTGTTCTTCACCACGGCGTACTGGGCGTTCTCACCGAGCGACCGGCGCAGCGTCTTGAGCTGCGCCACGGTGAGACCGCGGTACTCGGTCAGCACTGCGGCGTTGGAGCTGCGGAACTTGTCCGTCAGCTCGGCAACCGCGGCAGCCTTTTCGGGCGTCGCCATAGAGCCTCGGCCTCCTTCCGGGTGATTCGGACCGCGCGGACCCGAAGGAGGACTGGGGAAAACGAAACGCCCCGGCGCAGGCGCACGGGGCGTGACTCAACCTTCTGCCACACGCGCGAGGCGTGCACTCGAGGGAGTTCATCCACAGTCACCTACGCGGGTCGTCCGCAGTTCAGCGGATCCTTCGGCCACCGTGACTCTCGCGAGCGCACGGCAACGACCAGCGGTCTTTGGCTTCTCCAGGAAGGTACCCGACCGGATCGGCGTCAGGCAAATCCGGTCGGCGGCGCGACGCGCGGGACCGGAGCTCAGACCCCGGAGCCGAGCCCCAGGTCCTCCAGCTGGGCCAGCTCCTCGTCGAGAGTTCCCTCGTCGAGGGCTCCCTCGTCGTCGGCGATCTCGCCCAGCTTCTTGATCATCTCGAAGAGATCGAAGGTCTCACCGGCCGGCGGCACCTCGACCTCGGCCTTGGCTCCGTAGTCGGAGAGCTTCATGCTCATGTCGACGTTGCCCTGGGGGGTGTCCATTCCGACGTCCATGCGGACCGGCATGTCGTCGTCGTTGACCCAGACCTCGGTGTCGTAGCCCTTGACGCCGGACTTCTCGACGTTCTGCAGAAGCTGCTGGCGCTCCTTGGGCTCGAGCACGTCCAGGCTCTCGTTGCTCTCCAGCACCTCCTTGACGGTGAGCGTGCCCTTGTAGTGCTGGGCCGCTACGCCGTCGACCTTCTCCTCGCCGACATGCTTGAGATTGGGCGACTCCAGGAGCAGGGCAAGCTGCTCGACCGGGTTCTGGTTCATGTTCTCCATACCGGACAACATCGCCCCACCGGCCTCGGCGCCCGCGGACTCGGCGGCGGCCCCCAGGTCCATCTTCATCCAGCGCTTGCCGTCCATGTCCTTGGCGGCGGCCGCGCCCATGTCCGCGTACATCACGTTGTCGCGCCAGATCATCCGGATCTGCTCCGGGGCGTCCGGCTCGGTGGCCAGCATGGAACCCTTGACGGTCACGTCCATCACCGTCGGGTCCCAGCCCATGACACCGGTCATCGAGACATCGCCGCCGCCTTCCATGGCGGCCGGCATCGACATGGTCATCTCGACGTTGGCGGACTTGGCCTCGGCCGTCTTCTCGTAGGCCGCGGTCAGGACCTGCTGGACGGTCCGCTCGCCGCCGTCCTTGTTCTCGGCGCCGCAGCCGACGGCCCCACCCGCCAGCACCAGAACGGACACGCCGGCGAGCGCCACTCCACCCCGCGAATGCACAGAAAGCCTCATCGATTCCCCCCAAGGAAACGCGACGAACGTACGGTCGAATATGAGAAAACGCTGTGAGCTTATCCGACGCGTTCGTCCGGCTGCCTCGGATTACCGGGTCGCCCCCTTCAGCAGCTCCGTGAAGTCGGCGGTGTCCCCGGCCGGAGGACGCTCGGCGAAGACGGCGACGCCGTAGTCGCTGTAGTAGGCGGTCTGGGTCAGCTCCCCGGTCTCCGTCCGCCCCCGCTCGACCTTCTTGACCAGCAGGTCCCGGTCGTCGACCCAGATGTCGACGGTCTGCTCGGTGGCGCCGCCCACCGTGCCGGACCAGTGCGCGGTGCGCCGGCCGCGGACCGTCTCCTCGCCGACCTTGCGTACGTCGTCGGAGGCCAGCAGCAGCTTCACCGCGTGGTGGGGCGTGGTGTTGCGCATCTGTTCCGCCAATCCGGCGCCCGTACCGCCGCCGAGGTCCTCCAGGTCGGCGTAGAGGTACTTGATCCAGTGTCTGCCGCCCACCCGGTCGGCGAACTCGTCGCCCATCCTGGCGTAGTACGCGTCGGGCAGGTACCGGGCCTCCATCGCGGTGGTGCCGAGGCTGCGCATGGTCTCCGCGGTCGTTCCGCCCGTGTACGTGATCGTCAGGGTGCCGGTGAGGCCGTCGCGCCAGCCGAGGGCTCCGGCGGCGTCCAGGGACAGCTCGCGGCCCATGACGGTCGTGGACTCGACCCGCGCCGAACCCGCACGGCCGGTGGCCCGCTGCACGGAGCGCAGGGGCTCCGTCGACGGGTCGGCGTGGTCGGTGGGCGTGTCGGCGGAGGTGCAGGCGGTGACGCAGGCCAGCGCGGCCGTCACCGCGATCGAGACGACCGTACGACGTGCCGTCGTGCTCGTCATGCATCCCACCCCCGTGCGAGTCCCGTGACCGCACGCTAACCCAGGCCACGGGCATCCGTACGGGAAAAGGAGACGGGAAGAAGACCCGAAGAAGACCCGAAGAAGGCGGGACGACGGAACGGGGACAAGGAGCGGGAACAAGGAATGGGAGCCGGGCGGAACAGGAGCGGAAAAGGGAACGGGCCCCGCACCTCGGAAAGGTGCGGGGCCCGTGAACCGGTTGGGCGAGCCGTTGGCTCAGACCGCGGCCGGGTCCTCCTCGACGAGGAGGTTGCGGGTGCGGTTGGAGTCGACCGGAATGCCGGGGCCCATCGTGGTGCTGATGGCGGCCTTCTTGATGTAACGGCCCTTGGCGGCGGACGGCTTCAGACGGAGGATCTCCTCCAGCGCCGCGCCGTAGTTCTCCACCAGCTGGGTGTCCTCGAAGGACGACTTGCCGATGATGAAGTGCAGGTTCGAGTGCTTGTCGACGCGGAACTCGATCTTGCCGCCCTTGATCTCGGTCACGGCCTTGGCCACGTCCGGGGTCACGGTGCCGGTCTTCGGGTTCGGCATCAGACCACGCGGGCCGAGGACGCGGCCGAGGCGGCCGACCTTGCCCATGAGGTCCGGGGTGGCGACGACGGCGTCGAAGTCCAGACGGCCCTTCGACACCTCGTCGATCAGTTCGTCGGAGCCGACGATGTCGGCGCCCGCGGCGGTCGCGGCCTCGGCACGGTCACCGGTCGCGAAGACCAGGACCCGGGCGGTCTTACCGGTGCCGTGCGGGAGGTTCACGGTGCCACGGACCATCTGGTCGGCCTTGCGCGGGTCGACACCCAGGCGGAAGGCGACCTCGACGGTGCCGTCGAACTTGGTCGTGGAGGTCTCCTTGGCGAGACGGACGGCCTCGAGCGGGGCGTAGAGCTTGTCCCGGTCGATCTTGGCGTCCGCAGCGCGGAGAGACTTGCTGCGCTTGCTCACTACTGCTCCTGTTGGCTTCTGAGGAGTCGTGGTCCGGGCCGAGCAGGCCCTGCCACTACTGCTGTTGGCTTACGGGGGTGGAGGTCAGCCCTCGACCGTGACGCCCATGGAACGCGCGGTGCCGGCGATGATCTTCTCGGCGGCGTCCAGGTCGTTGGCGTTGAGGTCGGGCATCTTGGTGGTGGCGATCTCGCGGACCTGGTCACGCGTGATCTTCGCGACCTTGGTCTTGTGCGGCTCGCCGGAGCCCTTCTCCACGCCCGCGGCCTTGAGGATCATCTTGGCGGCCGGCGGCGTCTTGGTGATGAAGGTGAAGGAGCGGTCCTCGTAGACCGTGATCTCCACCGGGATGACCCAGCCGCGCTGCGACTCGGTCGCGGCGTTGTAGGCCTTGCAGAACTCCATGATGTTGACGCCGTGCTGACCCAGCGCGGGGCCGACCGGCGGAGCCGGGTTCGCGGCACCGGCCTGGATCTGGAGCTTGATGAGCCCCGTGACCTTCTTCTTCTTGGGAGGCATAGCTCTCCGGGTCCTTTCGATTCGGGTCCTGCCCGCATCCGGGGGCGACCCGGACACAGGCATACCGCACAACGATAACGGGTATGGATGTGCGGCCAAAAACCGAGCAGGTCAGGCAGGGCGCGAACGCCCGCCTGACCTGCTCGGAAGCAGTACGTCCAGAAGGTCTCAGTTCTTCTGGATCTGGTCGAAGCTCAGCTCGACCGGGGTCTCGCGGCCGAAGATCTCGACGAGGCCCTTGACCTTCTTCGAGTCGGCGTTGATCTCGTTGATCGTGGCCTGCAGCGTCGCGAACGGGCCGTCGGTGACGGTGACCGAGTCGCCGACCTCGAAGTCCAGGACCTGGACCTCGACCTTGCGCTGCGGAGCCGGCTTGCCCTCGGCCTCGGCGGCCTCGCGGGCGGCCTTCTCCTCGGCCTCGGGGGCGAGCATCTTGACGATCTCGTCCAGCGTCAGCGGGTACGGGTCGTAGGCGTTGCCGACGAAGCCGGTGACGCCGGGGGTGTTGCGGACGACGCCCCAGGACTCGTTGGTCAGGTCCATGCGCACGAGGACGTAGCCGGGCAGCTTGTTCTGCCGGATCGTCTTGCGGTCGCCGTTCTTGATCTGGACGACCTCTTCCTGCGGCACCTCGGCCTGGAAGATGTAGTCCTCGACGTTGAGCGAGACGGCACGCTGCTCGAGGTTGGTCTTCACGCGGTTCTCGTAACCGGCGTAGGTGTGGATCACGTACCACTCGCCGGGGAGGACGCGCAGCTCCTGGCGGAGCTTCTCGATCGGGTCGAGCTCGGGCTCGGCCTCCGCGGCCTCGTCGGTCTCCGCGTCGGACTCCGTGACCTCGTCGGCCTCCGCGTCGTCACCCGTCGGCTCGGCGGTCTCGTCCTGGGCGTCGGCGGTCTCGTCCGCGTCCGCGACGACGGCGTCGTCGGCAGCCTCGGCCTCGACGGAGGCCTCGGTGTCCTCGTTGTCGGCGCCCTCGAAGGTGCCGGGCTCGTCCTCGACGGACTCGACCGGCTCGATGGCGTCGTTCACGTTCGGGTCAGACACGGTGGCTGCTTCTTCCTGGATACATAGGGGTGGAACACGCGAAAGGGGCGCCGGGTACCTCGGCGCCCTTCGCTCTCGAATCAGCCGAAGACGTACTTGGCGGCGTTACTGAAGCCATAGTCAATCAGAGTCACCAGGCCGATCATGATGACCACGAAGATGATCACCACGGTGGTGTACGTCGTCAGCTGGTTGCGGCTCGGCCAGACAACCTTGCGCAGCTCCGCGACGATCTGGCGGTAGAAGAGCGCGAGACGCTTCAGCGGGCCCTTCTTGGCACGCTTGCCGCCCTTGCGCGACTTCTTCTTGGAGTCCGGCGCTTCGTCCTCGGCATCAGGCATGTCGATGGAGCCCACGGCGTCCGTCACTCGTCCTCACCTGATTCCGGGTCGTGGCCGTGCCGCGCCCGGTCTGAGCCGCACGGCGGTGCATTGCTGTACGTACATGCGCACACATCCTGGCGAAGGTGTGTGTAGCAGGGCCGGAGGGACTTGAACCCCCAACCGCTGGTTTTGGAGACCAGTGCTCTACCAATTGAGCTACGACCCTTTGTGTGTCCCCCAACGTACCGCATCCGCCCGGATGCTTGGTGTGCACCGAGTGAGCGCGAGCCGTTGAAGGCCAACGAGGTGAGAGTGTACGTGCTCAGGGGCCGGGCGTCGAACAGAAAGGACGCGCGGGAGTCCTCGCCGTGCCGTCCTGGCCGAAGATCGCCCTGGCCGCGGGGGCCGGTCCGGACTGTTGTTCCGGCTGTTCCGGCGTTTGTCCCCGTCCTGGCCCGCCCGGTCTCCCCCTGTCTCGACCGCTCTCGCCAGATCCCTCCAGATCCCACCAGATCCCGCCAGGCATAGGCGCGGCATAGGCACGGCCTCGGCAGATCTCGTCCTGCTCAGTCCGTGAAACCCGTGTGTCCCGGAAGTTCCCTGTCTGGAACGATGGGCTCCATGAGCGCTGCAACCCCTCCCACCGAGCGCCGGGTCTCCGCCCGGGTCGGTGCGATCTCCGAGTCCGCCACCCTCGCCGTGGACGCCAAGGCCAAGGCCCTCAAGGCCGCCGGGCGACCGGTGATCGGCTTCGGCGCCGGTGAGCCCGACTTCCCGACGCCCGACTACATCGTCGAGGCCGCGATCGAGGCGTGCAAGAACCCGAAGTTCCACCGCTACACCCCGGCCGGCGGACTGCCGGAGCTGAAGGCCGCGATCGCCGCCAAGACGCTGCGCGACTCCGGCTACGAGGTCGACCCGTCGCAGATCCTGGTCACCAACGGCGGCAAGCAGGCCATCTACGAGGCGTTCGCCGCGATCCTCGACCCGGGCGACGAGGTCATCGTCCCGGCGCCGTACTGGACCACGTACCCCGAGTCGATCCGGCTGGCCGGCGGTGTCCCGGTCGAGGTCGTCGCCGACGAGACGACCGGCTACCGGGTGAGCGTGGAGCAGCTGGAGGCCGCGCGCACCGAGAAGACGAAGGTCGTCCTGTTCGTGTCGCCGTCGAACCCGACGGGGGCCGTGTACAGCGAGGCCGAGACCGAGGCGATCGGCCAGTGGGCCGTCGAGCACGGCCTGTGGGTGCTGACCGACGAGATCTACGAGCACCTCGTCTACGGCGACGCCTTCTCCGTGTCCATGCCGGCGCTGCTGCCCGAGCTGCGTGACAAGTGCATCGTGGTCAACGGTGTCGCCAAGACGTACGCGATGACCGGCTGGCGGGTCGGGTGGGTCATCGGCCCGAAGGACGTCGTCAAGGCCGCGACGAACCTCCAGTCGCACGCCACGTCCAACGTGTCCAACGTCGCCCAGGCGGCGGCGCTCGCCGCGGTCTCCGGCGACCTGGACGCCGTGGCGAAGATGCGGGAGGCCTTCGACCGGCGCCGCAGGACGATCGTGCGGATGCTCAACGAGATCGACGGCGTGCTGTGCCCGGAGCCGGAGGGCGCCTTCTACGCCTACCCGTCGGTCAAGGCGCTGCTCGGCAAGGAGATCCGCGGCAAGCGCCCGCAGGACACGGTCGAGCTGGCCGCGCTGATCCTGGAGGAGGCCGAGGTCGCGGTGGTGCCCGGCGAGGCGTTCGGCACGCCCGGGTACCTGCGGCTGTCGTACGCGCTCGGGGACGAGGACCTCGTCGAGGGCGTGAGCCGGATCCAGAAGCTGCTGGCGGAGGCCAGGGACTGACGGTCGCGCCCCGGCCGTTCTTCAGCAGGGTCTCACCGGAACGTTCCGGTGAGACCCTGCTTTGTTTGTGCGAGCAAGACCACGTACGGGGAAAGTGCTGTCGGGTCGGCCGTGTCGTACGGCAGGATCACGGAATGGAGCGTGTACGTGATGTCTCTGAACTGCCGAAGGCCCATCTCCACCTGCACTTCACCGGGTCGATGCGGCCCGCGACCCTGCTGGAACTGGCCGACAAGCACGGCGTGCGTCTGCCCGAGACGCTGACCGAGTCACTGGGCCGCGGGGAGTCGCCGAGACTGCGGGCGACGGACGAGCGGGGCTGGTTCCGCTTCCAGCGGCTGTACGACGCGGCGCGATCGTGCCTCCAGGAGCCGGAGGACATCCAGCGGCTCGTCCGCGAGGCCGCCGAGGAGGACCTGCGGGACGGGTCGGGGTGGCTGGAGATCCAGGTGGACCCGACGTCGTACGCGCCGCGGCTGGGCGGGCTCATCCCGGCGCTGGAGATCATCCTGGACGCGGTGGAGACGGCCGTCCGGGACACCGGGATCGGGATGCGGGTGCTGGTCGCCGCGAACCGGATGAAGCATCCGCTGGACGCGCGGACGCTGGCCCGTCTCGCGGTGCGGTACGCGGACCGGGGCGTGGTCGGGTTCGGACTCTCCAACGACGAGCGGCGGGGCATGGCCCGGGACTTCGACCGGGCGTTCGCGATCGCGCGGGAAGGGGGACTGCTGTCCGCACCGCACGGGGGCGAGCTGACCGGGCCGCTGTCCGTACGGGACTGCCTCGACGACCTGGAGGCCGACCGGATCGGCCACGGGGTGCGGGCGGCGGAGGACCCGCGGCTGCTGAAGCGGCTGGCGGACCGGCAGGTGACGTGCGAGGTGTGTCCGGCGTCGAACGTGGCCCTGGGCGTGTACGAGAAGCCGGAGGACGTGCCGCTGCGGACGCTGTTCGAGGCCGGGGTGCCGATGGCCCTGGGCGCGGACGACCCCCTGCTGTTCGGGTCCCGGCTGGCCGCCCAGTACGAGATCGCCCGTCAGGCCCACGGGTTCACCGACGCGGAGCTGGCGGAACTGGCACGTCAGTCGGTACGGGGGTCGGCGGCGCCGAAGGACGTGAAGGAGAAGCTGCTGGCGGGGGTGGACGGCTGGATGGCCTCGTAGGGACGGCGCAGACCGCCCTGCGGGGGGCGACAGACGCGCCTCGCAGGGGGGGCGGCACAGACGCGTCCTACGTGGGCGGCACAGGCACGCCGGCCACTGCGGCAGGCGCATGCGGCCCTTGCTGCGGGCGGCCGTGCCTCCCCGGTTCCTGAACGACCGGGGCGACCGAGGACGACCGGGACGACCGGGACGACCGGGACGACCGGGACGACCGGGACGACCGGGACGACCGGGACGACCGGGACGACCGGGGCGACCGGGGCGACCGAGGACGTACTCGCACGTCGGCGCGGGTGGGCACGATGAGGGCCCGCTCCAGCGAAGCCGGGACTCGGGGGCACCGGAGCACCCCGTCGCGCCGGGCGGCGTCACCCACCCGTCCCCGTTCGCGCCCACGCCGGGCGGCAGTTCAGCAGACCCCCGCGAGCAGTGTCCGGGCGAGTCGCCGGGCGAAGTCGTCCATCGGCGGGCGGACACCGCTCCGCGTCGCGTCGTACGCGAACGCCCGCTGCGCGCAGGCACCCAGCAGCAGCGACGCGGCGGCGAAGGTGTCCGCGTCGGCGCGGACACGCCCTGCGGCCTGCTCGGCGCGCAGGTAGGCATCGAGGCCCTCGATCGGCAGGTGCGGCCCCGTGCCCATCTCCCGCATCGCGTCGTCGTGCCGCCGCTTGAGCTGCGTCTGCGCGTACAGCGAGGCGGCGATCGGGAAGCTCTGCTCGTAGAAGAGCGCGGCCTGACGGGCGATCTCCGTGACGTTCTCCTCGAGAGAGCCACGGCCCGGCTCGGCGGCGAGTTCCCGCAGCAGCGGGGTCAGCCGCGGCAGCCGCTCGGACAGGACGCGGATGAAGAGCTCCTCCTTGCTCACGAAGTGCTTGTACAGCGCCGCCTCGGAGCAGTCGGCTCCCCTGGCGATCTCCTTGGTGGTGGCGCGGGCGAGCCCGACGGTGAGCATCAGCTCATGGGCGGCGTCCAGGATCCGTTCCCGGGCCGGTTTGGCGGGCGGCATGGCGGCTCCAGTCGGGGGTTGACGGGTGGTGAGTATTTACTCACCCTAGAGGAGGAAGGGGTGAGTAAGTACTCACCCACCCAGAGGTCGTCCACCACAGCGCAGCCACGCCACCGCGCGGAACGGAGTACGCCATGAAGCTCACCGTCTTCGGTGCCACCGGAGGCATCGGCCAGGAGGTCGTCCGGCAGGCCCTCGACGCCGGACACCAGGTCACGGCCGTCGTACGGGACCCCGCGCGGCTGTCCGTGACCGGCGAACGTCTGGAAGTGTTCCGCGCGGACCTGGGCGACCCGGCTGCTGTGCGGCCGGCGGTGGCCGGGCGGGACGCCGTGCTGTCCGGACTCGGCGCACGCCGCCGCGCCGACGCCGGGGTCGCGACACGGCTCACCCGCACGGTGCTCGGCGCGATGGAGGCGGAGGGCGTGCGCAGGCTGCTGGTCGTCAGTGCCGCTCCGGTCGGGCCCCGGCCACGGGACGCCGGACTCCTGGACCGGGCTGTGCTCGGCGTCGTCTCCGCCGTCCTCAAGGACATCTACGCCGATCTGCGCGCCATGGAGGCGGAAGTGGCGCGCAGCACCACCGACTGGACGGTCGTCCGGCCGCCGCGCCTGCAGGACAAGCCGATCTCCGGCCGGTACCGGACGGAGATCGGCGGTTTCCCGGTCAAGGGCCGTTACGTGGGCCGCGCCGACGTCGCCCACGCGATGCTCGCGATGACCGGCGACGCGGGGACCCTGAAACAGGGCGTGGGTGTCGCCTACTGAGGCGGCTCCCCGGCCCTTCGGCTTCGGCTCCGGCTCCGGCTCCGGCTCCGGCTCCGGCTCCGGCTCCGGCTCCGGCTCCGGCTCCGGCTCCGGCTCCGGCT